>NZ_JAZUGX010000048.1:0-29400 GCF_045641405.1 Treponema sp.
TTATGCAGCCGTTTTGAACCTATATGCGTTTCTTTATGCTCTTTTACAATTTTTAATTTGAACTCTTCTGAGTATTTGGACATAAAAAATGCACCTCCTAAAATTGAACTTTATTTGTCCAACTTTAGGGGTGCACTTCACCAATACTTTTTGGACAGCCTCTTTGGCGTTAAAGTGTTATCTTAAATTACTCTTCTTCTGCAAGTTCCTGAACAACGTCTGTCATCTGAACTTTAGCTCTCATTGTCTTTCCTGGGTATACATTAGCGTATGCACCAATGGCAGCCTGCTTTGCAGTACCCTCATCAGGTTTCATCTTTGTAATAGTATTAGTTAATGATGTATTATCCTCTAAGATAGCTGTTCCATCAGATCTTCTAAGTGTGATTTTATATCCACCGTCATGACCTGCAGCCTTTACAACTCCATTGGAATCAACAGTTCCTGTTGCTTCTACTTCCACGATGAGTGTTACATCTGATCCTGCTGAACCATAGTTAGTAAAATTTTGCCATTGTGTTAAACCCTGTTCTTTTGCGGTAGCTCCAGAATCTGCAGGTTTTTTTCCATCGAGACCGATAAAGTTTTCGTAACCATCCATCTTAGAAAGGTCAATATTTGAGTACCAAGAAATGTAATACCTCAAAGATGTTGAGCTATTTCTTTGAACTCCGACAAGTCCAAAATTTGCAGTTCCATCAGCATTGTCTGTCTTTCCAAATACGAAACCAATAACACCAGAAATGGCATCGCCACTATCAGCTATTGTAATTGTACACTTTCCAGAAGTATGCTTTGTTGAAAGAACATTAAATCCACGGTTGTATGTGGAAGCACTATCATTTGTATAGTTAACTGTCCATTTTGCGGAAGCACCGATTCCGCTCTGTTCAAGAATTTTGTGTTCGTCATTGTCTTTCTGACAAGACATCATTCCAAGAACAGCTGCACCCAATGCAACTACAAGAGCACTCTTAATTAATTTTTTCATTAGGAATTACCTCTTTCCGTACGCCCACCCGCGTGAGCAGAAGATATAAAATCAGGCTTAAACTAAACCCTTCTATAATTATAATGTGATAAAAAAGATTTTCAACCGTCAAAGAACAATTTTGAAGCCTATTGTAAAATCCGTCTGTTTAATATTTGCACCGTTTTTTTGATCCAAGGGATAGTATTTTTCTGTAAAATCAGCAATTTTGGAAATGCCTTTATCTGTATTTCCAGTTATAAATTCGATATGAGTATAGAGAATAAGGTTATGATTAATTGATGTATTTGAAAAAAGTTTATATTTGAACTTTGATAAATTTCCATGACCTTCCATCTTTAGGTAAGTGTCATAAGTTGGTTTGTTAAGATGATGATCTACAGAATATGTATAAGAAAATGGAGAGAGAAAAAATCCAAGTCCAGCATTAAATTTATTTGTAAAATCGTAAGATAATGTTAGACCAGTCCATGTATATAAATTATGACGGTAGAATTCACATCCGTATAACTTTGAAATAATTTTAGCATCTTCACTGTCCCAGTTTACATCAGTTCCGGTTTTGCTGTATGGAGCTCGTCCATATCTTCCGTGTCCGTTCTGGGCCTTAAATTTAGCAAATGTATATTGCAGTTGAAATTCTGGAGTAATAGAAAGTCGTTCGAAAAAAGAAAAGCGATAGTTTGCGCCAAAGATGCTGTTGAAAATTAATTTGGAATAATTGTTGCTAGAACTATAATTGCATTTATTCTTAATTCCATTTTTATAAAAGTAATCAGAGTCATACATATTGCCACATTCAAGTGGAAGAGCAAAATCAAATCCGAAATAGAATTCAGCATTTTTATTTTCAAATGAAGTTTTTAATCCAAGGCAATAAAGCTGAGAATAATCCCATTCCAAAAGGCTTACTTCATTATTGCTGTTTTCAGAGGAATATAGGTATTCGTAGAGCGTTCCTGATTTTATGGAGAAATATGGGGAGACAGAAAGATTCTTTTCTGCGAAAAGTGAAAAGGGAGAAAAGAAAAATATAAGAAGTAAAATTCTATGTTTCATATTTATAGATATTATAATAAAGCAAAAAAATATTTACGACAAAGAGCTAAAGCAACTGCATAAGAAGGACAAACACTTTTTTTATTATAATGAATTTGAAAATTAAAAAGTTATTTCTAAAAGTTTTTTCACAGCGGGGTTAAAAAAAGCAATTCAAAAATATCATTCTTCTTCTACGCATAAGATTTTCCGTAGGAAAATCAAATCCGTGTGCCCCCCCGTGATTACCGTAGACGCGAACAAATCCGCTGGTTTCCTAGCAATTAAAGCGCCCAAAGTGCGACTACTGTTGTACAGTGACCTTGAGCTTTTCAATTTCTTCATCGCTAAGCCCAGTAAGCTTCACAATCTGCTCCACGCTGAGCCCCATTGCGATTGCGCTTCTTGCCGTCTCCACAGCCTTCTCGTGGGCTCCCTGAGATAGCCCCTCCGCTTTGCCGTCATCGTAGGCATATCTTGCCTGAAGTTTTATTTCCTGCTCTATGGTCATATGTTCTTTCCTCCATTCGCGTAGATTGAGGTTATGAATCACCTGCTCCTGCATGCATCTCGTAAGGTCGTCCTCAGCCTTCTTGTCATGGAAGTACTTTAGCAGTGAGCGTCTCTCGGGATTGGTTTCCTTTTCCCACGCTTTAACATTGTAAAATACTTTATGGCATTTGTCATTCAGCAGGATTCCTCTGTCCTCCACGCAGGAGTTCTCGAAGGTGTAGACTGGAATCCCTTTTCCAAACATGTCAAACAGACAGACAAAAAGTATGTAGGTTTCAGGAAGATCTACATAAACATTTCCCTTGTCAAGGAAGGATATGTCCTGCAAGCTCTGGTAGTACCTTGTCCTTAGCGGAAGGTCCTTCCTGTCGAGGCACTGCATCTCAAGGCAGAACACCCTGGTGCTGTCCTTCACATGGACGTCCAGGCGGATTCCCTTGGAATATGGGTCCACACGCAGGTCTTTCTCGCGCTCAAGATAGACAATTTTTTCGATGCTAATTTCGAGCATCCTTTCAAGAAATGGTCTGCAAACGCTTTCGTCCTTCATGACCGTTGCAAACATGAAGTTGTCGGTGATGGTGATCTCTTTTTCCATTTCAGCTCCGTTAAATAGAATCTGGAGAACAAATCCTCCATAACTATTAATAAACGGAAAAAAATAAAAAATGACGGTTTCACATGAAAAAACAAAAAAACTCAGCCCAAAACTTTGTTTCTGGACAATCAAGAATCGTGGAACAATCCGTGTGACACCCCGTGAGCGCCGTAGACGCGAACAAATCCGCTGGCAAATATATAGAAAAAAACAGCCCTCCGATCGAAAAATCAGAGGGCTGCGTTCTTTTAAAGAATCAAATCAACTTACATTCTTTCGTTTTCAACTGCTACTGCATTTTTGCCCATGTAGGCAACGATCTTGCTGCCGTCCTTAAGCATTGATACAGGAACAACTGCTGCTTCAAGCTTCTTTCCGTCTACTTCGATGTATTCGATACCCTTGTTTACGTGCTGTGGGTTCTTTACTTCGATGTGGAGGTTCATGCCTCTCCAGCGGCGGTCTGCCGTAAAGCCGTCCCAGTCTGCCTTTAGACATGGATCAAGCAGGAGGCCATCGTACTGTGGTCTGATACCGAGCATGTATTGTGTGATTGAGTAGTAGTTCCATGTTGCAGCACCAGAAAGCCAAGATACTCTTGTGTTGCCGGCGCGTGGGCTTACAGAAGAATATGTTGTCTGACCGATTACATATGGTTCGCTCTGGCGTACTTCTGCCTTTGTGTTGTATGCAGCAGGAAGTGCAGCCTTAAGGTATTCGTAAGCCTGGTCTCCGTTTCCGCGCATGATTTCTGCGATGACGCCCCAACCCTGTGTATGGTTGAAGATACCTGCATTTTCCTTGATACCTGCTGGGTAAACAACAGATGTCATGATGTTGCGGCTTGCATAGATGAATGGTGGAGCACAGAGCATGAGTCCGTAAGGTGTTGCAAGTTTTTCCTTTACGCTGGCAAGACAGTCGCGTACCTGGTCAGGTGTTGCAGCTCCTGAAAGAACCGACCAAACCTGTGTATTGAAGTAGATCTGTCCTTCATCGATTGAGTGTGTTCCATAAACTGTTCCGTCTTCTGCAATTGCCCAAACGAACCACTTTCCGTCCCAGCACTTTTTCTGGATGTTTGCATCGAGCTTGTCGCGTTCTGCCATTGCCCATTTTGCTTCGTCTTCCTTTCCAAGGCGTTTTGAAATGTCTGCGTATGTTGTAAGTCCAAGGCGGAGCTGGAAAGCAACAAAGAGGGATTCTCCGTGGTAACCGAGCTTAAGGCAGTCGTTCCAGTCGGCAAGGAGTCCGCAAGGGAGTCCGTTTGCACCCATTCTTTCAAGGTTGAAAAGGAGTGCCTGCTTAAGGTGTCCGTAAACTGTTGCTTCTCCCTGGTCTGCGTAAGGAACTACGCGGTTGTAGAAGTCAAATTTACCTGTTTCAGCAACGAAACATGGAATTGCGTTGAAGAACCACTGGCAGTCGTCCGAACGGAATTCTTCTGCTGGAATCATCTTCTGCTTTCCTGCAACAAAGTCCTTTGAAATGACTGGGAGGGCACCGCCGTTTGCAAACTGTCCGCTCAAGAGGCGAACAAGGCGTTCTTCTGCTTCTTCTGGAATTGCTGCAGAAACACCGAGGATGTCCTGAACTGAGTCGCGGTAACCGAGACCGTCGCGTTCTCCGTTGTAAACCAAAGATGCTGCACGAGACCAAGCGAAGGTAATAAGACAGTTGTAAAGTCCCCAGACATTTACTGTGTGGTTGATGTCTTCATCTGGAGTCTTAACGTTGAGGCTTCCGAGCTTTGCGTGCCATGCCTTAACAAGCTTGTCGAATTCTTCGTCACACTTTGCGATGGAGCCGAATTCCTTAACAGCCTTTTCGCCTTCAACATTTGCATCGCCGATACCAAGAAGAACAACGAGTTCCTTTGTTTCGCCTGGTGCAAGCTCGATGTCAGACTGCATTGAACCACAGATGTTGTCGCCGTAAGCGTTTGAGTTCTTGCATTCTCCGTTGATGACTGAATCAGGTTCCTTGTAGCTTCCGTATGTGCCGATGAACGACTGGCGGTCTGTATCGTAGCCTGTCATTGGCTGTCCAACGAGGGCCATCCATTCGCTCATGTAGTCGCCGATGGCTGGGTTCTTCTGGTGCTGGAGGTAAAGGTTTTCGTGGATAGAATAGCGGAGCATGTTCTCCTTTGCCTTTTCTCCCTTACAGATGAAGATTGAGTACTGGAGGTTGACCTGGTCCTGTGTTGTGTTCCACTGGTTGGAGAATTCACAGTAAGTGAATGCGCGGAGCTTTCTTGCTTTTGAGCCAGTGTTTGTTACCTTGAGTCTCCAGTATTCGAAGGTCTGTCCAAGAGGAACAAAGTACTTTGCTTCAGACTTGATGCCTTCATATTCTGTTTCAAAAATAGAGTAAGCAGTACCGTGGCGGCAGATGCTCTTGTATTTGTCGAGAGGCTTTCCTACAGGCTGCCATGAAGCCGACCAGTAGTCCTTGCTTTCCATGTCGCGGAGGTAGAAATATCTACCAGGCTGATCCATCGGGATTGAGTTGAACCTGAGGCGCATGAATCTTCCCTGTGCACCAGATTTGTAAAATCCGTAACCGCCTGCGTTGTTTGTGATGACAGCACCGTATTCTGTGGAACCAAGATAGTTGCTCCAAGATGTAGGTGTGTCAGGGCGTGTTACAACATATTCCATTGCTTCATCGTCAAAATAGCCGTACTGCATTCTGAACTCCTTTCATTGTTTTATTCTTTTCAATATACAGAAAATTTTCCATTTGTCTACATTTATGTCTAAAAATGCAGGCAACTATTCAAAAATAGCGATGGGCGAAAGACTATTCTATTGAAAATATTGGAATTCTTGTGAATTTTTATGGATTTTCCTTAGAGTAACCATAAATTGAAGAATTTTCACTTTGTAATGGTAATTTTGGTAAGAATTTGTTTGACAATTTAATATCGTGGACTTATACTAATATTTGAAACCGGTTTCCGTAGGTATTCCGGCTTTAAATCGTAACCCTCGGGTTCCTAAATATCAAATTAAAAAATGTGGAGTCCGATGTAATATTTTCATATGCATAACTAATAGGAGGAACGTATGAAGAAATTGGTTGCAGTTGCTGCTGCAGTAGCATGTGCATCACTTGCACTCGTAGGATGTGCAAAGAAAGACGGAGCATCAGCTGGTAAGGATGCAAGCAACAAGCTCGTAGTATGGTCATTTACAGACGAATTGGACGGAATGATCACAAAGTATTTCCAGGAAGATGGTCGCTTCAAGGGTAAGTATGAAGTTGAATACTCACTCACACCAACAGACCAGTTCCCAAACAAGCTTGACCCAGTTCTCGCTTCTGGTTCAGGATGTCCAGACGTTTTCGCTCTCGAAGACGCATTCGTTCGCAAGTACGTTGAATCAGGTCTTCTTCTTGACCTTACAGACGTTTACAACGAAATCAAGGACAAGATGATTGCTTACCCAGCAGAAGTTGGTACATACAACGGAAAGGTATACGGTCTCTCATGGCAGGTAACTCCAGGTGCTGTATTCTATCGCCGCTCACTCGCAAAGAAGTACCTCGGTACAGATGATCCAGCAGAAGTTCAGAAGGCTCTCGCTAACTGGGACAAGTTCCTCGAGACAGCAGAACTCCTCAAGACAAAGTCAAACGGAAACTGCTACATCGTATCTTCAACAGGTGACCTCTTCAAGCCATACTCATCTGGCCGCAAGAATCCATGGGTAGTAAACGACAAGCTCGTTGTAGATCCACTTATGGAAGAATACATGAAGATGTGTAAGACTCTCAAGGATCGTGGTCTTGAAGGTCGTGTTGGTCAGTGGTCAGAAGGTTGGTTCGCTGGTATGAAGGGTGTTCTCGCTGATGAATCAGGAAACACAAAGGAAGTATTCTCTTACTTCCTCCCAACATGGGGTCTCCACTATGTTCTTAAGACAAATGCTCCAGAAACATCAGGTGACTGGGCAATGTGTGCTGGTCCAGTAGGATACCGCTGGGGTGGTACTTGGGTAGGTGCATGGGCAAAGACAAAGAACCCTAATGCAGCTAAGGAACTCATCAAGTACGTAGCTACAGATGACACATTCCTCGAGAACTGGGCAAAGGATACTGGTGACGTTGTTTCTAACGCTAAGGTTGTAGCAAAGGTTAAGGACAACTTCTCTGAAGCATTCCTTGGTGGACAGAACCACTATGCAGAATTTGCTGAAATGGCAAAGAATGTTAACGGAAAGCTCTCACAGGGTACAGACCAGGCTATCGAAGGTATCTTCGGTGAAGCAACTGGTGCTTATGTAAACGGTGAAAAGTCATTGGAACAGGCTCTTGCAGATTTCAAGGAGCAGGTTGCAGCACAGCTTTCACTTGGTAACTAATTTCCCTAGTGTATAATGCCTGATATAGCCGCCTTGGATAAAGGCGGTTATATTGGGCTTTTTTTTATCCGGTTTCTGCCGGAATTTGTGAGGTGCTTTGATGAAGAAAAAATCCGGAATAGAAACTAGAGTTAACAGAGCAGGTGCAGTTTTTGTTCTGCCTTTTATCCTGGTTTACGCAGCATTCCAATTTTGGCCTGTAATCTATACCCTTATGCTCGGTTTCAGCGACATAAAGGGCTTTAAGACAGACATGGGCTTTGTTGGACTTGAAAACTTCAAGAGACTTGTTACAGACAAGTTCTTCTGGGATTCAGTTTACAATACTTTCTGTATGTGGGGCCTTAACTTTGCTCCTCAGCTTAGTATTGCTCTTATTTTTGCAATCTGGTTCACAGATTTGCGTTTGAATTTGAAATGTAAAGGTTTGTTCAGAGCCGTATTCTATATGCCTAACTTGCTTACAACAGCATCTATCGCTATCTTGTTCCGCAGTTTGTTTGCATATCCAATCGGACCTGTAAACCAGTTTCTTACTGGTACCTTGAATATATGGGCTACTGAAATTGTTGATGGTGAAGAAGTTCTTCGTGGTTTCAACTTTTTCCGTATGAATGTTACTCCAGATAAGGATTACCTTATTGACTGGGTTCCAAGAATCATCGTTGCATTCATTCAGTGGTGGATGTGGTGTGGACATACATTGATCATGCTTATGGCAGGTATCACAAGTATTTCACCTTCATTGTACGAAGCTGCAATCGTTGACGGTGCAAACCAGAGACAGCAGACATGGTTGATCACAATCCCATTGCTTCGCCCAATGATGCTTTACCTCCTCGTTACATCAATGATTGGTGGTATGCAGTTGTTCGAAATTCCATTCCTTCTTACAGATATGCGTGGTGGACCTCGTTATGCAATCCGTACAATGGGTGTTTACCTGTATAACATGGGATTCCAGGGTAAGACTGACTATTCTTATGCCGCAGCAATTGCCATCGGAGTATTCATCATCACTATCCTTCTTGCTACTATGATCAACCAGATGATTAAGGACCGCAAGTTCAACCAGTGGTGGTATCTCTTGCTTATGTTGATATTCATCATCGTTGGATTCGCTCTCTACATGTGGACAAGAATGTTCATTCTCTTGCTCGCATTCGGTTATGTTGGTGTTGGTGTAGTTGCACTTCATCACTACTTGTATGAAAAAAGGAGGACTAACAGATGAGAAGCGATAGAGCAACCCTTACCGCTAAAAGATCGATAATTTATGTACTCATGATCTTGTTTACAATCATTGCGGTTGTACCAATTTACCTGATGCTTATCAACGCAACTCGTTCGAATGCACAGATCAACGAAGGTCTTTCTTTCCTTCCTGGTGGAAACACAATGAACAACTGGCACAATCTTACAAGCCGTAACTTTAAGATTTGGCAGGGTTTCAGCAACAGTGCTTTCATTTCTGTTTGTTGTACAGTGCTTGGTGTTTATTTCTCGACACTTACAGCATATGCAATTCATGTTTATAGATTTAAGGGTCGTAATTTCCTTTGGGCTTTCATCCTTATCGTAATCATGATTCCAGGTACACTTTCATTCATTGGTTTCTACCAGTTCATGGCTAAGTGTCACCTTACAAACAGCTTTATTCCTTTGATTGTTCCAACAATCGCTTCTGCAGGTACTGTATTGTTCATCAAGCAGTATATGGAATCCATCCTTTCATTTGAGCTTATCGATGCTGGACGTATCGATGGTGCAGGTGAGTTCATGATCTTCAACATTGTCATTCTTCCAATCATGGTTCCTGCTCTTGCAGCACAGTGTATTTTCTCTTTCGTTGGTTCATGGAACAACTTCATGACACCATTCGTTCTCCTTTCGGATCAGAAGAAGTATACACTTCCTATGCTTGTTCAGACACTTCGTGGTGATATCTACCGTACAGAATACGGTTCAATCTACCTTGGTGTTGCAGTATCCCTTATTCCAATCCTTGTATTCTATGCATTCATGTCTAGATACATCATTTCCGGAATTACAATGGGTTCTGTAAAGGAATAGCATTAAATTCGCAGCAGGGTTTCCATTGCGGGAACCCTGCTTTTTTTTTTAGCAAAATAATAAATTTGGAGTCATATAAATGAAGGTTTACAATCCAATTCTTACTGGTTTTCACGCAGATCCATCCATCGTCAATGCAAACGGTGAATGTTTTATTGCAAATTCCACCTTTGAGTGGTTTCCTGGTGTAGAGTTACACCGCTCTAAAGATTTGAAAAATTGGCAACCGGTTGCCTCACCGTTGCAGACTAAGACACTTTTGGATATGGCAGGAAACAAGGCTTCTTGTGGAATCTGGGCACCATGTCTTACATATTGTGAATCTGAGAAGCTGTTTTACTTGATTTATACAAATGTACGCAGCTGGAATGCAGGTCCTTGGAAGGACTGTCCAAACTATCTTACTACTGCTCCTTCTATCGAAGGTCCTTGGTCAGACCCAGTATTCATGAACGCAAGCGGTTTTGATGCTTCCATGTTCCACGATGATGACGGAAAGCACTGGTACATCAACATGGAATGGGATTACCGCCAGACAGGTCCACGCCAGTTCTCTGGAATCCTTCTTCAGGAATACGATGCAAAGCAGAAGAAGCTTGTAGGTCCTATCCACAAGATTTTCCGTGGTACAGACATTGGTCTTGTAGAAGGACCTCATCTTTACAAAAGGGACGGATACTATTATATCTTTGCTGCTGAAGGCGGAACATGCTATGAGCATGCAATCAGCTGTGGCAGATCAAAGAGCATCACTGGTCCTTATGAAGTTCATCCATGCAATCCATTGATTTCTTCTTATGGTCATGACGAAATCTGGTTGCAGCGTGCAGGACACGGTGCAATGTGCAAGAGTCCAGACGGAAAGAAAGACTACCTTGTATATCTTTGCGGTCGCCCAGTAGAAGGTACAGAACGCTGTATCCTTGGTCGTGAAACAGGAATCGCAGAGCTTGAATGGAAGGATGGCTGGCCATTCGTAAAGCAGCCTGACGGTTCACTTCAGAATTTCCCACCAGAATATATCGAAGTTGAAGGTGAAGGTGAGATCCTTCCAGGTCATGGAGCAATCCATCCTGCAGAAAAATATACGTTCGACAATGATGACTGGAAGCTTGATTTTAAGACACTCCGCATCCCAATGACAGAAGACAGGTTCAGCACAAAGGAACGTCCAGGCTGGCTTAGGATTCATGGGGGACAGTCCCCTGTTTCAACATTTGAGCAGGGACTTGTTGCCCGCCGCCAGACAGACTTTGCTTTTGAGGCTGAGACAAAGCTTGAATTCAATCCTACCGATTTCCAGCATTTTGCAGGCATGGTCTACCGCTATGATGAAGAGACACAGTACCTCTGTGTCGTAACCCATGATGAAAAACTTGGAAAGGTCATCAATGTAATGACAATAATGCCAGAGGGCTTCATCCGCGAAGTAGAAATTCCAATCGAGGAAAATAAACCGGTTTGGATAAAGCTCAAGGTTGACGGCAAGAAGGGATTCTTCTGGTGGTCACAGGATGGAATCAATTTCCGCCAGATGAGACCATTGCTTGATGCCACAAAGCTTTCTGACGAATACGGCGGACAGGGATTTACAGGAGCATTTGTTGGAATGTACTGCGCCGACATGGTCCAGTATACAAATCCTTGTGACTTTGAATATTTCATATACAAAAGAGTATAAGGAAAAATGGTAACGATCTATGATATCGCCAAGGAAACGGGCTATTCGGCTCCGACAATTTCCAAGGCGCTCAATGGAACCGGGGGCTTGAGCGTAAAGACAAGGGATAAGATCCTTAAGGCTGCTGAAGCTCTTGGTTACAAACCGAACATGGCTGCGCGTTCTCTTACTACAAAGAAATCATATCTTGTCGGTGTGATCTTTGAAGATGCCGACATGCAGCGCGGCTTTGAACATCCACTCTTTGGCGGTATCATGAACACCATCAGGACCGAGATGGAAAATTCCGGCTATGATCTGATTTTTCTTTCTCGGTCTCTTCTTGCAAAAAAACGCTCCTATCTTGAACATTGCCTACACCGAAATGTAGATGCTGTCATGATCATCAACCCCCTGAGTGTGGATGAAGATCTTATGGAGCTTGCAAATTCAGAAATACCCTGTGTTTCAATCAACTACATAATACCAGGAGTTCCTTCGGTTGTGACTGCAAATGTCGATGCAGGATACAAGGCAGGAAAATTCCTTATAGAAAAAGGACATAAAAAGATCGGATACATTTCCGGCTCCTTTACGCAGTATAATCTTGCCGCCAAGGAAAGGCTTGAAGGTCTACGGAAGGCAGTGGATGAAGCGGGATTGGAATTTGATGAAAGCAACATTGAATACTGCGCAAAGTGGACAAGAGCGCTTGGCTATGAGGCGATGAAAAAACTTCATGAAAAGAATCCGCAGCTTACTGCGGTGTTTGTTGCCAATGACAACATGGCTTTTGGTGCGATGGAATACCTTGAGTCCATAAAGGTAAAGATGCCCGATGAAATCTCAATCATAGGATTTGATAACGAACAGGCCTCGGAATTCATTACACCGACATTGACCACATTCAAACAGAACAGGCTTACCATCGGAAAGCTTTCATCGGAAATGCTGATGAATCGTCTTGTAGGAATTCCTGTACACGATTGCGTAAGGGTTCAGGCAGAACTTGTGGAACGCGATTCTGTAAAAGATCTAAGCAAGTAAAATTCTAGCGAAAAACCTTTTGTTTACAACTTATAAATTCGCATGATATAATTAATAGATATTAAAATTTCGGGAGTATATTCAATGGCATACGAAGATGACGATCAGTCTTTTGAAGCCCTCTTTTCGCAGGCTGAATCAAATAGTGGATCAGGGTTCGGCGTGGCTGGAGATGAATTCACTAGTATGATTAGCAGTTCTTCCAATAAGGATTTTGATCGCTTTGTTGAGGAACAGGAAAATTCTGCAGGCAAACCAAAGATGCTCGGATGTATTCCAGAGGTAGACCTTAACATCAAGGAATTCCGTCCAATTGAAAAATATTTTAATGAGGAACCTAATCAGGTCTACGACGATCCTTCATATTACAAGAAATGCCTTACAGGTGAAGGACAGAGCTCACAGCGCCTTCATTCTCTTCTTGTGAAATATCTTAACTGCCAGGATAAAAAAGACAAGACTGTCTATCGTCAGCAGATTGTGACTGCATACTGGGAATTCCTCAGGACGCTTGCTCCAAAGATGGCAAGCACTGGAATTGCAGACTGCAAGAGGATGGCAATGCGCTATGGTATTCTTTTACCTTCACTTGCAACTGCAGAACAGAAGACAATGTTTGCAAAGGCTATCGACCTTAACAATACCTATGAACCTGTTCTTTACATGGATGAATGGATAAAAAGCATTGCCCTCGGTCACATGAAGCCTTCCACAACAGATGAAACTCCAGTCAAGGGAGCAAACAAGGGAGGGGCAGGTGCAGAGCAGGCAAGGATTCAACAGCTTAAGAGCAAGAACAGTGGAAAGATGCAGACTTCTGAAAGCCTTTTAAATGCAAAAGAAGCGGAACGACAGACCCTTGAACATCAGGTAATGAGCAGAATGGAAGAGCTCATGGTGCATGAAACTGTAATGGGGCTTGATCCTCATAAGGCTCCTTATACAGATCTGCAGAGGAAAATGTTCAGCGACATCACAAACCTTTTCCGTTCATTGCAGAAGGTCGATAAGGAGCTTTCAAATTACCTGAATGAATTCAAGGAAGCAAAGGACATTGAGGAAAGCCTCAACGCCAAATCCAATGAAGTGGTCGAAGAAGTAAGCGTTGGAAAAGAAGAGATTCTTGGTGAGATGAATACTTTGCGTCAGATGCATAAGATGACCTGTGGACGGCAGGGTAACCAGTTCCCGGTTTTTACAAGAGAATTCTTCCACTGTATCGACAAGTTTACTGGCTTCCGCGAAAATGTAATCAGAGAGCTGCAGTGGATTGAATCTATAGATCCTCAGTGCTTCTGCCGCATACATAAGAACATTCCGCATAGAATCGTTCCTTATACTCTTCTTGTTCCATCCTATGGTGATTCTGGCTTCTGTTGGGAACCATTCGATAGATTCAACAGACTTTCAAGCCGTGGTAGAATCTGTATTCCGATGTATCCTCGCGATCTTAAAACTGCATGTCTTACTGCCGTTGCCGATTTGCGCTGGCAGGTAGCAAAGGAAAAGGCATCCTTTGACTGGATGAGCGACGGTCTTACAGGCCATTACTATCAGTATCTTGAAGAACATAAGATGAAGGGAGACATCAAGCAGTTCTTCATCGATGACTATATCCTCTGGATGACAAAGGAATCAATGGGAACACAGAAGCTTGACAAGGAAGTCCGAGCAATCTTCTGGCGATATCTTCCGTTCCCACAGGAGCTTAAGGAAGAACTTAAGAAAAGAAGTCTTGCCTATGCAGAACTGTTCCAGAGAGACATCAATCGCAGCATGAGCGACGGATATTGATTCGGGCCGATGGGGTTCATCCATTCGTGTTGATGCAGTTTGAAGCATTAAACCTTTAAAAATCAAAGGCCTTCAAGTGAAGCAAAAGTTCATTTGAAGGCTTTTTTTATTCCTCGTCGAAAATGTCAAAGTCGTTGTTATGCATCCTTGCAAGATCCAGAAGACCAAGCTTATAAATGGTGCTTTGGTTTCTGCCGTGTTCCTTTGAGTAGTAGAGCGCCTGATCCGCCTTCTTGAAGATTATCCTTGGTTCCAGATCTTCATGATAATCTATGATTACACCACCTATGCTGACCGTTACCTTTAGAGGTTTATCCTGTTCATAAAGCACCATGTCCTCGACGGCTTTCCTGACGCGTTCTGCAACCTTGAAAACAGATTCTGAAGTGCATTGGGTCAGAAGGATAGAGAATTCTTCTCCACCAAATCTTGCGATGCAATCCTCGTTTCTCAAAGTTTTTTTGAGGGTATTGGCAATGGATATAAGGACTTTGTCCCCAACAAGATGTCCCCAGTTGTCGTTGAATTTCTTGAAGAAGTCAATGTCCAGGATGAGTACAGCTGAAGTCTGTTTATATCTTTTTACAGAGGATAAAGTTTCATTCAGTCTTGAGAAGAAGAAGTCGTTGGTGTATAAGCCTGTCTTTGAATCCGTGATGGAAGATTCATAATGAAGTCCATTCTGCATTGTAATGGAAAGAATGGAAAAAATTCTGCTGATGTATGAAATCTGTGAATCGGAGTATTCAGTGTCTGTGATTTTATTGGTGATGAATACGATACCGTAAGTTCCTCCGATGGCGATCAAAGGAATTACAAAATGAGGGTTTATGTCCTCAAGAATGCTGTCTGAAATTTCAGAAGGAAGACTGTCCTTTATTTCGTTGAAGTAGTGGACGGCACCTGACTGCTCATGGGTCAGATTCTGGTCGAAATAATCCTTGAGAAAGGAAAAGGATTCGGTCGAGATGCTTTCATCTGTCTTTACGAGCCTTCGATATACATACTGCCTTAAATGCTTTTTCCTTGGCGGCTGAAAAAGGAATACAAGCCTGTCTGGAATGAAATATTCAAGGAAGCGGGAACACAGGAAGTCGATCATGGAATCAACTTCAGTGAGGGAAATCAAGTGGGAGATGTCATTGACGATACGGATAAGGTCAGTGTTCTCTTTCTTTAGATTTTCAACAGAAGAAAGCATGCCTGACTGCTGCAGGTTCTGGAACTGAGTCAAAATATTCATCGTCGATTCATTTTTGCTTTCTTCCATTTTCATCTCCAATTATAACATGGTTCCTGTCATAAACCAAATTAAAAATTTTTACAGACGGAAACTGTGCTTAAGGCATGTGGATGATTTCACGAGGCTTTGATCCATTTGCAGGACCTACGATTCCACGTTCCTCCATAAGCTCGACAAGACGAGCCGCACGGTTGTATCCGATGCTAAGTCTACGCTGAATGTAGCTTGCGCTTGCTTTGCCAGCCTGAATTACAATGTCCAGTGCCTTGTCGTATAACGGATCATCTGCACCGTCGTTGAAAAAGGACATCTGTCCATTTGATTCATCTTCTTCATCGTCAACAAAAATTTCATCGTCGATGTATTCAGGCTCTCCCCATTCCTTTACGGCTTCAACTACATCCTCGACTTCCTGGTCGGAAATGAATGCACCTTGTATGCGGACAGGGAAAGGATCCGTAGCACTTGCATAGAGCATGTCGCCTTTACCAAGAAGCTTTTCGGCACCCATCTGGTCGATGATGATGCGGCTGTCTGTTTTTGCTGCAACCATGAAGGCAATACGGCTTGGAATGTTTGCTTTGATGAGACCAGTGATGACATCGACTGAAGGACGCTGAGTTGCAAGGACAAGATGGATGCCGACTGCACGGGACATGGCACAAAGACGTGCTACAACACCTTCAAGCTGTTTTCCAGTTGTAGCCATGAGGTCAGCAAACTCGTCGATGATGACAATGAGGTATGGAATTTTTTCTGTCGCTATGTGCTGGTCGACTATTTTTTTATTGTAGCTTGAAATGTCACGGCAACCGAGGCTGTCGAGGACAGCATAGCGGCGTTCCATCTCACAAAGGCAGTACTGGAGGGCCTGCATTGCCTTCTTGGATTCTGTGATTACGGGAGTAAGCAAATGAGGAATGTGGTTGTAAAGTTTAAGCTCAACAACCTTAGGGTCGATGAGAATCATCTTTACGTCGCTTGGACTTCTCTTGTAAAGAATAGAAAGAATCATGCTGTTGACGCAAACAGATTTACCTGCACCTGTTGATCCTGCAATAAGGAGGTGAGGAGTCTTTACAAGGTCCATGATCTGTGTCTCGCCTTCGATGTCTTTTCCAAGGATTACAGGCACCGACATCTTTTTCCATTCAGGACGGTTCTGTTCGATGCATTCACGGAAAGAAACAATGGCTCTGTCTCTGTTAGGAATTTCAATACCGACTGCACGTTTTCCAGGAATTGGTGCAACGATACGTACTGACTGTGCAGCAAGACGAAGTGCGATGTTGTCAGCAAGACCGACAATCTTTGATAGCTTAACGCCAGGAGCAGGAAGGATTTCAAACATGGTGACCACAGGACCCTTGCGGATACCTATGATTTCTGCCTGGATGCTGAATTCCTTGAGGGTTTCCTGAAGATTGATTGAAGCCTGCTTTGTTTCTTCATCAATGATCCAGTACTCATTTTCTGCATAGGCTGTAAGTAGCCCAGTGTCGATTTTATATGCCCCAAGTTTTTTCTTTTTCTTTGGAGGAACCATCGCTACTGCAGGTTTAATGCTTCCATCGGATCTGGAATTGGCGGCGACAGGATTACCATTTGAATCGACTACAGGAGATGCGAGAGGATCGACATTTTCGTTTGAGTCACCTTCAACAACTTTTCTTGCATCCTGTTCCATCTGGGAAAAAATATCTCCAAGTCCAGTTGCATCTGGATTGAAATTTGCAGTCCTGTCGGTGTTCTTTATGTCTGTGATGATCTGGTCTTCCATGAAGGATTCATCTATTTCTTCGTTGATGTTATCCTCAACGGAAAAGTCTTCATCGACTGGTTCATCTACGATGTTGCTTTCGATCACAGGTTCTTCAATCCCATCATTTTCATAGGGAAAATCATCGCCAGGTTCTTCGGTGCTTTCATCGGCAGGATCTTCAAATTCCATGTCGTACTGAATTTCTTCTTCCTGTTCATCTCCTGAATCAAAAGGATCTATTTCAGAAGTAAGGCTCTGGGATTCCCTTTCAAACTGGTCGATTATGTCTACATCCTCAAAGAGAATTTCATCCTTGCCTGAACCGTAGTCTTCTGCTTCTGGATTTTCATCGCCCTCTGAAGCATCGTCTACGAATTCATCAAGCTCGTCATCCGATGGAATCTCTATGGTGTCTTCCTGGACTGGATCGACTGTGATTTCATCGTCAATTGAAAGCTCTTCCTGTTCTTCGCCTGAATTTTCATTTGAGCTTTCGGCATGTTTTGATTCCTGCAGCTGTTCCCTGCTCTGATTCGTTATGTCGGTTGGGTAATCAGAAATTTCAGTAGGATCTATCTTACCTTTGACATTGCCTTCATCGTCAATGGACCAGTTGAAGGAAATCTTTTTCTTTGGAGTTTCCACGGAAGGACTCTCGGTGGCCTGATCATTTTCCTGGACATCGGTTTCTTCCTTGCTGTGGATTGATTCATCGATATCATTTTCATCAAGCGCGCGTTTTCTATTTGCAAAGGAAATCTTCTGGACGAATAGATGCTTAAGGTCAGCAGGCTTGTTCTTGAGGAAAGATAGGGTTCTTTTTCTGCTGGTTGAATCAGGTTCAGCTTCAGAGGATTCAGATTGTGGGTTTTCAAGTTCTCCGTTGTCCTCATAATCCTTTGGATCTGCGTGAGGTGCATTTGTGTACTGTGGTCCCCATTCAATCTCCTCGACCTTTCTTTCTTTTCTTGCAGGTCTTTCGGCAGGGACTTCTGGTTTATCCTTGAGCCTGTTTTCTATGAATGATGCCAATGTCACGGACAGGAGATATTCAAGGATCACAAGAAGGAGTGCAATTATGATGATGGAGGAAATCTTGACAAAAGCAAGGGGACTTGTATCCTGATTGGAAATGGCAATGCAGGTACGCTCGGCAACCACGAATGTAAAGAACGGGATGATGCTTACCAGAAGAATGAAGGCTCTCTGGATGTTCCATTTTGCGCTAAGGCAGAAAGCTCCTGCAACAAAGAAGAAGGCAGGAATAAGGATGGAGCAAAGGCCGTATACTGAAAGCAGCATCTGACCCAAGGCAGGAAGAAACCTGCTGTCTGTCGATCCGAAATCTAGGAGACCAAGTAATAATCCAATGGAAAACAATGCTGCCACGCAGAAGAGTGCAATACCAGTTATAGTTGCGGCAATACGTTCCTTTCTAGTCATTGTAATAAACCCCGAAAATACAGAAATTCCCCTATAATATCGGCATTTTAAAGGTGTTTTTTAGCAGGAAAGTTGCAAAAAAAATAGCATGGCTGTATACTATACTTGTGTCGGAATTATACATTGTTGCCACGCCTATAGGAAATCTGGGCGATATAACTTTCAGGGCTTTGGAAACCTTCAAGAGCGTTGATGTGATTGCGGCGGAGGACACCCGTCATACACTTCAGCTTTTGACTCATTTTGAGATAAGGAAACCCTTGATAAGCTGTCGTTCCCAGAATGAGCAGTTTGCCTCTGAAAAGATCATTAAGATGCTTGATGAAGGTCAGACCGTTGCCTATGCAAGCGATGCAGGAACCCCAGGTATAAGCGATCCTGGGGCAGTTCTTGCGGGACTGGCAAGAAAAGCTGGACACAAGGTCGTGCCGATTCCTGGGGCCAGTGCATTTGCGTCCCTTGCAAGTGTAGCGGGAGCAGGTGGAAAGACCCTTGTTTTTGAAGGGTTCCTTTCGCCGAAACCAGGTCGAAGGAGAAGCAGGCTTAGGGAACTTATGGCAACAGGTGATGCCATAATTCTTTACGAAAGTCCCTTCAGAATTGTTAAGCTTTTGACGGATATTGCCGATATTGAAGAAGGGAGAAGGGTTGTTGTTGGTCGTGAGCTGACGAAGCTTCATGAAGAGATAACTGAAGGAACCGCAAGAGAGGTTCTTGAAGATTACGGCTCCAGGACGAAGGTCCAGGGCGAGTTTGCAGTTTTTATTTCTGGCAATAAAAATGCTAAACTTTTGGATGAATCTTCCGATAATATAAGCGAGGCTTAGTATGATGATAGACAAAGTTAATTATGTATCGCCTGTGAACAACCTTCAGAGCACAAAGCGCTCTAGCAATGTTGCAAATTCACAGAGAACATCTGATGAAATCAGTGTTTCAGATGAAGCAAAGGCTGCAGCCGAAGCTATGTATTTGAAGCAGGTGTCTGATGAGACTCCAGATATTCGTCAGGACTTGGTGGAAAAGATTAAGCTTAAGATTCAGGATCCAAATTATTTCAGCGAAGCTACAATCGCTGCTACAGCGGATCAGATTCTTAGCGCATACGGACTCTAAGAATTCCGTAGTCGTTTTAAGGGGATAAATAAGGGCGGAATAACTTTTCCGCTCTTTTTTTTTGCAAGTTAAATTAGAAAGGAATATAGATAATGGCAGACTTTATTTTCAAGATCTCACCTAATATTGTGCTTGGTTCGTATACGGCAAACAGACTGGGTCAGTATGCCCTTGAATGGGGACAGAATTTCATGGTGATCATGGATCCTGTGCTCAAGGAATCGGGTACTTCAGACAAGGTTTTGAATTCGCTTAAAGAAAAAAACGTGGAATACTTTGTCTTTGACGAGATACCTAACAGTGCGGACACGGAGACGTTGGCTGCAGCGCTTAAGCTTGCGCAGGATGCTAAGGTTCACGGAATCATCGCTGTTGGTGGAGGAAGGGTCCTTTCACTTGGCAAGGCTCTATGCGCCATTTTCTATGAAAACCACAATGTATATGACTTCATAGACGATCAGGTTGCTCCAGGAAAGAAAATGCTTCCTTTGATCTGTGTACCGACTACAAACCGTGATTCCTTTCTTTTCACGGACAGAACGATGATAACCGATTCCCGTTCATCAAAGGCAAAGCTCATAAAGACACAGAATGGTCTTTGCCGTCTTGTAGTTTGGGATCCTAACCTTCAGATTGCCCTGACCGAAAAGCAGGTTGAAGTAATGGCGGTTGAAGCCCTTGCATTTGCCGTTGAGGGATATCTTAGTCAGAAGGCAACTTTCTTCAGCGACATGATCATTGAAAAGTCGGTTCAGCTTTTGAGCTACGCCTTGGATGGGGCTCCATCCCTTTCGATTACCACACCTCAGGAAGTTCTTCTTGCACAGGGAGGATGCATGGCTTCTCTGGGAGCTGCTTCAAGTTCCTTTGGTGCGGCAAATCTTCTTTCCGTTGCCATAAATTCACGCTACAAGGTCTCTCGTTCCCTTACAGCATCAATCCTTCTTCCATACATCATTGAAGATGCTGCGACTTTCCGTGCCGACAAGCTTGCAGTCCTTGCAAAGCTTCTGCGTGCCTGTGAACAGGATGCGACACCCGCGGAGGCAAGCGCTGCCCTTGCGGAATATGTACGGCAGAAAATTGCGAAGGTAGATATTCCAGCACGTCTTAAGGATCTTTCCCTTTCCATTGAACAGCTTGCCCTTGCTGCGGAAGATGCAGGAGAACTGGATCTGATCAACAATCTTCAGAGAAGCATGACAACCGATGATCTTTTTGAAATCATCAAGAAAGCATACTGATGATCGACCCTAACAAACTGTATCAGCTTCAGCCAGGGCAAAAGAGACGAAAGCTTGCCTTGACCTTTGGGGAACTTGAAAGGGACATTGCAGGAATCCCTGAACCTGGAATGGAATACAACTTTACGCGCATGACCCGCCAGGAATATACAAAGACGATTTGCGGCATTGTTCTTGAGGATCCTCAGCTTCCAGTGGAAACAGCGGCGGAGCTTAGGAAGCTTATGGAGGCGGAAGTGTTTGAAGAACGGAGGGTATGCAATTTTGCACGCAATGCACTTCTTGCTCTCATCGGGACTTTTCCTGCTGAATGGGATCTTGTGATTGCCCCTCATTCCACTGACAGGCTTACTGTCGAAAAGAGAAATTTCTTTAAGGGGGTCTGCGTTTACGCGGAAGATCTTCGTTCGCCCTTCAACATCGGTTCCGTTTTCAGGACGGCGGAGGCCATGGGATGCGAAAAGGTCTACATCTCTCCTAACTGCACCGACCCAGGGCAAAGCAAGGCTATCAGAAGCAGCATGGGATGCATTGAAACCTTGGGTTATACAAGATGTTCCCTTGATGAGCTGCCTAAGGATGTTCCTGTCTTTGTACTTGAAACTGGGGGAACTCCAATAGACCAGTTTGATTTTCCAAAGGAAGGTATCGTAATAATTGGATCCGAAGAACTGGGAGTGAGTCCCGAGGCATTGAAACGGGCCGACTATGGACGAGTGACGATTCCCATGACAGGACTTAAGGCAAGCCTTAATGTAGGAGTTGCCTTTGGCATTTTGATGCAGAAATGGAATGAAGCGCTGCGCGATGGATCAGCGTCTGAAAGAAGATGACAGCCGTTCCGAGATTCCCTGGAACTGTTCTTCTGAAGTGATGTTGAAATATTCCAATACTTCATTGTCTATCTGGACATAATCGATAAGACCTTCGCTGTAATGTGCCATCATGTCCGCAAGGTATATTATGGCTGTAAGTTCCTTTGATGATTCTGGGGCGTTCTCTGGGTTATGATGGTAGCGGAGGACATCGGTGAGGATGGAAGGGAAATTCCATTTTTCTGCGATACAGGCTCCGATTTCTCCGTGGTTGCATCCTGCAATGAGATTCTCGAAAATTTCCTTTGATACATTCTTCTGCTTGCATAGGCTTTCAAGCTTTGTGGAAATGTTAGGGCGTGCGTTCTCAAAGACAATTTTTCCCATATCGTGAAGAAGACCACAGACATAGCTGTCTTCAATGTTGGATTTGTTTTTCCTGCAGAAATTCCTTGCAAGATTGTAGGCATAGAAACCGACCTGGTAGCTATGGTCCCAAAGCTTCTTGCTCTTGTCCGTTGAGTTTGCGACAAGGTTTTCCATGGAACCGATGGAGAAGAGAAGGTTCTTGATTCCGCGGAGTCCTGCATATTTTACGGCGTCCTCAATGTTCTGGCATGGATGTGGGAGCATGTATGCCGCAGAGTTGACCATCTTTAAAAGATCGCCTGTAAGGGCAACATCGTTTGAAATTTTCTTTGCGATGTCGCTCATCTTGCTTGTTGGCGAATTGATGAGGTTGTTTATCTGGGTGATGTTCTCAGGGAATTCAGGAAGACCGTCGACAAGGTTTGCAAATTCCCTGGAAAGGGAAATTATGTTTTCTTCCACAGACTTATCAAGAGGAATGATTATTCTGTTTATTGTCTCACCCTTTTCACTGAGAATCTGATAGTTGTCTTCTGTAAGCCCGAATTTTCTAAGGATAAGAACCATGATGGCAAGTCCAAGACCTGCGCCTTCCGATTCATCAAGAAGCTGGGTAATTCCTTCTTCTACGGAAGCATATTGCAATGCGCGGGTAATCTTATCGTGGATCCTCTTGTATTCAAAAACTGTAAGTTCGGATCGGTTGCGGATTTCAATCTTGATTTTATTGTTGCGCATCTGATAAATCGTCTTGATGAAGTATCCCTGCTTTCTCTGTTCCTCAAGATAATAGTCGATGTTTGTGAGGGTATCCATCTTGAAGTTTTCCATGCCCTTTTCATAGTCGTCAAGCTTCTTGATGTCGAGACCTTTCCCTGTAAAATAAATGCGCTTTGTATTTGCTTTCTTTGCGTTGTTTACAAGTTCCTTTACGCAATAAGCAAGACCTTCAAAATATGAGTCCATGTTAAGATGATGGAGGAATACAGAAAGGATGTCGACGATATAACCTTCCATCTCGACAGGAAGTGTGTAGGTGGTAACTGTGAGAGGAATACCTGTCTGAATTGCGAGATTTACTTTTTCTTTATCGACTTTTATTTTTTTGATCTGTGCCATGGCTCTACAGTAGTTTAAATATTATAGTGTCCCATATGTCTTTTTTCAAGGTGAATGGAGATTTTAGTGATATTTCCCAAGGCTGATCCCTTTCATATCGCAAAAAAGGTCAAAATAGATTAGAATGGAGCCATGACAAAACAGATTCAGGCTGAACTCTTGATCCTTGGGTTGATTCTTCTTGGAAGCGCAAGATTTCTATTTGTAAGCCACACGAGAAAAGATTCACTTTCAGTCGTTCCTTTGGTTGGATTCATTTTTTCAATCTTCAATCTATTTGTATTTGGTTTTTCTTCCATGGAACTGATAATACTTGTATTTGCGCTGTGGGCCACGATTTGGAATTTCCGTTCAATTCTGCGGCTCATGTCGGATGTAATCGTCGACCACTATGACTTGAGGCTTGTGATCATAAGCGTCATCAATGCAATCGCATGCGGCTTCCTGATTTTCTGCGTGTTTTCCTTCATGCCTGCTTCTTCCGATGCGGCAAAGCTTGAGGTTTCTGAAACTGTAGATGTATGCTATGGAAGTTTTGAAAAAGGTTTTTCGGAGGTAAAGGAGCCTTTCAAGATGACCAATGCAAAGATCTGGCATTTTGAAGGGAACAATGTGAATCCAGCTGGAAGGATCATCGTAATTTTTGTTCCGCCAAAAACGGCAGACGTTGGGATCTACAGGATATTCCTGCAGAAGCTTGCAAAAAATGGATATTCTGTATATGCGGGAGATTTCTGGACAAATGAAGGCAAATGGTTCAACAGGATTGGAGATATGCCTTTCATGCGTCGTTTTTCCTTTGTTTTAACACGCTTGAGGGATGAAAAGAAATTCAATGCCATCTACATGGCAAACAAAAATGTGCTTGTCCAGGAATACAGCTATCTCCTTAAGCTGTCAAAGCCTGCGGAACAGGATATTGTTTTTGCCGTCACGGAAGATGATGTGGCAGAAGTCTTGAAGACGGTCAGGGAACTGAATATTGGAACGGTCAAAGGAACTTTTGATCTTTCCTATCTTGAAGACAATCCGACAAAGGGATTTGGACCTGTTGAAAATACGGATCCAGTTTTAGCTTGGCATCTGGGAGTAGAGCCTGATCGCAGCGGTTACATTTCAAGCCATCTTGCCGTAGATGTTACGGACTTCATAAGCCGTCAGATTATCGGTGTTTCGGAATAAATAATTTCTCAAAAAAAGATTCCCGTGTCGAGCACGGGAATGACATCTTTTTCAGCAGCTTCTTATCAAACTATACTAATTGTATAAGGTTAGAATTTAAAGGTATATTCCATCTTTTTTTCGCCGCTTTCAATGTCGTACCAGGTGAAGGTTGTGCCGTCAAAGGTCATGTAGCTGTGCCAGCTGTTTTCCTTTGGTAATGAAAGGCTTCCGTCGTTGATGTAGGTGAATCCATCTAGTTCCTTTACGCATGGAACATGGAAGTGTCCGCAGAGGAGTATGCTGCCTTTGGCAAACTTAAGTGGGTTTTTGTCGTTGTAAATGTGGCCGTGGGTTGCATAGATTGCCTTGCCGCCAAAATCAAGAACTGCATAGTCTGCCATCATTGGAAAATCAAGGACCATCTGGTCGACTTCGCCGTCGCAGTTTCCCCTTACGCATACAAGCTTTTCTGCAATGCCGTTGAGCATGGAAAGAACTTCCTTTGGGTTGTATTCTTTTGGCAGGTCATTGCGGGGCCCGTGATAAAGAAGGTCGCCAAGCAAAAGAACTCTGTCGGCTTTTTCTTCCTGAATTTTTTCAAGGAGTTTTTTGCAGTAGTAAGCTGAACCGTGAAGGTCTGATGCGATAATCCATTTCATGCAGATAGTATAGTGAAATGCCTTGCTTTTATGCTATACTGTAAACATGAAAGAAAATATAAAGAATAAAGTTCTGCCTTTGATTCTGTCAGTGGTGGTAGTCCTCCTTGACCAGATAACAAAGGTTCTTGTCGTAAAGCATATCCCTCGCCTTACAGTATGGGCCGATGATGCAGTAATTGAGATCCTTGGAAAATATATTCGCCTTATCCATGTAAGGAACAATGCAATTGCATTCAGCATGGGTCATTCCCTTTCACAGAATGCCCGCGGAATTCTTTTTGCAATCATGCCCCTTTTGATAATCATTGCGGTTTATGTAATCTATTTCCGCAACAATGAATTTACAAAGACACAGCGCTGGTGCATCTGCGGAATCCTTGGAGGAGGAATCGGAAACCTCATCGACAGATTTTTCAGGCCTGAAGGAGTTGTTGATTTCATCGACTGTTATTTCTGGGGAATATTCGGAATGGAACGCTGGCCAACTTTCAATGTGGCTGACAGTGCCGTGATCGTATGCGGAGTAATTTTTGTGATTACATTCCTGATTCAGATTTATCGTGATTCAAAAAAAGCTGCAAAAAATAAGGAAGGAAAAAATGAATAGAGGAACTTTTGCAATTCTTTACATGCTGATTTCCAGCATCATCAACATCATCTATACCCTGGTGGTTTGTGCCGTTGTTGTTGTTGGTTCATTGTACGCAATGAAATTTTTGTTTCATCCGGATCCAAAATACTTTGGAACAGCCCTTACGGTCTTTTTTGTTATTGGGCTTTTGATTTCTTTCGTTACCTATTCAAAGATTTCAATGAAGGTTGTAAAGAAATACAAGTTTGATGAACGCTTTGGCGGCAGTGCTCCAAAAAAGAAAGGCTCTGAAAAGCCAGAGCCTAAGAAAACTGTCCTTCCAGATTCTGTAAAAGAAGAGGAAGAAGAGGAGAAATGGAGGAGTTAAAACTGTTCCAGTTTTAGCTCCTCAAGAGAATTGACTCAGCCGCGTCCGCGTCTGTTTTGCAGGGCAAAAGCATCAATTCTCTCGGGGTCGCAAAGATGTGATTCGGTCGCAGTTGCGGCCGATTTTTTTTGGCAATTACAATGCGATTCCCTTGAAATCTTCAATTGATTTGTAGCCGTGGCTTGTCATGAAGGCTTCGAGTCCTTCGATGATTTCTACCATTGCATTAGGATTTGCGAAGGTTGCGCTTCCAACCTGGATGGCACTTGCACCAGCCATGATGAATTCTACGGCATCCTGCCATTTTGAAATTCCGCCGAGTCCGATTACTGGTACCTGTTCGTTTTCAGGAAGCTTCTTGATTGCTCCACAGACATCATAAACCATCCTCAATGCTATAGGCTTTACTGCAGGTCCGCACATTCCAGCCTTGATATTGTCAAAGTATGGACGGCCTTTTTCAATGTCGATTGCTACAGCCTGGATTGTGTTTATGAGGCTCAAGGCATCTGCACCGGCCTTTATACATGCAAGGGCAACTGCCACAAGATCAGGTGCATTTGGTGAAAGCTTTACAACGAGAGGTTTCTTTGTAGCCTTTCGGACGGCACCCACACATTCTGCAGCACATGAGGGATCCATACCCCAAGCCATTCCTCCGGCCTTAACGTTAGGGCAACTGATGTTAAGCTCTATCATTGGAACGTCTGTCTTGTCCAAAAGTTCTGCTCCCTTTACATAGCTTTCAAGGCTGTGTCCTGCAAGGTTTGCCATGGTGACTGTATCAAGGGCAAGCATTTCCTTTAGTTCATGTTCGATGAAGTGTGGAACGCCAGGGTTTTCAAGGCCGATGGAGTTGATGTCGCCTCCTGTAATTTCAATGATTCTTTCGCCATTGTTTCCTGGTTTTGGTTCAAGGGTAAGGCCCTTGCTGGAAATACCGCCAAGACGCTCTACATCAAAGAAGCCACGGTAGTTCTGACCAAAGCCAAAAGTTCCGCTGGCAGCAATTACAGGATTTTTGAATTTAACGCCTGAAATTGTAACTGAAAGATCTGCCTTTTCTCCAGCAGCAAGAGGCTGTCTTCTTGTACCGTTAGGTTTGGCAAATTCAAGGATGGCACCATCAAATATTGGACCGTCCTTGCATACGCGGCGGTTTCCGTCCTTTGTGCTGATGGTACATCCAAGGCAGGCACCAACACCGCAAAGCATCCTCTTTTCAAGGCTAAGAAAGCATTTGATTCCTGCGTCCTGACACACTGACTGAATGTAGGCGAGCATAGGGGTTGGTCCGCAGGCAAATACTGACTTATAACCGTTAGTTTGGATTGTTTCCTTTGTAAAGGCTGCACTGAGCATTCCATGTATGCCCTGAGAACCGTCATCTGTAGTAATTATAAGGTTTTGTGCATTAACGAATTCAAGACCGTACGAACCGCTCTTGAAGCTGGCATAGAAATCATAACTACCGTTTGGAAGGCTAGAGGCAAAGTTTGCAACAGGGGCAACTCCGATACCACCGCCGATAATAGCCATACGACCGTTAGTTTCTTTATTAAATTCACCAAATGTATTTCCTAAAGGGCCATTCATGGAAAGCCTGTCGCCTGGAAGAAGCTTTCTCATTTCCTTTGTTCCTTCTCCTTTTTCCAGGATCATGAACTGAACCTTAAGTGTCTTTCCAATGCGTTCCGAGTGGTAAACACTGATTGGACGTCCGAAAGTAACGTTGCTGCGGCTACCTTTTATCATGTAGAACTGTCCTGGCTCAGGGCTGACCTGTGTGTCCCTTTCAAGTTCTGCCTGTACTTCCATAAGGAAAACGTTAGGCTGTCCTTCAATATCCTTAACAAAGTTAACTTTTGCATCACCGTAAAAAAGGATGCCTTTTCCGTCTTTGTCGATCTGTGGTTTGTCGCATGCCATCTTTGTACCTCGTGCTTATATTTTAAGATTTTCAGTTTGTCTGCAAGTGATTTGAGTTCATGTTTTATGGTTGAAGGTCCATAATCACTGCTGACTGCTATAATATAGAATTTTTGAGAAAAAGACAGTTCATTTTAAAGAAATTCAAATTGATTAAATCTCCTGTATTTTCTAACATAAGACACATGAAAAAGAAGACAGGTTTTATTATCGGTGGAAGTGTTCTCTGCTTTGTGTTTGCCGCCATTTTGGGAGGAGCGATCTATCTTGTGGACTATGCGGTCGGAGGCGAAGATGGAACCTTGTGCTATGAAAGCCACAGCTTTGTGATTTCAAAGGAAATGGCAAAAAAGAAAAAGCATCCCCAGGACATCCAGGCGGAGAAGGAAAAGAGCGTTGCCTATCCCAAGCTTAAGAAATATACGGAAAAAGTTTCCATAAAAAGCTTTGACGGTTTAAACCTTAATGGACTTTATGCTGAACAGAAGGAAATGCCGAGCCATAACTATGCGCTTGTGGTACATGGCTATCGTGCTGAGCCACGGGACATGTGTACATATGCAGTTCATTTTCTGGACAAGGGGTGGAACGTTCTTTTGCCAGGACAGAGAGGGCATGGATGGAGCGAAGGCAGCTTTGTGGATATGGGAACCTTTGCCTGCCGTGATATGGTCGACTGGTGCAGGTTCATCGTGGAAAAGGATCCTGAAGCAAGAATTCTTCTCTATGGGGTCTCAATGGGAGCTGCGACAGTAATGATGGCCAGTGGTCTTGAACTGCCTTCCAATGTAGTGGCAGCAGTTGAGGACTGTGGTTACACTTCTGTCTGGGATCAGTTTGTCTATAGACTTAAATATGAATTCCATCTTCCAGTGCATCCCATACTTGATGTTGCTTCGCTGCTATGCAAGGTTAAGAACGGATATTCCTTTAGAGACGGATCAAGCGTAAGGTCCCTTGCAAGGGCAAAAATACCCATGCTTTTTATCCACGGCGACAAGGACGATTATGTACCATATGAAATGCTTGAGAAGAACTTCAATGCCAAAAGCGGCGAAAAGGAAATGCTGGTGGTTAAAAATGCCATTCACGCAACGGCAAGCTTTGTCGATCCTGAATTGTACTACGGCAGGGTTGATTCATTTGTAGACAAATGGTTTTAAAATTAAAGGCTATATACGGAAATAGTGTTGCAGCTCCGATTGGACATGGCAACGTAGTTTCCTTGATGCCGCCTGTCGAAATCAAGCAATATCTACAAAATATGTAGTAGTTTCGAGAGCCTCAACCACCACATATCATATAGCAACACTTGCTACAGACATAGCCAAATAAAAAAGGGATGTCCCAAAATGAAGTGCACCCCTAAAGTTGGACAAATAAAGTTCAATTTTAGGAGGTGCATTTTTTATGTCCAAATACTCAGAAGAGTTCAAATTAAAAATTGTAAAAGAGCATAAAGAAACGCATATAGGTTCAAAACGGCTGCAT
>NZ_JAZUGX010000049.1:0-66928 GCF_045641405.1 Treponema sp.
CTTATGCAGCCGTTTTGAACCTATATGCGTTTCTTTATGCTCTTTTACAATTTTTAATTTGAACTCTTCTGAGTATTTGGACATAAAAAATGCACCTCCTAAAATTGAACTTTATTTGTCCAACTTTAGGGGTGCACTTCAGTGAAGTCCTTTTTTTTGTGTGTGATCAATCCTTGATGTTGTTTTTCTTTCTGTAGTCGTCTGCAGATTTGAGCAGCTTTGATCTTTGTTTGTTGTAGTCGTTTAGGGAATTTCCCATGGCGTTCTGTTCCTGCAGTAGCTTGACAAAATTGCTACCAGGGCATAGTTTTGCGCAGTCCTCCAGTTCTTTCCTGCTTTCCTCGTATTCCTTCATCTCAAAAAGGAACTGGGAATAGGCCGTCTTTGCGTAGAACTTTTCTGCGTCTGTCCTTGCATGCTCGATGGATTTAAGCTGCCATTCCCTTGTCAGGTCCTTGGAGCCTCCAAAAAGCTTGGGTGAATAATAGTACCACTGTGCAAGGTTGACCATGGCAGGAGAGAAGGTTTCGCTTACCTTGAGAGCCTTTTCCTGATTACGTTTTACGGTCATTCCATGGAGGATGATGTCCTTTATGGAATATGCCATATAATAAGATGTTATATCAGCGTAGCATAGATAGGTGTAAGGTGTAAGGTCCTTTTCGGTCTTGTTTTCCATGTAAGCCTTTAGTTTCTGCCTCATCGCACTGAAAGGTTTCCTTGATTCCTTGTTTTCTCCAGGAAAGGTATAGATGTAGTTATAACGTTCCATTAAAATCAGGGCATCCAACAGAATGGAAGCTTCTTTACCAAGCTGCTCAACCTGTTCCTTGTTCTTTTCCTTGAAGGAATCAAGGGCGGCAATTGCTTCCTCGTTGTCGTTCAGGCAGGTAAGCTCCATGCGGAAATTCCAGAAGCTGTCGATGAGTGACTGTTCCTGCTCCGTGAATTTTCCCTCTGCAAAGGAATACATTATCGAGGTCAAAATGACTGCCGCCAGTAAAATAAATTTCTTCATGTTCATAATTATATGTATAAACAATAAAAATAGAAGATGGTTTCAAATAAATTATGAATTATGAATTATGAATTGTTTTTTCTCTAAACTTTTTTTTTCATTTTCCGAAATTTGAGGTATGGGTATGAACAGTTTTTCAAATTCAGTAGATTTGCTTCAGCGCGCAATGGATGTTTCAAGCCTGCGCTATCAGGTTACTGCCAACAATATTGCTAACAGTGAAGTTCCTAACTACAAGAAGCAGTATGTAAATTTCGAAAGTGAACTCAAAAGAGCTTTCGAAAGCCGTGACAACAGCCACAATGAATTCCGCATGCAGACTTCGGATCCACGCCACATCAGCAGTGAAACTCCAAGGGATTGGCGCGATGTTGAACCAAGGCGTGTGACGGATTTTGTTTCTACTTCAAAAGCAAATGGAAACAATGTTGATGCAGAAGAAGAAGCTATGAAGATCGTTCAGATCCAGATGCAGTATCGTCTGCTTACCCAGCTTACAAACTTTGAGTTCTCGCAGGTGAACACTGCAATGAAGTCAATCTGATTTGTTGATTGATACATATTAATGACAGGAGACAACCATGGGATTATTTACAAGCATTAACATAGCATCTTCGGGAATGAGCGTAGAGCGTCTTCGCACAGACGTCATTTCCAACAATATTGCCAATGCAACTTCTACACGTACACAGGAAGGTGGTGCATATAGAAGGCAGACCGTAATCGTTGAACCTATTGCTTCAAAGAATCCGCAGTGGAGGACTCCTTTCCTTGATGAGGCAAGAGACAATGGTCCAGGTCTTGGTGTTCGTGTTCGCGAAATAACAAAGGATACGGAGCAGGGAAGAATGGTCTATGATCCATCCCATCCAGATGCAATCCAGTCTGGTCCAAACAAGGGGTATGTTGAATATCCAAACGTTAACATCGTAAACGAAATGGTAGACATGATTTCTGCAAACCGCGCTTACGAGGCAAACTCAAGCGTTATTCAGGGAAGCAAGGAAATGTTCGCTTCAGCCCTTGATATTGGCTCAAGATAGAAAACGACAGAATAAAAAGGTAGCGTAAAACCAAAGAGATAGTGTAGAATCAAATGCACGAGGGGATTAAAAAATGAATTTGACTATCGGAACACTTGAACTTAACAAGACACATCCTGCCCATATGGGAACTGGGGCGATCAATACTGGCATCAATGTCGGTGGAATCCAGGGCGACAACAGTGGGGTTGCCAAGACAGGATCATTCAAAAACTATCTTCTTGAAGCTGTCGATAAGATGAATTCACAGCAGCTCAATGTATCTGCGCTCCAGGAACAGGTGATCACAGACCCTGACAGCGTGGATATCCATGATGTTACCACTGCAATGGCAAAGGCACAGATGTCCCTCAACCTTGCACAGACCGTAATCGAACGCGTCGTAAAGGGATGGACGGATCTTTCTCAGAACAGATAGCTAAGAGTTTCATGTAATTCCTGAATTTACAGGATTACATGCTGGAATGCGATAAATTTTATATAGAAAATACTAGTCAAATTTGAATTTGTATGGTAAAATTTTTCATTCATAATTGGAATTTTTATGCGGGTGGGAAAAGCATACAAACTTCAATAAAACTCATATTCGTTCATGGGAGGGGATTATGAACGAATGGTTCAAAAAAAGTACAGAAACCATTAAAACCAAATGGGGTAAATGGACAGTTCTTCAGAAGGCAATCGCAGGAGGAATTCTCTTTGCTGTGGTTGTTGCCATTGTTCTCATGGCAAGAATGTCTTCACGCCCAACTTCAGTAAAGCTTTTCAGTGCTCCAGTAAATGATGAGCAGGAAAGAAGCGCAATCCTTACACGACTCGATGAAGACAGCAGGACACATGCCTATGTTTCCTCTGATAATTACATCTATGTTGATAACGAGGCCATAGCAAAGAAATATAGGAGCCAGCTCATTGCAGAAGGTCTTGCTCCTTCACGCATGGATTCTTTTGCTCTCTTTGACGTCACAAGATGGTCCCGCACTCAGTTTGATGACCAGGTCAACTGGAAGCGTTCCATGGAATCCCTCGTAAAGTCTCATCTTGAATCTCTTGATGGAATCATGAGGGCTGAGGTTGTTCTTACACTTCCAGAGGAATCCCTTTTTACATCAAATCAGAATCCAACAACTGCCAGCGTCATTCTCTTTTCTCGCGGCGGTTCAAATATCCTTGAAGACAAGAAGCAGATCAAGGGTATCCAGAATCTCATCATGCGTGGTGTTGAAGGCCTTAAGGCAGAAAACATCTCCATCGTGGATGGTGCCACGGGTCAGGAAATCAATGACTTTGAAGGTATGGCAGAAAGTGACCGCCTTTCAAACATTGAAAAAGAAAAGCGCATCATCCTTAAACTTGAGACTGAATATGCAAGTCGTGTTCTCAAAGCTCTTCAGGTGACATTCGGAGACAAGCGCGTTCAGATTGCCAACATGAAGATTGACATGAACACCTCAAAGCGCACTACCAATTCAAAGCAGATTCTTCCTACTGTCATCAGAGAAGATAATCCTAATACACCTTATGATGACTCAGAAATCGTTGAAAAGATTGTCGTTTCTAAAGAAACTGTAGACAAGACCTTTACTGGAACAAGCTATAATCCTGAAGGTCCTGCAGGTGTTGAAGGACAGAATCCTCCAGTCATGAGCGACATGTCGAACATGATAGGAAAGTCTGAAGAAAAGGCTGAAAAAGTCAACTATGCATTTGGTGAAAAAGTTGTAAATGAAGATACATCTCCACAGATCGATCGCGTTACGGTGTCTGTCAACATTGACGGTAGATGGGAACTTGAATACAGTGAAAAGAATCTTCCTATCCTTGAACGCGGACATCTTCGCAGAAAGTATACCCCTATTTCTGAGGATGAACTTAAGAATGCTACGAGCCTTGTTCAGGGTGCTGTAGGTTTTACTAAGGCACGCGGTGACAATGTTGTCGTGACGAACATTCCTTTTGACCGTTCTGAGGAACATAATGCAGAGGATCTTGCTTTCATTGCAAAGCTTCAGCGCAACAAGACCATCATGTTCAGCCTTGTTGGTATTGCTGTAATCCTCATCGCATTCATTGCGTTCCGTATCATCAGTCGTGAAATCGAAAAACGTCGCCGTCTTGCGGAAGAAGCAAGAATCCGCGAACAGGAAGAAGCTCGCCAGAGAGCACTTATGGAAGCTCAGCAGCAGGGTATGGAAGTTACCATGTCTGTCGAGGAACGCAAGCGTGCAGAACTCCAGGAAAATGCAATTGCTATGGCAAAGGAACATCCAGAAGATGTTGCCATGCTTATCCGTACCTGGCTTATGGAGGAGTAACGACAGATGTATCCTATGCAGAATGGCTTCATAAAACAGGTTAGGCTTTCTGGAAAAGAGAAGGCTGCAATTCTCCTCGGTGAATTGGGTTATACTACAGAAACTCTCTGCAAGTACTTTTCTGATTCAGAGTTGAAGAAAATTAAGAGAGGGTTCGCTTCGTTGGGCGGACAATATAATGTTAGTCTGGAGAATTCAGTTCTTGAAGAAACTTGTGCTTTTGGAATTTCAAGAAATCTTCTTCCTCCAGATGCAATTGTAAGGGCACAGCAGAATGCAGAGGAAACTGCTGCTAGGTATGCTTCTTCTGCAAGATTTGGCGGTGCGGATGTTCTTTCGAACAATGGTCTTAAGGCACAGGACCTGGCAAATGTTCTTTCAATGTGGCTCAAGGAGGAGTAGGCTATGGCAGAAGAAATGGTCGACGGAAAGAAAGGCAAAAAGAAAGGCGGAGCCAAAGACTATAAAAACCTTACGGGTCGTCAGAAGGCAGCTATTTTTCTTGTTGCTGTCGGAAGCGATGTAGCTTCTGATGTCATGAAGCACCTTCGTGAAGACGAAGTAGAAACACTTACTTTTGAAATTGCTCGTCTCGATACAATCGATGCAGATTTCAAGGATCAGGTTCTTGAAGAATTCCAGGAACTCATGCAGGCTCAGAACTTCATCACTACTGGTGGTATAGACTTTGCACGCGAGCTTCTTGAAAAATCCCTAGGTTCACAGAAAGCGATTGATATCATCAATCGTCTTACTTCAAGCCTTCAGGTTCGTCCTTTTGACTTCATCAGAAGAACTGACCCGGCTCACTTGTTGAACTTCGTTCAGCAGGAATATCCACAGACAATTTCTTTGGTTCTTGCTTACCTTGAACCACAGAAAGCTGCCCAGATTCTCCAGAATCTTCCTCCTGAAATCCAGCCGGAAGTTTCAAAGCGTCTTGCAACAATGGACCGTACATCTCCGGAAGTTCTCCGTGAAGTTGAGCGCGTTCTTGAAAAGAAACTTTCTACATTGTCTTCTGAAGACTATACTGCTGCCGGTGGTGTTGACTCCATCGTTGAAATCCTTAACCTTGTTGACCGCTCTTCTGAAAAGGCCATCATCGAAACTCTTGAAGAAGACGATCCAGAACTTGCAGAAGAAATCAAGAAGCGCATGTTCGTTTTCGAAGATATTGTTATGCTTGATGACCGTGCTATCCAGAAAGTTCTTCGTGAAGTTGATACTCAGGAACTTGCAAAGGCCCTCAAGTCTGTTGATACTGAAGTTCAGGATAAGATTTTCCAGAACATGTCAAAGCGTGCCGCAAGCATGCTTAAGGAAGATATGGAATACATGGGACCTGTTCGTCTTAAGGATGTTGAAGAAAGCCAGCAGAAAATCGTTTCTGTCATCAGACGTCTCGAAGACAGCGGTGAAATCGTCATCGCCCGTTCTTCTGACGATGAGATGGTCGTATAATTCATCAGTAAAAGTTATAAGGAAATAGAGTATGGCACAGAGTGTATTCAGGTCAAACGAAGTAACTACAAAAGAAGATAAAGTTGTTCTCCAGTTTACAAAGAATTTCGAGCCTCCAAAGGAAGAGGTTGTCGAGGTCATTCCTGAATATACAGGTCCAACTGCCGATGACCTTCGCCGTGAAGCAGAAGCTTTTAAGGAATCCTGGGAACATGAAAAGCAGAAGATGCTTGAAAAAGCACAGGCAGATGCTGACCAGATTGTTAAAAATGCAGAGAATGCAGCCTTTAATCAGGTTAAGCAGCAGTCAGATAAGGCAGCCGTTGTAATTGCCCAGGCCAGGGAAGAAGCAGAACAGATTATAAACAATGCAAAGATGGAAGCTCAGTCCATCCTTGATAAGGCTCATGGCGAAGAAAAGGAAATTTTTGACAAGGCTGAAAGTGATGGTTTCCGTGCTGGTCATGAAGAAGGTTATAAAGAAGGAAATCAGGAAGCGGAACGTCTTGTTGAGCGTATCCACAAAATGATTGAAGCTGTTCAGGCTAAAAGACAGGAAATCCTTGATGGAACGGAACAGCAGATTGTCAATCTTGTTATTCTTATGGCTCACAAAGTTGTTAAGATCATGTCTGACAACCAGAAAAGCGTAATCATGTCAAATGTGGTTCAGGCTCTTAAAAAGGTAAAAGGCAGCGGTGACGTTACTCTCCGTGTCAATATGTCTGACGTCAAGCTTACTACAGAACATATCAGTGAATTCATTCATCAGGTTGAAAACATAAAGAATATCTTCGTTGTTGAAGACAGCACTGTTGATAAGGGTGGATGTATTGTTGAGACTGATTTCGGTGCCATCGATGCCCGCATTTCAAGTCAGCTTGCAGAACTTGAAACTCAGATTCTTAGCATTTCTCCAATCAAGACTGTTGGAAAGTCGGAAGTAATCAACGCTGACTGAAACATAGTTTATGAATACCGATTGAAAATTGAAGGCAAATGACTGCGGTTTATGGGGATATGCCGCAATGCAGGCTTAAATGCTTTCAGTTTTCTCCCATAAAATTTTCAATTTCCTGGGGTGGGGAATAATGGAAAACTTTTTCGATAAATACATCAATACTGTAAATCGCGTTGAACCGATAAAATACACTGGTACCGTTACTGGTGTTAACGGTCTTTTGATTGAATCCAATGGACCCCGTTCAGTTATCGGCGAAATCTGTACGATACATATTCCTAGTCAGAATACATCAATCCTTGCGGAAGTTGTCGGCTTTGAAGGAAACACTGTAAGGCTGACTCCTTATGGTGACATCAAGGGAATTGAATGCGGCTGCGTTGTCGTTGCTTCTGGTCATGTTCTTGAAGTTCCCGTAGGAGAACATCTTCTTGGCCGTGTAATCGATGCAACTGGAAAATCCCTTGACGGTAAGGGCGACATTGCAGCCCAAGAATATTATCCTGCAACAGCAGCTCCTCCTAATCCAATGAAACGAAAGCCTATTGACCGACGCATAGTTACAGGAGTCCGTGCCATTGACGGACTTCTTGCTTCAGGCAAGGGACAGCGCCTCGGTATTTTTGCTGGCTCTGGAATTGGAAAATCGACTCTCCTTGCTACAATCGCAAGGAATACTAGTGCCGATATAAATGTAATTGCCCTCATCGGTGAACGTGGCCGTGAAGTAAGGGAATTCATTGAAAATGATCTTGGAGAGGAAGGTCTCAAGCGTTCTGTGGTTGTAGCCGCAACTTCCGATACTCCTTCAATCTGCCGCTTGAGGGCAGCCTATGTTGCCACTGCCATTGCCGAATATTTCCGCGATCAGGGAAAGGATGTCATGATGCTTTTTGACAGTGTGACCCGTTTTGCCCATGCCCAGCGAGAGATCGGCCTTGCCAATGGAGAGCCTCCAGCACAGCGCGGTTATCCGCCAAGTGTTTTCGATATGCTCCCTAAACTCCTTGAAAGAACAGGTACTAACGACAAGGGATCCATTACCGCTTTCTATACTGTCCTTGTTGACGGCGGCGACATGGATGAACCTATTGCGGATAAAGTCCGAGGTACTCTTGACGGTCATATTGTTTTGAGCCGTGAGCTTGCGTCAAGACAGCATTATCCAGCCATCGACATGCTTACAAGCATCAGCCGTCTTTCTGGACGTGTTACTGGAGTGAATACAAAAAAGGCCGTTCAGCGTGTAAGAAGATGGATTGCAACCTACGCCGAGCAGGAGGATTATATAACTGCAGGTGTTTATCAGAAGGGCAACAATCTTGATGTTGATGAAGCTATCGACCATCATGATGCTGTAGAGGAATTTCTTTGTCAGGAAACTGATGTCCACATTTCCATGGAAGAAACTCTCCAGAAATTGTCACAAGTCAGCGGAATCGAAATTCCAGAAGAAGAATATTCAGAGAAACCTGTTTCATGATTACTTGCCAGATAATAGAACATGAAAAAATTTCAGTTTAAGATGCAGAAAATTCTTGATCTCAGGAAGTTTGAACAGCAGCAGGCAGAGGCTGAACTTGGTAAGGCAAATGCGGAGGTTTCAAGAATTCAGCGTGAGCTTGATTCCATTGCGATGAAAAGGGTTAAGACGGCTAAGGAAAACTCTGGTCAGACTGATTTCATGATCCTAAGTCAGATGGATAGATTTTTTACTGGACTTGATATTCAAAAAGAAAAATTCCTTGAGGAAATGGTACAGGCTCAGCTGGTCGCCGATGAAAAACGTGCCGTTGTCCTTGAATGCATGAAAAAAACAAAGGCCCTTGAAAAACTGAGGGAAAAGCATCTTAATAAGTGGAAAAAAGAAATGCAGGAGCAGGAAGAGATCATCGTCGATGACGTTATGACTTCAAGATATCATTCCGAGTCTTCTGGCAGCTGAATGACAGCAAATCCCTCTGTCTTGTTCATCTTCTTTAAATCTTCAATTACCCTGTTTAGGCGCGACAGTTCTCTGTCCAATGTTTTCTTGTAGTCAAGCTTACCGTTGCCGATTCTTTCTCTTTCGTCTTCCCAGTTTTGAAGTCCCGTCAGGTGCAAGAATTTGAATTTTCCTTCGTTTGCTTTTTCTGCCCAGATCGAAGCTTCCTGCCAATAGACATAGCAGATTTCGTAGCAGGATTTTGCCTTCTCAAGATTCCTCAGGTATTCATCTTTCCATGGGGCATCGTAGAAATATGCGACTTTCTTGTCGTATATGTTTCCAAGTCGCAGGTGCTGTTCTATGAGCTTAAGGTTCAGGTGCATCTGGAAAAGGCATCTGTATTTTTCCCATTGAGCTTCATCCTCTATTTTTGTATAGGCGTAAAGAGGATTGCAGAAGTCCGCTTTGGTTGCTTTTTCAAGCCACCAGATGTTTTCGATTATGTCATCAGGCAGCTGCTGGTGATGAACATGATATAATTTATAGTAGTCCTCTTTATATTTTGCCACATAGGCATCAGCCTTAGGCACTGCAAAAAGCGCAAGCACTGCACATAACGAGAAAGCTTTCAATGTAATCAGCAAAGACTTCTTCACGATTTGATTATCGGCTGAATCAGTATCCTTTGTTAGCTTTTTATGTTTAATGGATGTATGAACCATGATTCCTAAAAACAGTGGAATTTACTCTTCTTCATTAAATGGGAATTTTCTGATAAAATAAATCGGATATACATACGCTATGAAGTCCAGGGTGATAAAGACCATTATCGGTATTTCTATCTTTCTCACAATAATTGCCATAGCCATGGTTGTGGTGCGTCCTTTGTACAAAAGGGTGGACCAGACTGTACGCTCATTGGAAGCAGAGCTTTTAGGCAAGCTTGTTGAAAAGACTGGACTGTCTGTTTCCTATGATTCCCTTTCTCCTTCAGTTCTGTCGGGCATTGTCCTAAATGGCATCGTGCTGAGGGATGCAGAGACGCAGGAAGAAATTCTTTCCGTAAAGAAAACTTCCATCTACTATAGACTTTCTAATCTTATTCACGGTGATATTGAACATGCCTTCACAAAGCTTACGGTAAGAAATGTAACGATAAATTTCAGTGATGAAAAAGTTGCCAAGCTGTTCTCCTCTGAAGCAAAGAAAGAAAAAAAAGCCTCTCTTTCAATTTCCTCTGTGGAAGACCTTGTACGGACTATAGCCTTTTCTCTTCCTTTTGATGTGCAGATCAAGAACGTCAGGTTTAAATACACAAGTGGAAAGGATGTGTATTCGGTTGCCCTTAGAGAACTCCTTTTGAGGAAGAACAATTCAGCAAGCTCTGTATTCCTAAGATTGAACGGACTCGTAGACTCCAACATCAGCACTTTCGGCTATAAATCTGCGGGATTCATCTATAGGATCGACGGAAACTTGATGCATTCCATTTCTGGAAGTTCTTTCAGACTTAGGCTTGATGACTTTAGGCGCTCAGATTTTTCCGTCAAGCATCTTGAATTCCTTCTGAACTACAAGGAACATAATTTCATTGTTCGATCGACAAGAAGTTTCTTCCCTTTGAATCTTAGGGTGCTTTTCAGTTTGGACAGCACTACTGTAGAAAGTACTGTGCACATGAATGCTCTTAATCCTCTTGATATGTTCAGGGCTCCAAGTTATATGGGAGTCATCAATTTTTTCAAGGGATCTTTGTTCACTACGGAATCCAATTTCTTCATGGATCTTAAAACCTTCAAGTATTCATGGTCGACCAATACGACAATCAACATGCCGAGGGGTAAACGCTTTACAAAGGAAGGACAGAATGTCTATGCAAGATGTACAGGCAACAACACAGACATCATGATATCAAACCTTTCTGCGGACGGCGGAATTTTCAAAGGTACCTTCAAGGGAGAATTCAATATTCCTAAGCTTCAGCCTAAGGGTAGGCTTGACCTTGACTACTATGCGTATTTCAATGGCAACAAGCTTTCAACCACTGCTTATTTCACTCCAAGAAAAACAGAAGGCTTTGACTTCTATATGCCTGAGGTTCATTTTGGGAAATGGTGTACCTATTCCAATTTCCGTGCATATTCTTCGCTTGGAAAAAATATTGTTCTTGTTGTGGATGCCGATGACTATTCCCATGCTGAATATGGAACTCCTGGACATCTTACGGCAAACGGAACCCTTCAGCTTGGCGGCAATATGTATCTGCAGGCTTCGGCAACTTTGGATAATTTCTTCCTGGACACAGGATTAAAGACTGCCGCATTTTTTACGGACAAGGAAGGTGGAAAAGCATATGTAGGACCTGTTGTTCCAAAAGCAGAGCCATACATTACCCAGCTGGAAGTCTATTTTGCCACAGATTTTTCAAGCTTTACATACAATTCCCCTGTAGTCATCTGCGCAAATACTCAGAAGGACAGGGAGATTCTATTTGTTTCATTTGATGGCACAGGAACTTCTTTTTCTTTCAGCCGCGTTGATCTTATGTACGGTGGAAATTCTCTTCTGGCCACAGGCTCCCTTGACATAGATACAAAGCTTGGACAGATGAATTTCTTTACCGACTTCAATCTCAATTCCTTCCCTTATGCCATGAACGGTGTGTATGCGTGGGGTGAATGGCTTTCCATCAGCGGAAATTATGGTTTTGAAGCATCTGTAAACTACGGCAGGACCACTGATGGTTCCATCAGATTCAACAATCTTCCGATTTCATACAATAACTATGCGGCCTCTCTATCCACCGATTCAATCTTCAGCTTCAGCAAGGATGGATCCTGGGACGCTTTCATAGAAAAATTTGAAATCTCCGAATTGACCGACAACTTCAGGTCCAAGCCTAAGGTAGTCTTTGCTGGCGAAATGAATGACAAGGGTTTGATTGCCTCAAGCATCCTATACTCCGACAATATTTCTTCTCTCGATGGAAATGGATTTATTCTATGGAATACCTCCGATCTTGGTTTTGACAATGCCGTCGTCAACATCAACCTTGCGAGTCCAGTCTCAACGGAAAAAATTGATTTCAGTGGGGAAGCAAGGAGCATGGCTGTAGAAGGGTTTTCTTTTGCAAATTTCAAGAAGGATCTTTACTTCAATATTACATCCCGTATCTCCTCTTTCCCAGTCAGTCGATTCATTACGGGACAGGGGAGCGGCAATACAGTTTCACTGGATGTCAATGCAAGCGGTACTTTAGAAAATCCTCTTTATTCAATCGATGTGGTTGACTCTTCCATTCTGCTGGGAGGAAACAACCTTACAGCCAGATTGAATGCAACGTACATCGACAACGTGCTTGATGTCTCGAAGGCTGATATTTCATGGAGATATTTCAAGATAGATGAAGTCTTGGCACGGCTGGACATGAATTCCTTTGACGGAGATGCATCGGTTCATTTCAAGATGAACGGTGTGGACAGACAGTTTGATGCTGGTTTTGATTTCATCCTGTCAAATCTTTCTGATCCAAATGCAAAGGGAATGCCAGAAGCGTTCTCCATTGACGCCGACTGTGTAAGCCTTGAAAGCAATTTCATTGAATCCTTTGAACCTTTCCATGTCTCAATAATCCGTTCACCAGGGCGTCTTGATATTGTAACCGATGAAAACATAGGTGCTTACGGAGAAATACTTGATGACGGTTTTGTTGCCTTCACTGTGGCAGATAATAAGCCTCTTCATTTTTCCATGGACGGAACATATAGAAACCAGATCATGGACATGAATTTCAACGGCTTCTATTGGGACCTTTCAAAGATTGCCTATGTATTCAATTCAGACATGTTTACCCTTTATTCTGGAGTCCTTGCGGGTTCTCTTAATATTTCAGGACCTTTGAACGACCCTGAGATGAGCGGTTCCATGGCGCTTGTTTCTCCTGATTTCAATCTTCCTCAATATATACCTGATCATTTCATGACAGATGAAATCAAGGTCATTTTTACAAGAGAAGAGATTTCTCTTACTGAAACCTTATTCCATGTTCGTACTGGCTATGTTGCTGTCAGCGGACTCATTTCCATGGACAGATGGGCTTTGGACAATTTCATCGTGAATCTCCGTACCCTTGAGAATTTCAAGATTCCTGTCGATGCCAAGGTAGACCATTTCAGAGTCAAGGGATTCACTTCCGTTGACGCCTCCCTGATTTTTGAAGACCGTTCATTGACCCTCAACGGTTCCATTGAGCTTCAGAATTCTGAGCTTTCATATAACATGAACAGGCAGGAAAGGCTTCTCGACCCTATAAACCCAAAGAAAAAGAAGAAAAAGGCTGCCCCTACAGGAGAAACTGGATTCAAGCCTTCCATTGACTTCAATATCGATCTTGCCCTTATGATCGGCCAAAGGGTTCAGATAGATGTAAACCCGTTCCTCAGAAGCCTTATTGCTCCGTCCACTCCTATTTATGTTACGGTAGATACAGCGACAGGTCTTTGGAGCATCAAGAGCGATATTGTTCTTCGCGGTGGTGAAATATCTTATCTCAACAGGAACTTCTATCTTAAGCAGGGTAGGCTTGTCCTAAACGAGACGCAGGATCATTTTGATCCTAATATTACTGTCCGTGCTGAAACCCGTGAACGAGATGCCAGCGGTGACAATGTTACTATTATTTTGTCTGCCATTTCCCAGAATCTTTCTAGCTTCAATGCCATCCTTTCTTCTGTTCCTGCCAAGTCTGAGACAGAAATATTGAGTTTGCTTGGTCAGATTGTCGCAGGTGATGCTGATTCAGTTGGAAATCTTGTTGTTTCTGGAATGGATTATGGTGTTCAGGTCACTCTTCTTCGTAAATTTGAGAACGCATTGCGTGATTTATGTAATTTTGATATATTTTCAATCAGAACTACAGCGCTGCAGAATACTATCATGCAGGGATTGGAAATCGGAAACAGGCCAGAAAATAATTCTGTCATCGGTAACCTATTCGACAATTCGACTGTTTATATTGGAAAGTACTTCGGAAGCGATGTCTACGCAGATGCTCTTCTTCATTGGACCTATGACCGAAAGATTGCAGGTGCCAGTGAAGCGATGGGAGATGGTCTTGTGTTCCAGCCTGAGATTGGTCTTGAGTTCAATGCTCCTTTTGCCAATATACGCTGGAATTTTGCACCTGATCTCAGTGATATGCAGGAATCCTGGGCAAAAGCGACATCCGTTACACTTTCGTGGCGCTGGGCATTCTGATGAGTTCAAAAAATTGGGGATATAAAATTATGTCATTTCGCAACAGACGTTTTCTTTTTACATTTCTTGCTGTTCTTTTTTCTGTATTTGTTTCGGCATTTTCTCAGGAGTCGTTACCTGACGGTTGGTATTATGACAAGCCAATCAAACTGATTCATTTCCAGAACCTTAAGACCGTAAAGCACGGTGACCTTGATGGTGTTACAAGCAGTTTCATCAGCAAGCCTTTCACAGATGAGCTTATCAGCAACCTCTATGACAAGCTTTTTTCAATTGATTATTTTGATGATGTTGAAATCAAGGCTTCAAAAAACAGTGATAATGGAAAGACCGTTAACCTTATTGTCATAGTTCAGGAAAAGCCTATTGTTACTAAGATCAAATTCACTGGCAATAAGGCTCTTCATACTTCGGATCTCAAGGCAAAGATTTCTTTAAAGAAAGATGACGTATATATAGAAAACAAGCTTTCGATCGATGAGCGTGCCCTCAGAAACTACTATATAGAAAAGGGTTTTACAAAGGCGACTGTATCTGCTTCTGCTGAAGTCAAGGAGGATGGCGTAACGCTTACCTTTAAGATTCGTGAAGGTAAGCAGTCTGTCGTAAAGAAGATCAACTTTGTCGGCAATAAGGTTGTTTCCTCTAAGACCCTTAAGGGCAAGGTCAAGATGAAGGAAGTTGGGCTCTTCAATAAGGGTGCCTTCCAGGACGCATCTATTTCTGCTGACTCAAGGGCCATCCTTACATACTACCAGAACCGCGGTTATGCCGATTCCAGAATCCTCAACGTTTCTACAGATTCGGAATACAATGAAAAAAAGAACCGTGAGGAACTTACCATCACTTTCGATATTCAGGAAGGAGCCCAGTATACATATGGCGGAATGTCTTATGTCGGCAACAAGGTTTTCTCAACAGAGGAATTGGATAAGCTTGTGACGCTCAGGACTGGAGCAATCTACAATGAGACCAAGTTTCAGGAAACCAAGTCCAACATTCAGAACAAATACTACGAAAACGGCTATACTTCAAATCAGTTCTATCCCGAGCAGAAAAAAGATGCTGATGCCAGGGTTGTTTCCTATGTACTCCATATCGATGAAAGACCAAGAAGCCATATCGAAAACATCATCATCAAGGGTAACGAAAAGACAAAGGATTATGTAATCCGCCGTGAAATTCCTATTGATGAAGGAGATATCTTCTCCAATGCCAAGATCACCAACGGCATGAGAAACCTCTACAATCTTCAGTTCTTCTCTGCAGTAGCTCCAGAGGTAGTCCAGGGTTCAGAAGAAAACCTTGTCGACGTGGTGTTTACTGTGGAAGAGCAGAGTACCACTTCTCTTGATGTTGGTTTTACATTCTCAGGTGTTTCAGATCCTAACGATTTCCCTGTATCTCTCTTTGCAAGGCTACAGGATTCAAACCTTTGGGGTGAAGCACGTTCTGCTTCTGTAAGTACAACTTTGTCTACAAGTGAACAGTCTGTTTCCCTTGGCTATGGTCAGAACTGGATTTTCGGACAGCCTATAAGCGGAAATGTGTCGGTGGGTTATTCTCATTCAACAAACTATGCCCTTCGCAATAAGTTCATGCCTAGTGGAGACATCAACAACGACTACTACTACATGAAGTACAAGCAGAACGAATTTGACTTGAGCACATCTCTTGCAAAGAGATGGACTCCTAACTTTGCCATCATCACTGTCGGTGGTGGTATGACAAACAGTATCCTCTATAACGATTATGAAGATTCATTGTTTGTTCCGTACGATTCTTCAATCAGTTATTACAACAATAACTGGGAACCAAAGAATTCCATCTGGACTTCCATTTCCTTTGACGGAAGAAATATTTCCTATGATCCATCTACAGGATGGTTTGCAAGCCAGAAGCTTTCATGGTATGGCCTTTTCAAGAAGGGTGCACTTGCCTTTGCTCCTGATTGGGGAGAAACGGAATTCTATCTTAGATCTGATACAAAGGCCGAAAGGTATTTCACCATATTCGATCATTATTTTGCGGACAAATTTGCTGTTAAGCTTGTCCTCATGGGATATTCATCTCTGTCTCTCCAGTTCCCTGCACCAGGAACAAACATCAAGAGATCAAACCAGCTTTACATTGATGGTATGTTCAACGGACGTGGATGGACAATCTACAACACAAACAAAGGTCGTGGTCACGCAATGTGGAGCAATACCCTCGAGTTGAGATACCCAGTTCTCCCAGGTATCCTTTCCTTCGATCTCTGGGGTGATGCTGTAGCCATCAAAAAGGAAGAGTCTGAGTTGTTTACTTCCCTTACAAAAGAAGACTGGTATTACAGTTTTGGTCCTAGCATTAGATTCTGTATCCAGCAGTTCCCTCTCAGACTTCTTTTCGCCAATACCTGTAAATATAGAAACGGTGAATTTGTATTCACCAACCAGAATGGAGATGGAGACTTTAACTGGAAGAGCAACTGGCACTTCGTCCTTTCATTCAACATGACAAACAGATAATCAAAGAACATTCAGTTCTTTAGCAGGAGTTTATATATGAAGAAGAATATTTTTGCAGTATGCATTCTTTCTGTTGCCTTTACTGCCGCATCCTTTGCTCAACAGATTACGAAATTTGCCGTTGTCGATACTAACAAGGTGTATCAGGCATATTTCAGAAATTCCGCTCCTGTAAGAAACTACGAGACAAAGAAGGAAGATTTCCAGAAGGAACTGGACAAGCATGTAGCGGAGCTTCAGCGTCTCAATGATCAGAAGATTGAATATCAGCGCAAGGGAAATGATTCTGAAGCGATGAAAATAGAAGCTCAGATCACAAAGAAGACTGATTTTATCAATGAATATACCAGCGCAAAGAATACGGAGCTTGAGTCCCTCAAAAAATCACTTAAGGAAAACAATGCGTTCTATAAGCAGCTTTATGATACACTTGCCCGCGTTGCAGAAAGTGGTGGTTACAGTGCAATTCTTAACCTTCAGGAAGCAAATTCCATTCTCTGGTACAGTCCTTCAGTTGACATTACGGACCAGGTAATATCTCAGCTTGGATTGTAATTTAAATGGCAGAAGAAACTCCGATCATAACTCAGTATCGTGGCATCAAGGCACAGTACCCTGATGATGTTCTTTTTTTCAGACTTGGTGACTTCTATGAGATGTTCAACGAAGATGCCGTTGAAGTTTCACGTCTGCTTAATCTTACACTTACTCATCGTGGTGATAATCCCATGTGTGGAATTCCCTACCACGCTTCAAAAATCTATATTGCAAGACTTCTTCGCATGGGGAAAAGAATTGCCATTGCGGAACAGATAGGAGAGATTGCAAAGAAAGGCCTTACTGAACGCAAGGTTGTAGAGGTCATTACTCCAGGAACCGCAACAGAAAGCGAATATCTCGATGGCAATGCAAACAACTTTCTTGCTTGTATATGCGTTGAAAAAGGTGCGGTGGGATTGGCCTATGTTGATGTCACTACTGGTGAATTCCGAGCCACAAGCTTTGGTGAAAGATCATTTCGTGAGAACCTTGCCAAGGAATTGGGGAGATGTTCCCCTCGTGAAATCATTCTTCCTGAAGGTCTTAGAAACAACGCAGATGTGAATGCAGTACTTGGAAGTCTTTCCATATCTTCCGTATCCTTCTATCCAGACTGGCATTTTAATTCAAAGCAATGCTATGAACGTCTTATAAAGCAGTTCAAGACGGCAAATTTAAGTTCCTTTTCTTTGACGGAAGAAAGTCCTGAAGTTGCCCCTGCAGGATTTCTTTTGGACTACATACTTAAGACTACCAATTCAGAATCGGATCATATCAAAGGAATTTCCATTTACAAGGATTCCCAGTTTGTTATGATGGATGATTCCTCAAGACGCAATCTTGAGATTACATCAAATCTTCGCGACGGTTCGGTTCAGTATACCCTTCTTGAATGCGTCAACAATGCAAAGACGGCAATGGGTGGAAGACTTATCCGCGACTGGCTTTCATTCCCTTTGACAAATGAAAAGCAGATTGTTTCCCGTCAGGACCATGTTCAGTCTTTTGTAGATAATGTTTCTCTCCTCCGAAAAGTCCGTGACCAGCTAGATGGAATCCTTGATATTGAACGTCTTGCTGGTCGAATCGCAATGGACCGAGCCCATGCAAAAGATCTTCAGGCTCTTAAGAATTCCTTGAACCTATGGTTGAAGGCAAGGGTTTCATTGGAGGAAAATGGTTTTTCATTTACGGATGCCTCTGATGCGCATAAGATAGTTGATCTTATTGAAAATGCCATTGACGATGATCCTGCGACTGTTTTTACTGAAGGTAGAATCATCAAGGCTGGATGGTCGGAAGAGCTTGACGAATGGAAAAAAATTCAGCGAGATTTCAATACTGTTCTTGAGGAATATGCAGAAGAAGAAAGACAGCAGACAGGAATACAGAACCTTAAGATAAAGAACACTGGAAACCTTGGGTATTTCATAGAAGTTACAAGAGGCAAGCTTGACAAAGTTCCTCCACACTTCATCATGAAAAGAACTCTTGTTAATGCGGATCGCTACACTACGGAAAGGCTTCAGCAGCTGGAAGAAAAACTCAATGAGTCAGGTACCAGGATCATTCAGCTTGAGCATGATCTTTTTATCGAGGTTCGTAATGAACTTAAGAAATATGTACTCTACCTGCAGCAGACGGCACAGGAAATAGCTTATGCTGATGTTGCAAGCTCCTTTGCCGATGCATCGGTTTCCCATGGATGGGTACGTCCTGTTGTTTCCGCAGAAAGCAAGGAATTCCTTGTCATAGAGGGTAGGCATCCTGTTGTTGAACAGCACCTTCCTAAGGGAGAATTCGTACCTAATGACCTGAGTCTGTATTCGGGCGATGGAAGCAAGAGCTTTGCGCTTATTACAGGACCAAACATGGCAGGTAAAAGCACCTTCCTGAGACAGAATGCACTTATCGCATTGTTGGCCCAGACTGGCTGCTTTGTTCCTGCAAAGGAAGCAAGGCTCGGTATCGTCGACAGAATTTTCTGCCGTGTTGGAGCCAGCGATAATCTTGCAAAAGGTGAATCTACCTTCCTTGTGGAAATGACTGAAACCGCCCGCATTCTCAGAAGTGCAACGGACAGATCCCTTGTGATCATGGATGAAGTAGGACGTGGTACAAGCACTGAGGACGGGCTTTCCATTGCATGGGCTGTCAGCGAACATCTTTTGAATACACTCAAGTGCAAGACCTTGTTTGCCACACATTATCATGAGCTTACACGACTTGATCATGACTTGATAAAGCAGCTGTGCATGGCTGTAAGCGAGAACGGTACTGACATAGTGTTCCTTCGCAAGGTAATAGAAGGGGCAAGCGAGAACAGCTATGGTATCCATGTTGCACGCCTTGCAGGAATCCCAGACCAGGTAATCCTTCGGGCGCAGGAAATTCTTGAAAAAATCCAGACGGAAGCAGGTGATACTGCCACTGTCGTTGAAACCGTAAAGACTGCTGCGCCTGAAAAAAGAAATCCAACCTATGCAGGTGGGCTTTTTAGCGAAGAGGAAATGGTTATCAATGAAATCCTTTCCTGTGATCTTGACAACATGACGCCAATGTCTGCCCTTCAGACCCTTTCAAGGTGGAAGAAATCCCTCGATGGTCGTTGATTTAATGAAACCTCCATATTAAATAGGGAAGGTTCATTTATTTTTAACATTTTTATAACAATAATTTATATCTTATTTGTCCGCTTTTTTATTTTTATCGAAAATAATTTATATGATGTTGCAAAGACGGATTTTCTACAGGGCAAAGGATTTTCTTCGTCTTGTATTGAACTATGCCTATGGCGGAGGAAATTGCCTCGTCTGCGGAAAAGAAACTGTTCTTGGTCAGGTCTGCAAGGAGTGTAGGGAAAACTATCTGTTCAAGCTCTGTTCTCCCAGGGAGGGTGAGAGTCGGTGTTCGGTCTGCGGTAAACTGCTTCTTAGTGAAAGCGGAACATGCATGTCGTGCAGAAAGGAGAAGGTCATAGAATCCTGTGACAGGGTGTTTCCCATTGTTCCCTATAGGCTTTGGGGCAAGACCTTGATGTTCCATTGGAAAATGCTTGAAAAAAGGGGTTTATCTCCTTTGATGGCAGAAATGTGCCATAAAGCCATGGATTCTAGGTTTGAAAAGGGCGTAGCCATAGTTCCTGTTCCACCTAGGCCTGGAAAAATCAGGAAAAAGGGGTGGGATCAAATAGATGAAATCAGCAGGTTCCTTGAATTCAGGTATGGACACAAGGTGCTCAGGTTGCTGAGGAGGGTGGATTCAGTTCAGCAGAAAAAATTGGATAGAAAACATAGGTTGGAAGATTCTGGGGAAAGGTATGTTCTTTCTAAAAAAGGATTGAAACTTAAACGTGAAAATCTGCCAAAACGTGTTATAATTCTAGATGACGTAATGACTACTGGTATTACCGTAGAAAGCTGTGCAAAGTTGCTTAAGTCCCTTGGAATTGAAAAAGTATATGCTTTGACAGTCTTTATAGTGGACTAGACGCTTTTTATGGATTAAAATTGTATTGTCGTTATGCATTACGATATCGCGGATATTTAGAGGAGTTTGAAATGGCAGAAGAAGATACATCCTTTCAGCTTGTAACATTCCAGCTTGGTGATGAATTGTACGGTGTTGATATCATGGATGTTAAGGAAATCGTTAAGACACAGAATGTTCGCCCGATTCCAAACGCACCTTTCTATGTAGAGGGTATCATTAATCTTCGCAGTGAAGTTATCCCTATCATCAATCTTCATAAGCGTTTCTACCTTAAGAAGATGACGGTGGAAGATGACTCTCTTGCAGAGGACGAAGGTGGATTTATCATCCTTGATATTGAAGGAAATAAGATCGGAATTATCATCGATAGGATTGCTCGTGTTATTCCAGTAGACCGAGGGGAAATCAAGCCTCCTCCACAGATGCTCAGCGGTATCGGTACTGAATACATACAGGGTGTAGTTCGTCAGGACAACAGCTACCTGATTATTCTTGATACACGCAAGCTTTTCAGTGCAAAGGAACTTCAGAAGATTCTTGAGCCTGATGCTGAATGACAGGAAATAGAGTTTGACATTCTATGGCTTCCTATTACGGAAGATTGATACCCCGATGTTTGCGTCGGGGTTCATTTATTTGGTCAAGATGTGACAAAAATGAAACTTTCATTTATAATATAGGGCATCTCTAAAAATTGCAATTTTTAGAGACTCCATATAAAATAGAATTTTGGGTGACTTCTATTTTTCTCACCCATACAAAATCTCCTTAAGATTTACAAAGGAACATTAAAAAATGATTCATACTTACAGTCCTACTATCCGCCGTAAAGAAATGGAAGCTGTTCTTACATGCATGGTCGATGAAAAGATCGGACCTGGTGACATGAACACGAAGCTTATTCAGACTGCAAAAGAACTTATGGGTTTTGACGGAGCTGTTGCATTGCGTAGCCCAGCCATTGCCTTTGAATATATTTTCAAAGCCCTTGATTTTCCTAAGGATGGAGCCGTTATTTTCAGCGCTCTTGCACCTGCATATCAGGTTCTCACTGTTGAAAAGCTTGGGTACAAGACTCTCTTTGCAGATGTTTCTGAAGAAACAGGTCTTATGACTCTTGATTCGGTTCAGGAATGCATTAAGGAAGGTGGTCGTCTTCTTATTCTTGCTGAATCCATGGGTGTTCTTCCTGATATCAAGGCATTCCTTGAACTTGGGATTCCTGTAGTTGAAGATATTTCCCAGTCTGCGCTTTCAAGCTATCCTCTTGATGAAGCTGATGCCGCAAAGAAACCTGCATCTAAGACTGCGGAAGGTGAAGATTCAAAAACCGAAGAAGAAGTCCTTGGTAGAAGGGCAGGCATGTACGGTGTGTATGCCATTCTCGGTATGGAAGAAAAAGATATCATAACGGCAGGTGGCGGAGCTCTCCTGATAGCGCCAAGCAGAAAGGAATGGACCGTGCTCAAGCATATTGCAGAAGAAGCTCCGTTTACGGATGTAATGACTGATATGAATGCTGCCCTTGCATTTGTTGAGCTTAAGGAATTTGCCCGCAACGAAAAGACCAGGGAAGAACTTTTTGCATTGTATTCACGTGCTGTCATGAATGGTCGCCACAAGACCTATGCCAGAGCAGATGGAAGAGGATCGACGATCTTTTCTTTTCCTCTTGTGCTTAATTCTGGTTTCAAGGATGCAAAGGCATATGCACAGAAAAAGAACATAGAAATCCGTCAGGCATATGAAGATACCATCATTGCCATGAGACAGCAGGAGATATCAAAGAAATGCATCTGCGCTAATTCTCTTTTACTCAGATGCGCTGTGTTCCCTCTCTATCCAAGACTTGGTCAGAAGGATGCTGCACAGATAGTCAAGGTATTGTCTACTTTGCTCTAAAGGTTCAGGAATCGTTCATAGATGAAAAAGTGTCTTATTGTTTCCAATTCATTCAAAGCCGACGCAGATCCTTTAGGAAAAGACATATCTTCTTTTCTTGAAGGGAAGGGGATTTCAACTTCTGTGTTTGCCTACAATGGAAAGGATGCAGTTCACAAACAACCGCTTGCTGTTGATTTTTCTGGTAATGATTTTGTCGTTACCCTTGGCGGTGACGGAACGGTTCTCTTTGCGTGCCGTGGCTGTGCACCTCTAGGAATTCCCGTCTTTCCTGTCAATCTCGGGGAATTTGGATTTCTTGCATCGATTTCAAAGAATGACTGGAAATCTGAGCTTGTAAAATTTCTGGAAGGTAAAAGCTTTATTAGTGAAAGGACCTTGGTAAAATGTGAGGTCATAAGAAACGGTGCGACGGTGTTTAACTGTTCTGGAATGAATGACTGCGTGATTTCGTCCTGTCCTTCAACCAGACTTGTCAACCTCAGGGTTGCATACAACCATGCGCTTCTAGGACCTTTTAAGGCAAACGGAATCATCGTTTCTACACCAACGGGGTCTACTGCATATTCTGCTGCGGCAGGAGGTCCCATAGTTGAACCTTCTACTCCAGCCTTGGTTCTTACGCCTGTAAGTTCCTTTAGTCTTTCAGCCCGCCCTTTGGTATTTGGAAACGGTGAAATTGTTATTACTGTTCTTGAATCCCGCGCGGAAGTGGCATTGGATTGTGACGGTCAGATTGGATTCAATCTTGAGAAAGACGATGTGATAATTCTTGGTATTCCTGAGTATACTGCCAGGTTGATAGGTTCTACTCAGGAAAAATTCTACGCTGCATTGCAAAGCAAGCTGAACTGGTCAGGAGGCCCTCGTGCTTGAAGAACTTGATATAAAGAATTTTGCACTTATTGATTCGGCACATGTTGATTTTAATAAAGGCTTCACTGTACTAAGCGGTGAAACTGGTGCGGGAAAATCCATTCTCATCGGCAGCCTTGCTTTCCTTCTTGGTGGAAAGGCAAGCCCTGAGCAAATCAGGACAGGTATGCACGAGGCACAGGTTTCAGGATCCTTTTTACTTGAGTCAAAGGAGGCTTTTCAGTGGCTTGAAGAGCATGGAATAGAAGCAGAAGAGGACAGGGTGCTTTTGCGCCGACTTATCCGTGATACAGGAAAATCATCTGCATGGATTGGAGGAGTTCCTGTTACAAGGGCAGATCTTGCATCTTTTGCGGATTTTCTTGTTGATATTCATGGGCAGCATGAACAACAGTCACTTATGAAGGTTGCTGACCACAGACGTTACCTTGATATATATGCCGATGTGGTTGATGAAGTCAGTGCCTTCACGGCCTTGTACAATCAGCTTGTAGAAAAACGCCGTGTGCTTGATTCCCTTAACAGCAATGAAGCTGAGCGGGCCGAAAAAATTGACATGCTTTCCTTTGCCGTCAATGAAATCACCGATGCAAAGCTTAAAATAAATGAAGATGAGGAACTTGAGGCCGAAGAATCAAAACTCAGTTCCTTTGAAAAACTTTATTCTGATATAGAAGAAATCAACACTGTCTTTGAAGGGGACGATAACGGTAGTGGCATTATTTCACTTTTTAAGAGAGTTACAGGAATTGCAGGAAAATCAGTAGAGCTTGACAAGAGTCTTGATGTTCTTGAAAACCGTCTACAGTCTGCTTTTTATGAAGTGGATGACATCGCTTCTGAATTCCGACGATACAAAAATTCTCTTGTTTTTGATCCAGACCGTCTTGTTCAGGTTCAGGAACGCCTTGACCTTATCTATAAACTCAAGAAAAAGTATGCTGGCGGAGTCAATGGCAATGTTGCCGATATTCTGGAATATCTTGAAAAAGCACAGCAACAGCTTGAGGAATTGACTGGCAGTGGAGCGGATAAAGGGGTTCTTGAGCAGGAAATCGAAGTTCTTGAAAAAAAGGTTTATACTGCGGCTAAGTCTCTTTCTGATAAGAGAAAGACAGCTTCAGAAAAAATGTCCACCGCCGTTGAGGAAATCCTTGCAAAGCTTGGTATGAAGGAAACTAGATTTAAGGTGAATCTTACAGAAAAGGAAGGCAATGCAGTGGAACAGAAGTGTGGTCCGTATGGCATGGACAACATCGAATTCCTCATCAGTGCAAATCCAGGTTCTCCATTGCTTCCTCTTGCAAAAATTGCTTCCGGCGGAGAACTTAGCCGTGTTATGCTTGCTTTAAAAACTATCCTTAGTGCAGCAGACCTTGCCGGAACCCTTGTCTTTGACGAAATCGATACTGGTATTGGTGGTGAAGTTGCCGTTTCCCTTGGTGATCACATGAAGAAGCTTTCTGCAAAAAAACAGATTCTTTGTATAACTCACCTTGCAAGTATTGCCGTTTATGCCGATAATCAGATAAAGATACAGAAGGGTGTTGAAGGAAACACGACGGCGACAAATGTATTTCCTATTGAAGGTCAGGAAAGAGTTCGTGAAATTGCGAGAATGCTGTCCGGTGACAGTGTTTCTCAGGCTTCCCTTGAGCACGCCGCTGCCATGTTAAAGCAGCACGAAACCATTTAAAATCTTCAATGGAGGAAGTAAATGCCAGTATCAGAAGAAGCAAGAAAGGAATTCAATGAAACAATCCGTCCAATAAAGGAACAGATCAATGGTCTCATAAAAAAGGACAAGGATGATTCCTTTGCTTTACGTGGCCTGAAGGAAGGTGTTGAACTTAAGAAAATAGCCCTTGCAGAGCAGATGGTTTACCTTGCAACTGTTCAGATGAGCATCAATAACATTTCAGTTGAAATGCTTGAGGTTAAGAACAACGATATCCTTAACGATGCCCGTAAGTCGCTTTATAAGGCAATTATCTATCTTGAAGATGTCGTTTCAAACACCGTTGACTGTCCTTATTCTGATATTGAAGCAAAAATTCTTCCTATAAAAGAACTTACTATTACGCGTCGTCTTGATATAATCCGTAAGCTTGGTCTTGCCATCGATATCCTTGTTGATGCCTTCGGTGAAAATTCAAAATGGAAGGAATCCTTCGTTGAAATGCGTGGCCGTCATGCGGTTGTCGCAAAGAATTTTGTGGACATGAAGCAAGCTGTAAAGGACTATTTTGACCATAATTCTCCAGTCTATGAAGATACGATTCTTTATGTCCGTTTGATCCGTGAACTTCTTTCTAAATGTGCTACGGATTATCGTGACAGATATGAGCTTGCAAGCAAGCGCGTTGACGACATGCGCATGGCTGTAAATCTTCTTATCGCACTCCGCCGCATTGCCATGGTTATGAGTGACAGCGAAGAATCTGAAAACATCAGAAAGAAAGCCCTTGCCTGGAAGACTAAGATGGAAAGTGATGAAAAGAAGGGTATCTCAAAGTAATTCATTATGAAAAAGAAATTCATTCTTAAGATCTTCGAAGCATTTTCCATTGAAAGATGGAATGATCTGGTGCGTCCCTTTGACATCATTGAAATGGATAAGCACGCGGAAAAATGTGTCGTTGCCTATATAATCGCAAAGTATGAGGAAAGCCTTGGTGCAAAAATTGACTGGCAGTGGCTTATCTACGCAAGTCTCTTTGATCTTCTTCGTAAGATTCAGCTTTGTGACATAAAGGCTCCTGTCCAGACCCTCATAAAAAATGAATATCCAGCGGAATACAAAAAGCTTAACCAATGGGTTCTTGAGCGCTATGAGAAGCTCATCGACGACAGGGAGCTTTTTGATAGCTTCAAGGCGTATCAGGAAAATCTAAGTCAGTATAAAGGTGAAGTCGGTGATCTTGCCTTGACTGTAAGGATATTTCGGGCTGCCCATAAATATTCAACCATGCGGGAACTTGAGATGCTTACTCCAGTAAACGAAATCGAACGCCTGGAGGGGATTCGTAAGGAACTCAATGCGGATCTTCAAGGCTATCTTGATCTTCGTGGTCTACAGCTTCTGATTACAAAGCAGAAACCATTTGAATTCCTCATGCGCATAGAACAGCTCAGGTTTCAGACCAGGTGGAATCAGACTCCGCGTGTGCCAAAAACTTCTGTCCTTGGTCACTGTTTCTTTGTTGCTGTCATAACACTTCTTCTCGGAAGGGAGTGTGGTACAAAGATGTGCCCTAAGCGAGTGTACAACAACTTTTTTTCTGGGCTTTTCCACGATCTTCCAGAAAGCGTTACCCGCGACATCATTTCTCCTGTAAAAAATGCAACTGACGGACTTCCTGAAATCGTAAAGAACATAGAAGATCAGATTGTCCAGAAGGAACTTGTGCCTCTCATGGAACCTTTCTACAGGGATGAAATCCTTTACTGGACCAGCGATGAGTTTTCCAACAGGGCTGTTTTTGACGGTTGTGTTCTTTCCCTTTCTTTTGATGAACTTAATGCAAAGTTCAATGAAGACAAGTTCAATCCTGTTGACGGAAGACTTGTCCGTGCGGCAGATCATCTTTCGGCGCTTCTTGAGGCCCATCTTTCCATTCAGCATGGAATAACCAGCAAGCAGTTGGAAAATGGCCGCAAAAATCTTCTTAAAGGATATGAATCAGGCAATAAAATCAATGGGATCGATGTACGCCAGCTGTTTGAGGATTTTCTTCTTGATGATTGAGTTCCAGTTGTAATAAAAAGAAATTGATATAAAACTAACAAATCTTTTACGCTTCAACTAATTGTATATAAATCTTTTTTCCTATATACTCATTGCCAAATAACGCTACAATGCGGAAAAAATTCGTTTTTAGGAAATATATATCTATCTGGAGGATTTATGACAATCTCTGAAATGCTCAGCCAGAGTGGAATTCTTACTCTGCTGGGAATGGGTGTAGTTTTCAGCTTCCTTATTATCATGATTTTTGCAATGACAGGACTTCATGCAGTAATTCATGCTTTGGGCTGGGACAAAGAAGAAAAGAAGGATGCCGCTCCTGCAGCTCCTGCCGCCGCTCCTGCTGACAATGGTGCAATTATTGCCGCTATTGCTGCTGCCGTTCACGAAAAAGAATCAAACTAAAATATAAGAGGATAAAATTATGGCTAAAGTTGGAATTTCAGAACTTGCTATCCGTGACGCACACCAGTCGCTTCACGCAACACGTATGACTACTGCAGATATGCTCCCTATCTGTGACAAGCTCGACAAAGTAGGTTACAAATATATTGAAGGATGGGGTGGAGCAACTTATGACTCATGTATCCGCTTCCTTAACGAAGATCCATGGGCACGCCTCCGCAAGCTTCACGCAGCTCTTCCTAACAACAAGATCATGATGCTCCTCCGTGCTCAGAACCTTCTTGGTTACAAGCACTATGCAGATGATGTTGTAGACAAGTTTGTTGAAACAGCTGCAAAGAACGGTATCGGATGCTTCCGCATTTTCGATGCATGTAACGACCCACGCAACATGGAACGTGCTACAAAAGCAGCAAAAAAATCTGGTGTAGACGTTCAGATGGCTATTTCTTATGCCGTAACTCCATTCCACACAAACGAAAAGTATGCGGAACTCGCAAAGACATACGCTGAATTCGGCGCAGACTCAATCTGTATCAAGGATATGTCTGGTCTTCTCAAGCCATATGAAGCATATGACCTCGTAACAAAGATCAAGAAGGCATGTGATCTTCCAGTTGAAATCCACTCACACGCAACAACAGGTCTTTCTGTTGCTTCCCTCCTCAAGGGTATCGAAGCTGGTGCTGACATCGTAGACACAGCAATTTCTTCTATGTCTATGGGTACATCACACTCACCAACAGAAACAATCGTTGAAATGCTCAAGGGCACAGAATACGATACAAACCTTGATACAAAGCTTCTCCTTGAAATCGCAGCTTACTTCCGCGATGTTCGCAAGCACTATTCTAGCCTTGAATCAGCATTCCTTGGTGCAGATACTCGTATCCTTCTTTCTCAGGTTCCAGGTGGAATGCTTTCTAACCTTGAATCACAGCTCAAGCAGCAGGGTGCCGCAGACAAGATGGATGCTGTTCTTGCTGAACTTCCAAATGTTCACAAAGATGCAGGTTATGTTCCACTTGTTACACCAACTTCACAGATCGTAGGTACACAGGCTGTATTCAACGTTCTCTTCGGTCGCTACGAAAAGATGACAGCAGACTTTGCAAACCTTGTAACAGGTAAGTTCGGTGCCCTTCCAACTTCTGCAAATGCTGATGTTGTAAAGCAGGCTCTTGCCCAGAACAAGATGGACGAAGTTATGACATGCCGCCCTGCAGACAAGATTGAACCAGAATGGGACAAGATGGTTGAAGCTTCTAAGGCTGCAGGTGGTGATGGTTCGGACGAAGACGTTCTTACATATGCAATGTTCCCACAGGTTGCAGAAAAGTTCTTCAAGACACGTGCTAACGGTCCAGTTGATGCAGCTTCTACATTCGCAAAGAAGGAAGTTGCAGCTCCTGCAGCAGGCGCATCTAAGGGTGGTAACTATACAATCACAGTTAACGGTACTTCTTACAACGTTTCTTCAAACGGTGCAGGTGCAATCACAGTAAACGGCAACGCTTACAATGTAACAGTTGGCGCAGGTTCAGCTCAGGCAGCTGCTCCAGCAGCTGCAGCCCCAGTTGCAACAGGCGGTGTTGATATCACAGCTCCAGTTGCAGGTACATTGTTCAAGCAGTGCTTCACAAACGGAACAAAGGTAACAAAGGGCCAGACAGTTATCATCATCGAATCTATGAAGATGGAACTTGAAGTTAAGTCTACAGCAGACGGAACAATCACATACACAGTTGCTCCAGGAACACAGATTCAGAACGGTCAGGTTCTTGCAACAATCGGTGGTGTAGTACAGGCAGCACCAGCACCAGTTGCAGCAGCTCCAGCTCCAGCCGCTGCTCCAGCTCCAGCACCAGCTGCAGGAAACGGAACAAAGGTAAATGCTCCAGTTGCAGGTGTATTCCTCCGCACAGCAGTTCCAGAAGGTTCTTCAGTAAAGAAGGGTGACAATGTTGTAATCCTCGAATCAATGAAGATGGAACTTGAAGTTAAGGCACCATGTGATGGTAAGGTTCACTTCCTTGCTAATCAGGGTGATCAGGTAACAAACGGACAGCCAGTTTGTGAGATTTGCTAAAAATGATTCCGTCAGATTTCTCTGACGGAAATGTTTTTGACAACAGCTTTAATATTAGGGATAAAATATGCCAATCAGAACTAACGTTAAAAATACAAAGATTGCCTTCATCATGCTTGCAATCATGGCAGTAGCTTCAGTTTTGTCTTTCACAAAACCAGCTCTTGCACAGGATACAGCTGAACCAAAGACAGGCATGAACCGTGTAATCAAGGGAACAGAAAACTGGAACGGGAAGCACGACATTTCCGTTTCAAAGTTCCTTGGAAATATCGGTAAGTCAACCGGTATCTATATGATGATCCACAAGCAGACAGAAGCAGAAATTGCCCAGGCAAAGGCTGAAAAGGCAGCACAGCTTGCAGCAGAAGAAAACAATCCTTTTGAAGATGCTCCACAGGAAGCAGGATGGAAGTACATCGTAATGATCGCCATCGGTTTCCTTATCATCTACCTTGCAGTAGGTAAAGGATTTGAGCCACTTCTTTTGATTCCAATCGGATTCGGTACTGTTCTTGTTAACATTCCAGGTGCTGGCATGGGACTTGCTCCACACGGAATGCTCCACATCATCTACAGCGCAGGTGTTGGAAACGAATTCTTCCCAATGCTCATCTTCATGGGTATCGGAGCTATGACAGACTTTGGTCCGCTCATTGCAAACCCTAAGATGGCTCTTCTTGGTGGTGCTGCCCAGCTTGGTGTATTCTTCACACTCTTTGGTGTTGCTCTCATGAACACATTCCTTGGAACAGACTATACAATCCTTCAGGCTTCGGCGATTTCTATCATCGGTGGTGCAGACGGTCCAACATCAATCTACGTTTCAGGTAAACTTGCTCCGGAAATGATGGCCGTAATCGCAGTTGCCGCTTATTCTTACATGGCTCTCGTTCCAATGATCCAGCCACCTATCATGAAGGCTCTTACAACACAGAAGGAACGCTGCATAAAGATGGAACAGCTCCGCTACGTTTCAAAGACAGAAAAGGTATTGTTCCCAATGCTTCTCCTTGTTCTTGCAATCCTTCTTTTGCCACCAGCATGTCCTCTCATCGGTATGCTTGCTTTCGGTAACTTCGTAAAGCAGAGTGGTGCTGCAGACCGCCTTTCAAAGACAATGGAAAATGAATTGATGAACATCGTTTCAATTCTTCTCTCTCTTGGTGTTGGTTCACAGATGACTCCAGAAAAGATCATGAAGAAGGAATCATTTGGTATCATCATTCTTGGTCTTGTTGCATTTGCAGTTGCTACAGCAGGTGGACTTATCATGGCTAAGATCATGAATCTCTTCCTCAAGAAGAAGATCAATCCTCTCATCGGTTCGGCAGGTGTTTCTGCAGTTCCAATGGCAGCTCGTGTTGCCAACAAGGTTGGTCTTGAATACGATCCATCAAACTTCCTTTTGATGAATGCCATGGGACCAAACGTTTCAGGTGTTATCGGTACAGCAATTGCTGCCGGTGTATTCATCGCAACATATGCCAACTAAGTAATTAATAATTCATAATTAGAAATTACAAATTAAGGCCTCCGGCCGGACTGATGACATTAGTTCGACTAGGAGGCCTTAATATTTTTATTCATAATTCATTATGAATTATGAATTATTCTCTGCCTTAATACGGAAATCATATCGTCGCTAAATTCGTTTCTTTCGACCATTTTTTTTATTTCGTCTGCAGAATAATTGTCTGGATATACAACAACAACAGCATCATCTCCGTCTGCAAGAAAGTTGTGTTCTCCATAGTCAGTGTAACGGGTTGCACCTACTGAAATCATTGCTTTTGAAGGCTTTCCTGCTTCAAGTAAATATGTATGGATGTCTTCTGCAGGGCCTTCATCCTTTTGTCCGTTGAATTTTTCAAGGCACCATTCAATTAGCTTTTCGTAAATATAGCTGTAGCCTTTTACTGGGCTGTCTTCTCCGTATTCATTTGCCTTACCGTCTCGGACTAGGAAGCTTGCAATTCTATAATGGTCTAAAATTCCACCTTCTGAAAATTTATCAAGGGCAATAAGGTTTTCTGAAAGTCCCTTGCTTGATTTTCCCCAGTTTTTCTTTAGGCTGATTTTTTTTGTACCTTCTTTTCTGATGGAACAGTCGTTGGAGGCACCGAAAGCAATAGGTTTTACTGCTGTAATTTCATCATCTTTCCATTCAAGATCGCAGATGACTGCACATTCAGGTTCAATTTGAAGCTTCTGTTCATTTTTAGGGAAAATAATTGTGTCTTTCCCAAAGGGAAAAGTATGAAGAAATTCAGGAACCATGTTTGAGTTGCCTGGAATAAAGGTCGGAAACATTGCTTTTGGAGCATTTGCTTCCTTTGTTACTACATTTGCAAAGTCTATTGCTTCGCCAGCCTGCTCTAGGTGTCCTGTAAAATTGCCTGCAACACCAAAACATGGCATCGTGTTTAATTGGATATTCATAGTTATAAAGTATATAAAAAAAATTATTTTATTGCAAAAAAAAATCCGTAACCCTAAAAGGATTACGGATCAAATCATCATGATTTTTGGTTTTAGTATTTGAATTTACTTCCACCGATGAATTCACGGATAATAGAATCCTGTGGCACAGCCGTTGCTGGAATTGTCTGGAAATTATCAAGGAACTTAAGCAGTCTTCCAGCTTCTGCGTATTCTGGCTGCATAGGAGTTACACAGCGGAGTAGAGGGGCAGCATAAACGCGGAGTACTGCAAGTTCGTAATCCAGTGCAGTGTTGAGCATTGCATCTGCATTGTTCTGGAACGGGAAGATGTGGAGCCTTTCTCCTTTCTGAACATTGTCCCACATGCTGATTGTGTCTGCGGCACTCTTGCCACGGTAGTTGTAGTCGCGAACGATGCGTCTTATAAGGCGGTTGTCACTTGTGGAAATTCTGTTGTGGTCATCAAGGTTGAGCTGGGTAAGGGCAGAAAGATAAATCTTGAATTTTAGTTCTGGTGCAACGAGAGGAGTGAGCCTGTCGTTTAGACCGTGGATACCCTCCATTACAAGGATATCATTTTCTTCAAGGTGCATGGTATCGCCCTTAAAGTAACTTACACCTTCATGGAAATCGTATGATGGAAGCTTAATTTCCTTTCCGTTGAACATGTCAACAAGATTTTCGTTAAGCATCTTTACATTAAGAGCTTCAAGACATTCGTAGTCATAGTTGCCGAATTCATCCTTTGGAGTTTCAGCTCTGCCGACATAATAATTGTCAAGAGAAATGACCTTAGGTGTATAGCCTCTTGCTTCAAGCTGAAGTGAAAGCTTTTTGCTTGTGGTTGTTTTTCCTGAGGAAGATGGCCCTGCGATAAGAACAACGCGGGCAGATTTCTTTTCCTGAATCTGGTCTGCAATGTCAGAAATCATCTTTGTCTGGTATGTTTCCGAGATGCTGATGAAGTCGTTGACTCTCTTGTCGTGGATTACCTGATTCAAGCTTGCGGCAGAAGTGACTCCAAGCTTTTTCCCCCATTCCTTATAGTTCTTGAAGATGTTGAAAAGCTTAGGCTGATCTTCAAATTCAGAGAGCTTTTCAGGTTCCTTATGCTTAGGAAATCTTAAAAGGAAACCATCGTTGTATTTAACGATATCAAATACATCGATGAATCCAGTGCTTGGAACGAGTGGTCCAAAGTACAGGTCCTTAAAATCATTTACTGTGTTTAGAAGAATTTTTGAAGGACAGTGGTAATTCAATGCTTTTCTTGTTTCTGTCAGGTTGAGGGACTCAAATATGTTGCAGGCATCCTCATATGAAACATAGGTAGTCTCAATTGCCAGATCTTCCTTTGAAAGTCGAGCCATTTCTTCTTTGAGCGCGTCGATTTCAGCCTGTGTGATTTCCGAGCCTTTTTCAAGGGTGTAGTAATATCCGTATCCGATGCTAGGTCCTACAAGAAGTCTTTTGCCAGGGTAGAGGGTATGTGCTGCCGCACCTAAAAGAAAACAAAGGGATCGTCTGTAGATGGAAGCACCTGTCCCCGTGTCTGCGTAGACAGGTTCAACCTTGGCTGAGATGTTGATTGGGGTTGAGAGGGAACATACCTCGTTGTTGACTTTAACTGCAAGAATTTTTTTGTCTGAATTGAAATGATCAATCAAGATAAGTGGACGAATTTCCTTGTCCGCCTCGATAACAGAATTGTCTGGAAATGTAATTTTAATCTTGTTCATAGAAGCCTCCAAAAAAGTTGCTTCTATAATTATAATTCATATTCCAGGATTTACAAATTTTATTCTTTTCCTGAATCAAAGAGGCTTGCGATCTTTTTTATGATTGCCATGAAAAGATTTGCGATGAAAGTAAGGATTCTCATGAAAATAGAAGGATTTCTAAGACGTTCAAGTCTTTTATATCCTTCCAGAAGTTCCTCGTCGGTGAATTCCTTGCGTTGGTTGTTTTCCTCAAGCTCCATTTCAAGCTGATGCACCTTGTCGACGTTTTTATCAAGGACGATGGCGTTGATCCTTTCCCAGCCTAGAGCTTTTGCAGCCTCAAGACGTCGTTCTCCAGCGACAAGTTCATATTTTGCATTGAGAGTGATAGGATTCATAAGACCATATTGCCTGATGCTGTCCTTCAAGGCTTCTATGTCACCTAAGTCTCGGCGAACTCTTTTTTTAATCTTTATGTCCTCTATCTTTACGATCATAAAATCCTCCAGTCCTAGTCAAGGAGCCAGTTAGAGAAATCATCAGGGTCCCTGTTAGATGCAAAGTTGTCGCTTTCAGATTCAAGTTCAATGTTAAGCTCAGAAGTAAGCTTACCGCTTCTAAGGAAACTAAGGTCAACATGGAGTGGTGCAAAGTCAGCATCATCAATGAAATAGTATCCTGACTGAAGTCTTGCCCTTTTTAATCTGAATGTTCCCAAAGTTCTTCCAGTACTGTCGGTGTGCTTGATACAGGTTTCTGTAGGCTCTGTTCCTGGGTAATAGTATGCAATCATCTTGTAGCCTTCACAGTCTGGAGTAAGAAGACCACCGCTCTTGGAACAGATTTCAAGCTCAATGAGTTCTTCTGGTTTCTCATCAAAGAACGGCTTGTATCCTTTCCCCTGATTTGCCGCATTCATGAAGTCACCCCAAGCGACGCCAGCAAGGGTAGAACCTGTTATTGAAAGACCGAGAGACTGACCTGGCTTGTCGAATCCAAACCAGAATACAGATGTATAATATGGAGTAAAACCAGCAGCCCAGGCATCTGCCCAGTTCTGTGTTGTTCCTGTCTTTCCTGCAATCGGCATGTCAAACTTCTGTCCATGCGAATTTTCAAGGCGGAATTTTGATCCCTTGCCTTTTCTTTTTCCTGTAACATAGTATGTAGAATCCCAGTCTCCACCGTAACGGAGTGTTCCGCTTGCTACGGTCTGCTTCATGATTTCCTGCATGATGAATGCTGATTCCTGCTTGAGGATCTGCTTGCCACCTTTCTGTGATTTCTGCTTTGCACGAAGTTCTTTTTCCGGGTTTAATATTTCGTTTCCGTATTTGTCTTCTACAGAGAGAATTGCAATCGGAGTAACTTCCTGTCCATGGTTTGCAATTGTTGCGTAAGCCTTTGCCATTTCAATTGGACGAACGGCACATACACCGAGACCAAGAGGGTAAACCCTGTCAAAGTGTCGGGACTCAAGTTCGTTGGAAGGAATGCCAAGAAGAGAAGATGTACGCTTGATTGCAGCATCGAAACCTACCGCATCAAGGACCTTGATCGAAGGAACGTTCATGGAGTGTGCAAGAGCATACCAGAGAGGAACATCGCCTTCCCACTGGCCTTTAAAGTCCTGAGGAATGTAAGGGGTGCCGTCTTCCTTGTGGAAAACAACAGGTGTATCGCTGATGATTGCAGTCATGGAAGCTGGGTGACCTTCCAGCATCTGGTGGTTTTCAATTGCTTCTGAATAATACAGTGGCTTGAAAGTTGAACCTGGCTGAAGTTTTGCCTGGATGGCACGGATGAACTGATTCTCCTGATCGTATTTAGAACCGCCGACCATTGCATCGATGTAACCCGTTGAGTTTTCAAGGGCAATCATTGTTCCTTCGATGGTAGTCTTTTCTGCATTCTGTTTTGTGAGGGAGTTTCCTTTGTTTACGATTTCCGTCTTGAGGGATTCGATACCGAACATCATTGAGAAAACATCGACCATAGGATTGATCTTGTTGCGGTATTCCTTGATTGCTATGGTCTGGTTTCTCTGTTCGGACATCTTTAGGTCAGGCAGGTTGAAGGTAAGGCTCATGAGTTCTGTAAATGGAATGTACTTGCTGAATGCAGAACGCTCGTGGGAGTTCATGGTCCTCTGGTACATTCTGTTTGCGGCCTTGATGTAGTCCTGCATGATTTCGTCTGCTGCTTTCTGGTGCGAAAGATTGAGAGATGTATTTACTGTAAATCCGCTTGTGTAGATATCCTCTGTTCCATAGATCATGTCGTTAAGGGTACGGCGAACATATTCACTGAACCAAGGAGCTTCGTCGTTCTGCATCGTATGTGCTGAAGCGCTTGTTCTTGTGTAGTCAAAGTTTGCCCAATAAGTATCAAAACTTTCATCAGCCTCTTCTTTTGATATGTAGCCTGAATCTACCATTGAAGTCAAAACATCCTTTTGTCTTGCCATGGCTCGGTTAGGATGCTCAAAAGGATTGTAGAATGAAGGGTTTGAAAGCTGGATTACGAGGATAGCTGCCTCTGCTGGAGTGATTTCTGTAGCCCCGTGACCAAAGTAGTATTTGCTTGCGGCGCTTACACCGTACGTACCGCCACCAAAGTATGTCCTGTTTATGTAAAGCTCAAGAATTTCATCCTTTGAAAGGTGTCGTTCCATCTGGATTGCCCACCAAAGCTCGCGGAATTTTCTCTTGAATGAATAGTCGCTGCGGTCTGCATAAAGCGTTCCTGCTATCTGCTGTGTAAGGGTAGAACCACCACCAAGGGATCTGTGTGTAAGAACTCCGATTACGGCGCGGGAAAGTGCCTTGAAGCTGAAACCGTGGTGGCTGTAGAAAATACGGTCTTCACGGGTAAGAAGAGCATCCTTCATGTGCTGAGGAAGGTCTCTGATTGCAATGATTTCACGGCGTTCATCGCTGGCGAATTCCGTGATTACTTCGCCGTGTACATCAAGAAGGCGTGTTGGAAGAGCTGTTTCAAAGTCTGTGAAGTTTTCTGTATTTATTGTGTTGACTGTTGCTGCAAGTCCCTTGCCAAGAAGTGCTCCAAACAGAACGGAAAAAAATAAAAGCACGCCAAGGCTGATTGCAGGCAGGTGTTTACCAAGTTTCATAGTTTAAGCATTATATAGAAAAAACAATAGTTTTGCAATTTTAGCAGAAGTTTATCCATATGAAATAAGATGACTATTGACATATCCAGATAGTTTATGGTATGTTACAAGTCATCACGGGGTGTTAGCGAAGCTGGTTATCGCGCTGGCCTGTCACGCCGGAGACCACGGGTTCGAGTCCCGTACATCCCGATAAAACCTACTCATTCGAGTAGGTTATTTTTTTTATATGACCCAATTCGGGCAATAGCGCAGTTGGTAGCGCGCCACGTTCGGGACGTGGAGGTCGGGGGTTCGAATCCCCCTTGCCCGAAAACAAAAGCTGTTTAGTAAAAACTAAGCAGCTTTAATAATTTTAAAACATATATAGAAAAATAACAGGGGGATTCGAAGCTGATGAGCGCCAAGACGGCCGTAGCAAGAGCGTGCGGCAGGCTTGGAAAAGGCACCATGGATGGTGCCGACAGCGAAGAAGCCGGCCCGAAGAGAGCAGACAGGAGGTCTGCGAAAGGAGGGCGGGCCCCCTTGCCCGAAAGCCTCCGTTTTTTAATTTACTTGTCATAATGCAAAAGCGGCCTTATAATTTATCTATGAGCGATACTACAATTATTAATTCTAGTCCTTTAGGACAGCATCTGGACAAAATTGCTGAATCTCAGCAGGTTTCATATCTTGTATTCAACAAGAAAAAGATTCAGATTGCCGCAAAGATAACAATGGGCCGAGAGCAGGATAATGACATCGTAATCGATTCAAAGCTTGCAAGCCGCCATCATTGCATAATCCAGAAAATCCGTGATGCATATTTCGTAAAGGATGAAAACAGCACCAACGGAACTTTCCTTAATGGACGCAGAATTCCGCCTGATAAGTATGTTAAACTCAACGCAGGCGACAAGCTTACCATTGGCTCTGCAAACCTCATAATGGGCTAAAATGCTTACCAAAGAGCAGCTGGCTTCATTTAGGCAAAGTCTTCAAGAAATCAAGGATTCTCAATCGTTTCCAGAAGAATCTGAATTTCAGGTTTTTCTGGATGAGTCTATTTCTGTTCTTGAGAATGAAGATTCAGCCTATCGTCCCTTGAATTCAAAAGGTGGTGCAGGTGGGCTTTTGGATTTCTCGTCAAGTCAGATTCCTGTCATAATTGTCCCAGATATCCATGGACGGGCGGATTTTCTTTTGAAACTGCTGGATTTTAAGCCTGATTCTCAAGATTCGGTTCTGGACAGATTGAATGAAGGTTCCCTTATGGTTGTATGTGTCGGAGATGCCGTTCATGGAGAGATGAGGGCATATGACCGTTGGGTAAAAAGTTTCCAGGATTGGCAGATGGATGTATATGCAGGACCTTCCATGCAGGAAGAAATGAGGGAAAATGTTGTCGTCTGGCAGATCCTCATGCATATCAAAAACAGCTTTCCTGAAAATTTTCATTTCTTAAAAGGAAACCACGAAAATGTCACCAATGAAAATGGACATGGAAACCATTCCTTCAGGAAATTTGTTTGCGAAGGGCAGATGTGCTGCGATTTTATACGTCAGGTTTACGGCGATGCTGTCCTTCATCTAATAAACCTATGGGAAAAAGCTCTTCCACTGTGTGCCATATTTCCTTCTTTTGGCATATCTCATGCGGAGCCTGCGGATATTTACACTAGGGATGATGTGATCAACTGCAATGTGGATGATCATGTTCGTGTCGTTGAAGGTCTTACTTGGACAGGAAACGATGTCGTTTTTGACAGCACCTGCAAAAAGCTTCTTAAAAAGCTTAATGGAAAATCCAAGGGTAAAGGAATCCTTTGGTTTGGTGGTCATAGACCTGTAAAGGATGCCAAGTATTATCTCAGGCAGAATGGGGCATACCTTCAATTGCATAACCCTGAGCAGATGAACGTTGCATATGCTGTTCCAGGAGTTAAGTTTGATCCTGAAATTGATATTCTTGAAATATAAGGTGGAGAAAAGCTATGGCTGATATGGAGACAATCGGAAAGTACAAGAACTGCGTCAAAATTGCTGCAGGCGGAATGGGTGCCGTGTATCTTGCGACCCATCCAGAACTGAAACGAAAGGTTGTCATCAAGAAACTTACACTTAGAAATGGTGGTGCAGCCATCAGGGAACGCTTCAAGAGGGAGGCAAGAATCTTAAGTGATCTTTCAAGTCCCTATGTTGTCCGCATGTTCGACTATTTTACTGAAGGTCGTGCCAACTACATAGTCCTTGAATATGTTGAAGGAATGTCTTTGGACCGTCTCATTGAAAAACAGACTGTCCTTCCTCCTCAACTTGCGATGCTTGTGCTTCAGGATGCCTGTCTTGGCCTTAAAAATGCCCACGCCAAAGGAGTCGTTCATCGTGACATCAAGCCTGGAAACATTCTAATGTCAAAAAGAGGAGAAATAAAGCTTGCTGATTTTGGTATCGCAAGCGATGAAAAGGAAAGCGAATCACCGACCGCAGCCTCAAACAAGACCTTGGTCTCAAATACTACACTTGCAGGATCATCGATTACTATGGCGGGGTCTACTTTAGGTACTCCTGCATATATGTCTCCAGAACAGCTTACTGATTCCAGTACCGTTGATGCCCGTGCTGATATTTATTCCCTGGGTGTAATGCTCTATGAAATGGTTACAGGGACAAAACCCTATGCTGGTGATATGGCTCCTGCTACCATTGCCAAAATCAAGAAAGGAAATTATATTCCACCTAGAAAATTGAACAGGAGCATTCCTCAGGAAATTGCATCCCTCATCAACAGGATGATGAGGCCTAATCCTGCGAAACGTTTTCAGTCCATTGAACCAGTGATAGCTAAGATACGAAAATATCTTAAGCGCTATGATGCCCATGCCATAAGGGTAGCTTTGGCTCAATCCGTAGTTTCAACGAAGACAATGAAATATCCAGCCTTTGAAGAAAGAAACAGAAAACTCAAAAGGTTTGCTTTGATAGGTTTTGCCGCCGTTCTGGTTCTTGGTGCAGTAGGCTTTGCGTGGAAAGAAGGCTATATCCATAGGACTATCCTAAGGTCCTGGTATACGCCTATTTCATTGACCATGCAGATGCCTGCAACTGCCAGTGCTGCAGCTGATATTCCTGCTCACGCATTCTTCTTTATCAACGATGGGGATGAGATTCCTGAGGTTCCTGGAACAAGAAGAATCTTTGCTCCAAGAAAGAGTTCAGTTGAAAGTAAGAATATTGAATATTACACGAAGGATGTTTTCCTTCAACCTGGTGAATACAGAATCAAGATTGCTGAAGGTCCTTATGTTTGGTGGAAGAGCATCAGCGTTGATCGGGAAAGCAAGATTCTAAAGCTTGATTTCCTCAGGAATGCAAGTAGAAATCTGTCCGTTCACTTTAATGCCGTGGATTCCGATACAGGAGAGGATATTACTGATAAGGCGGATTTCCTGATCCTTAGCGGAAATAAGTGGGTTGATGTAAAGAAAGTAGATTTTTCAAGGCTCACTACGGGAACTGTCTATAAATTCCTCATTGCCAATGAAGGCTATTATGATGAATATTTCAGTCTGCGCATAGACTGGTATCAGGATGAACTGTTCATCAACGGAAGCATGAGAAAAAAGCAGTGAACCTTTAGCTGGCATTTATCGAATCTTCGATGTTCTTAGAATGAAGTTTTTCGAAAAAGTTTGTAAAATTTCAGGATGTATAGTATATTTAAAACAATAGATAAATGTCGGAGTTAACAAAGTAGATGTCAGTATTTTTGCTCACCAAAAAAGACCAGCAGAAGGTCTGTATCGAGCTTGCTGCCTATATGGAAAGAACAAGCAGTGAAGTCACAATTTTTACGGAACCTGCCGAATTCTATGCATGCATTGAAACGGCTCCACCAGGGTACATTGAATATGTAATGATTGATGTAAGAACCTTCCAGATGGACTTGTTCAATCCCTATACATACATAGCTAAATGCAAGAATCCAGTTCCTGTAGTCGTCTACAATGATCCATATCCTGATCCCGACGCGAGGGCTGCCTTCTGGTTTGTCAAGAACAAGTATTATCTTCTGCCCAAAGTTGGAGAAAAAAAACTTGAACTTCTGATACCTGCTTTTGCCCTTCTTGAATCCTATTTAAATAAACATGAATTCAGTAATTATCTTACTGCCATCTGCCCACCGCATAAACTGCTTACAAAAAAAGAAAAGAAACGAAAGGAAGCCCTGGATCTGTTTGCCGTCAATCATAAACTTCCAAAATCACGAAAAAAATTATTTGATTTGTTCCTTAAAAATGAAGGACTGGAACTTTCAGAGGAAAAAATCTGCAATCTTCTGTGGAAGGAATTTTCTGAAAGCTCAAGGCAGATCCTCTATTCGTATATAAGTGAACTGAGGAAAGCATGCAGAGCAGAGGAATCAGTAAAAATCGATATCATCAGAAAGAGCAAAGGTGTATATCAGATGAATGTCAGTGAAGCTGTTTAACGGATGTTGGCATTGATGAAAGACATCTTTAAATCCTTTAGTTTCTCAGTAATTGACACCTTGTAGATGTGGGGATTGAGAAGTCTTTTGTATGAAGGATCAAGGGTCTCCATTTCTGACATCATTCTTTTTCGGCTTTCCTGCAACTGCTGGTTGTCGCTTAACCTCGGCTCAATGCGCTGGCCTTTTTCAAGTCTTTTTTTCAGCATTGGTTTCACTGAGCTTGCCTTGTAGGTAAACTGTCTGTAGTCGACCATGGTATGGAAATATCGATATTCTTTCCCACATTCAATTATTTCGTCTTCAAGTGCCAGTATGTCTGCTCTTGCCATTCCGTCTGAATCATAAAGCCTGTAAACGTTCTTTATGCCTGGATTTGTGTTCTTTGCTGGATTGTCGCTGAATTTCATTGCAGGAATGAAGGTCCTTGAGTCAAGGTCTTGTCTAGCGGCAAGTTTGTAGACGCCAGAGAAGGAAGATTCCGTTCCTCCTGTCACCATGTTGGTGCCAACTCCCCAGCTGGCGATAGGGGCATTCTGAAGAACAAGGGTTTCAATGATTTCTTCTGTCAGCTCGTTTGAAACCGAAATGAATGCCTGAGGAAAGCCTGCAGCATCAAGCTCCTTGCGCACTTCCTTTGTAAGGTATGAAATGTCTCCTGAATCAAGTCTGACACCGAAATTATATCCCTGTTGGACAAGTTCCCTTCCAGCGATGATGGCATTTTTTATTCCGCTCTTTAGGGTATCATAAGTGTCGATGAGGAACACTGTTTTCTGAGGATAGATTTTTGCATAGGCACGGAAAGCATCCAGTTCGTTGTTGAATGACATGACCCATGAGTGCGCCATTGTTCCCATGACAGGAATGCCGAATAGTTTTCCTGCCAGGGTATTGCTTGTTCCTTCTGCGCCTCCGATATATGCGGCTCGCGTTGCGCTTATTCCACCGTCTGGTCCCTGTGCTCTTCTGAGACCAAACTCCATGATGTTGCCTTTTTTACTTGCAAGCCATACACGGGCTGTTTTAGTTGCGATGAGGCTTTGAAAATTGCAGAGGTTCAGGACAAGTCCTTCGATTATCTGTGCTTCTATGAGATTGGCGTGGATTCGGATTAAAGGCTCCTGTGGAAAGACCACGGCTCCTTCTTCAAATGAATAAAGATCTCCTGTGAACCTGAAGGATTTAAGGTATTCAAGAAAGCCATCTTCAAACAGGTTTAGAGTACGAAGATATTGCAGATCATCATCGTCAAAACTGAATTCAATGAGGGAATCAAGAAGTGGCTCTATTCCTGCAAAGATACTGAAACCACCGTTGAATGGCTGCCTGCGAAAGAACATGTCGAAGACAACTGGGGTGTTCATGTTGTTTTTCCAGTATCCTTGAGCCATGGTTAGTTCATAAAGGTCAGTGAACAGTGCGCTTTTGCTGAATGATGAATGCATGACAATATAATACTTGCAATTACTGACTTTTTTCAATGGTGGGTTTATAATGATGGGTATGAAAAAAATAATTGTAGTGACAGGTGCATCAAGTGGTCTTGGGACATGTTTTGCAAAGCAGCTTGCCTTCGAGGAGCCTGATGAGATATGGATTGTTGCCCGCAGAAAAGAACGTCTTGAAGAGCTAAAAAAAGAAATAGAGGAAAGCACAGGAGTTTCAGTTCGTGTACTTGCCATTGACATATCTGGTGCCGAAGGTGCCCGTCGCCTTGGAGATGTTTTCATCGAAGAAAAAAACAGAGGTGAATTTGAAATCTCCGTGCTTGTAAATAATGCAGGCTTTGGTACTTACGGAGAGTTTTCAAAAACAGATGTCAATCGTGAAATGGAGATGGTGGATTTGAACTGCACTTCATTGACTGGCATAACAGGTTTTGCTCTTCCTTTCATGAACAGGGGTGGACGCATAATAAACACTGCGAGCCTTGCTTCATTCTTGCCTCTTGGAAATTTTGCTGTCTATGGCGCAAGCAAGGCTTATGTCCTAAGCTTTAGTGTTGCGCTTGCTGCTGAATTGAAGCCAAGAGGAATCATCGTAACCGCATTGTGTCCAGGTCCAGTAAGCACTGAATTTGCAGATGTTGCTTCGAATGGTGCAAGAAAAAAAGTTCGTCATGGTCTGTCTCCAGAAAAGACAGTAGAACATGCCATCAAGGCATCAAGAAAAGGTAAACTCTATTCAATGAGATTTTTCAAATGGAAAATACAGGCATGGGCAAGTCCTTATGTCGACCGTTACCTAGGTGCCTGGTTCACATTCAAATATTGCAAGCGGCCAAGCAATTAAGTCATGAAAAAATATATTTCGCTTTTTCTTTTAGCAGTATTATGCCGCTGTTTTTTCTTCGCAGTCAGTGTTGACGAGTATTACGAAAAGCTCAGTGATGAAGAAAAAATCTTCCAGCTTTTTCTTGTCAACATTGAAGGGAATAAAACCTATCGTTCGGTGGAATTTCTTGACGATGGAACTCCTGTTGTTCCAGGTGGTGTGCTTCTTTTTTCCTATAACATCGGTGACAGTGCGGAACAGCTTATGGCTTTCAATGATTCCATAATGGACTACTGTATTGATAATTCCATCACTTGCCCGTATGTTGCAGTTGATCAGGAAGGTGGCGAAGTCAACAGACTTGGCGGTATAACTTCAACCCTAAGGTCCTGCAAAAGAATATCTGAAAACTATTCTACGGATGAAGCTGCTGTCATATATGGTCTCCAGGCTAGACAGATGAAACTGCTTGGTATTCATATGAACCTTGCACCTGTAGTTGAACCCGAGATTGACTACAACAGGGAATTTCTTAGTCGCAGAAGCTTTGGAAGTGCTTCTAGAAGCGTTGTCTACAGTATAAAATGCGTGAGGGCATATGAAGAAAATGGCATCGCTTCTGTTGTGAAGCATTTTCCTGGAAATTCAAATACAGATCCTCATGTTGGATTGCCAGTTATTTCCCTGGAGCAGTCTGATTTTGACAGGAATTTTCTTATTCCTTTTGCCTTTGTCCTGGATGCTGGCCAACCTACCTGCATACTCATGAGCCATGCAATAGTAGATGGCTATGGGGAAAAAATACCTGCCTGCCTAAGCAGCTTTTGGATTGAAGATGTTCTTAGAAAAAGGATTGGCTACGAAGGACTTGTCATCAGTGATGACATTTTCATGGGGGCACTTGCAGACAATGGTTTTCCTCCTGAAAAGGCTGTTGTTCAGGCTGTAGAGGCAGGTGTCGATGTTATTATGCTCAGTGAAAAGAAATTTCTTGATGCAGCAAGAACTCTGTTGAATGAAGGTAAAACAAGACCTGATTTCAAAAACAAGCTTCAATGCGCCGTAAAAAGGGTTCTTACCTACAAGGCGAAATTTGGACTCTTGGATGAAAGTAGAATAAAGGAACATGGATCCATTGAAAACCGCATGAAGGAGTTTAATGGATTCTACAAGGTAGGACAGACCTATGAAAAATAAGAATGTAAAGCTTTCTGGTAGTGAAGGATTCGATTCTTTCTATGAAGATATTTTCAAGGAACGTTGGAGTCAACTTAAGGCAAGTCTTACTCCTGATAATGTTCACGCGGAGCTTTACTTTGACGGTTGTGAAAGTTATTATCTTGACCCTGCCAGCGTTGTTTCTGCCTTGTGTCTTCCAATTAAGGATGCTGAACGAATTGTTGACATGTGCGCCGCTCCTGGTGGAAAAACTTTAGTCCTTGCAGGTAACCTTGGCGATGATGCGGTTCTGTTTTCCAATGAAAGATCTCCCCAAAGAAAAGGAAGACTTTCCAAGGTTGTCATGGATTCACTTCCTCAGGAAATATCAGAAAAAATCAGGACAAGCTGTTCTGATGCTTCAACCTGGTGCCGTCGGGAAAATGAAAGCTATGATTCCGTGCTTCTTGATGCACCATGTTCAAGTGAGCGTCATGTTCTCAATGATTCAAAATATCTGAATGAATGGACTCCATCTCGAGTAAAAACGATTGCCATGGAGCAGTGGGCTCTTTTATCCTGTGCTTTCCGCCTTGTCAAGCGGGGAGGGCATGTTCTTTATTCAACCTGTGCGCTTTGTCCTCATGAAAATGATGAAATAGTTCGTAAGCTGATGAAAAAATTCGAGAATGTTGCTCTTGCCACAAAGGAAGAAATGAAGGCTGCCTTTGAAGAAAATCTTGCCTCCTACAAAGGTAAAATAAAAGCTCCTGATGGCTATGACTTCACGGAAATCTTTGACCGCTCTGAATCCACGGAATTTGGACTTCATGTCTTGCCTGATTCTTCAAATGGTGCAGGTCCTCTGTTTTTCTGTCTCATTAAAAAGATATGATGAATATTCCATTATAAAGTTGTAAATCTGCTTTAGTTTGCATATAATGTATGTTATGGAAAATGTTTCTGACAAGACTGAACTCAAGCAGCAGATGATCACTCAAATAGAAGAGCAGCTCAAGGAAATAAAGGACGTTGATATCCTTCTTGAAAATATCCTTAGCGGTGCCCGAAGACTTGTCAATGCCGATGCTGGATCTATCTATGAGTATGATTTCAATGAAAACAGACTCAGAATTCGTTATAGTCAGAATGATACAAAGCAGAAGGAACTTGCACCAGGCGAAAAGCTTTCCTATAGTTCCTATTCGTTTGTTCCTACAAAACAGTATATTTCAGGATATTGTCTTCTCGCAAAAAAGATGGTGAACATTGATGATGTTTATCACATGTCGGAATATCTGGATGAAGAAAAGAAAGAAAAAAGACCGTATGAATTCAATGAGCTTTCAGATGTGGCTACTGGCTACAGAACTCATTCAATGCTTACCATTCCTTTGATAATGACAAATGGAAGGGTTCTTGGTGTTCTTCAGATCATAAATGCACAGGATGAAGAGGGAAACGTCGTTCCGTTCGATAAGGAATCAGAATTCTATATATCCCAGTTTGCTGCAAAGGTAGGCTCCATATATGAATATGCATATCTTACAAGGCAGAATATTGACCGCCTTGTCAAAATGGCTGGATTCCGTGATCCTAAGGAGACAGGCTCCCATGTAGAAAGAGTCTCTTCGTTCTCTCTTGAAATCTATGACCGCTATGCTACCAACATGAATATTCCAGAAAAGGAGCGCGATCGTTTCCGTGACAATCTTCGTCTTGCTGCCCGTTGTCATGATGTAGGCAAGGTTGCCGTTCCTGACAAGATTCTCAAAAAAGAAGGAATCCTTGATGATGATGAAAGGGATATCATGAAAGGCCATACCTGTGTCGGCGCTCAGATTTTCTCTCCTGTAGAGAATGAGCTTGATAGAATGGCTCGTGATGTTTGTCTTCATCATCATGATAGATGGGACGGTGGAAACAGAGGTTATCCTGGTAATTTTGATTACATGGACTATGTTCCTGCTACAAAAATGCCTCACGAACTTGATCAGGCTTTGGTTGGAAGTGAAATTCCGCTTGCCGCCAGAATTGTCGCCCTTGCTGATGTGTATGATGCATTGAGGCATAAGAGATGCTACAAGTCTGAATGGACCGTTGAAGATACATTCAAGGAGATTCAGGACCAGAGGGGAAAGCAGTTTGATCCTGACCTTGTTGATGCCTTCATGCAGATCAAGGATCGTCTTGAAGATATCAATCGTGCTATCAGCTGGTGATTTTCTTTTTCTGAATCAAGGATTCGTTGAATCTTTTTGAAAACTCAGTCGTATCTGTTCTTGTCCTGAAGTTTGGTGCATTTGATATTCCAAGGCTTTTCATCTGAAGGCTAAGTTCCCGTTGTTCTAGCAGGTCCTCTATGTTTCCCTTGGTGAATATCTTTCCTTTGTCATTCATCGTAAAGACGTTCTTTTCTATGAGCCTTTTTGCAAAAAGAATGTCCCGTGTTATCACCATGTCGCTTTCGGTGACCTTTTCAAAGATGTAATTGTCTGCGGCGTCCTTTGTTTCAGGACATACGGTCATTGTAAAAACCACGTTCTGCGTATTTATTGGAAGCTTTTTGTTGGCAACAAGTTCAACTGGAATGTTTTCTCTTGTGCATGCCTTTAAGATTATTTTTCTTGCATCCTTTTCGCAATTGTCCGCGTCAACAAAAATTTTCATCAGTCAAGGACTCCGCTGATTTTTTCAATCATGCTCATTGTTATTTTTTCAGCTTTTTCTTCATCGTCGGAACGCAGTACGTTGGACAGTTTTATTGATTTCTGCTTTTCCTTGTAAAGTTCGTCGACCAAAGTGATGCCAGCAAGGATGCTGATTTTCATCGGATCTTGAACACCAGAAGTTTTCTGAATGGAATCCGTTATGGCTTTGTAATATGAGGTAAGCTTTGTCAGGTAAGCATCGTCTTCCGCTGCCTGTGCAGAGAATGATGTGCCTAGTATGTCGATTTGAATTTTTCCCACGGCTTTTAGAAAATGTCGAACTGACCGTCAAGTGCCGATGGAGCAGGGGAGCTGTCTTCCTCATCCTGAGGTTCAGCTTCTGATTCTTCAAAAACCTGAGGCTGTTCAACAGTATTGCTTGAAACTGTCTGTTCGCTTCTATGGAGGAGACCAGAATTTTCCTGCATGGCTTCTGCCTGTTCATATACAAAAGGCTCGTCTGCCGTAGGTTCTGATTCTGATACTGTTGGAACTGTGATTTCTGATTCTGATTGTTCTTCGACTGTGTCGATTGATTTTTCTGGATTGTCAGCTTCTTCAGTCTCGCTTGGACCGAAGCTGGTGGATGGTGCTGCGACAGGAACTTCCGAACCGTTCGATTCAGAAGTCCCTGTGCTTTTTCCTGATTCTGTGTCGTCACCAAGGATGGCATCTTCAACAGAATCAAGACGATTGATGGTCATAAGAATGCTTTTCTCGATCTTGTCCTGTGCTGTTTCAAGGGTCGAAACAAACTCCGTTTTTTCTTCCAACGCTTTTGTAAGCTCTAAACATTTTCTATTTAAAGCATCGTTGTCAGATTCAAGCTGTGCGATTCTGTCAGTCAAGGAACTGATCTTCTCTACAGCAGATTCAACCTTTTCCTGCAACAACAAAACTTGATCGAGTGTAATCATCTACTTATGCCTTTACTGCGTTCTTAGCTACTTCAATAACAGCCTTGAATGCAACTGGGTCTTCGATAGCCATGTTGCTCAATGCCTTTCTATTGAGTGTAACGCCAGCCTTTGAAAGACCGTCGATAAAGCGGCTGTAAGACATACCTTCTGCACGAACTGCTGCGTTGATACGAGCAATCCAGAGTGAACGGTAGTCACGCTTCTTGAGCTTACGTCCAGAATAAGCGTGATCAAGTGCCTTTACAACAGCATCTTTAGCTGGTTTAAAGTTTGACTTTCTGTCGCCCTTGAAGCCCTTAGCAAGCTTCAAAATTTTTGCACGGCGATTCTTTCTTTTTGATCCGTCTACTGCTCTCATTTCTAACTCCTAAAATCAACCGTATGGAAGAAGCTGCTTGCGAATTGATGCAGCTGAATCTTCTGAAAGGATACCTGCGTGGCGAAGGTTCATCTTTCTCTTTGGTGATCTCTTTGTCAAGATATGACGAAGATTCATTTTCTTGTACTTTACTTTTCCAGTACCTGTCAAACGAAAGCGCTTTGCAGCAGCCTTCTTTGTTTTCATCTTAGGCATGATATTACCTCTTGCTTAGTCTTGCTGATCGTTGTCTTTTTCTGCGGCCTCAGCTTCCGCAGCAGCTTCCTTAGAAGCAGGCTTCTGTTTGGCTTTTGAAACTTTAGATCCCAATGTCATTGACATGAAACGACCTTCCATTGCGGCAGGTTTTTCAATTGCATAGGAACCTTCTTCAAGCCTCTTTTCAACCTCTTTCAGGACGTCGAAACCGAGTTCAGTGTGGGCAAGCTCACGTCCGCGGAAACGGATTGTAACCTTTACCTTGCTGCCTTCGTTCAAGAATTCCTGAACATGCTTTGCTTTCGTGTCAAGGTCGCCTGAGCCGATCTTTGGCTGCATGCGAATTTCCTTAAGCTTAAGTACTTTCTGGTTCTTTTTGGAGTCACGGAGTTTTTTCTCCTGTTCGAACTTGTACTTTCCGAAATTCAGTATCTTACAAACCGGTGGATTTGCATTTGGCGAAACTTCTACCAGGTCGAGATCCAGGTCTCTTGCCATTCTGAGTGCTTCATTAGTAGGAACGATGCCTTTCTGTTCACCTTGATCGTCAATTAATCTGACCTCACGTACGCGAATCTGTTCGTTTACGCGCATACCTTTATTGTCTGCCAATTATCCTCCTAGAGTATAAAAATACTCAATAGCATGAACGACATAATATCAAAAAATGTATAATGTTGTCTAGTGTCTTCTACCGTTTGCGGGAGAATTTATAGACGAATATTGCTGTGGGAATCAATGCGAAGGCAAGGACGTAGGCTATTATTGATGCTGTCTTAAGGTACCATAGGGTAAACATGACAGGCTGAATCATGAGGGCCGCAAGTCCCAGTGCCGCTGGTTTTGCCACTTTTTTTCTGTTTCCGTCTGTAAATTCCTTAGCTCCGTAAATCACAGCGGACGAAAAAAGTATGGTTGTTTCTATAAAAAGGACTGGATTTGTAAACGTCATGAAGAATGAATTGCTTTCCCCTTGTGTCATGGTTAAATATGGTATGAATATCGAATAGAATGCTCCGATGAGTGGAAGAGTGGAGTATGCCTTATATTCAATGTCGTCCTTTGAAAATATGAAGAAAAAGGCCGTAAGCAGTATTGGTGGAAATATGGTTTTTGCTGACATGGACAATACGATTGCGATGAATGAGCCTGCGAAGTAAATGTCGGAGTTGATGAAGAACTCTATGAAAGCGGAAGTTAGAATTCCTGTGAAAAATCCTACGAATGTGGGTGCTGAAAGCTGCTTGGGGCTGTATTCGGAATCTGTGGAAATAAGGCAGCAGATTGCGGCAGGAATCGATAGAAGCAAAAAGAAATACATTGCTGTGGCTCCGTTTTTTTTATTGGCTGTGTCCGTAGGAAGTGTTGCTGTATGATGTGTGGTGGTTGAACATGGCAACGCAGTTTCCTTGACGTTGGCTCTCGAAATTACCACATATCTTGTGGATATTGCTTGGGTTCGACAGGCTCAATCGGCGCAGCAATACTGTTTACGTACATAGCCTTTTGATTAAAAAAACACCGCATGGAAAGGACCATACGGTGTTTGTGCAGTCGATGACTGATCAGATGACAGTTGTTGTTAGTCGTTTGCGTGTCCTGATGAACCAAGAACGTCACGGCACTTGTGTGCGTACATCTTCTTTGCTGCTTCGCGAGCTGCTGTGAGGTACTGGCGTGGGTCAAAGTCACCTGGGTTTTCTGCAAGGTGCTTGCGAACTGCAGCTGTCATTGCGAGACGTCCATCAGAGTCGATGTTGATCTTGCATACTGCTGACTTTGCTGCCTTGCGGAGCTGTTCTTCTGGAATACCTACTGAGTCTGGGATGTTTCCGCCGAACTTTTCGATGGTCTTAACGTCGTCTACAGATACTGAAGATGCTCCGTGGAGAACGATAGGGAATCCAGGAAGCTTCTTTTCGATTTCTGCGAGGACATCGAATGCCAATGGAGGAGGAACGAGAACTCCGTTTACCTTCTTGCACTGTTCTGGCTTGAACTTGCAGCGACCATGTGAAGTACCGATAGAGATTGCGAGTGAGTCACATCCTGTCTTCTTTGTGAAGTCGATTACTTCTTCTGGCTTTGTGTACTTTGATTCTTCTGCAGCAACGTCATCTTCAACACCGCCGAGAACACCAAGTTCTGCTTCAACTGTTACGCCGAACTTGTGTGCGTAGTCTACAACCTTCTTTGTCAACTTTACGTTTTCATCGTATGAAAGAGCTGAACCGTCGATCATTACAGAAGAGAAGCCGCTGTCGATGCAGTCCTTGGCTACTTCGAAGTTTGGACCGTGGTCAAGGTGGAGGACTACAGGGATTGCCTTGTACTTCTTTCCCTTCTTTTCAGTAAGATCCTTTGCGAGTTCCTTTGCATATTCAACAGCACCGCGTGCCATGTTGCGCAAAATGTACTTGTCTGCATAAGCGCGAGCACCCTTTGAAACCTGGAGGATTACTGGTGACTGTTCTTCAGTACAAGCCTGGATGATAGCCTGCATCTGTTCCATGTTGTTGAAGTTGAATGCAGGAATTGCATATCCACCCTTCATTGCCTTTGCAAACATCTTCTTTGTGTTTACGAGACCAAGTTCTTTGTAATTGACTTTAGCCATTGTTAGCTCCTTTATTTACTCTGAAATAGTAAACATGTAGATTTGCAAATAGGATAAAGCATTTGCCACTTAAATTCAAGATATAGAAAGAAATCATTTGATGTGAATATTTTGCTAAATCATTTGACAAAATGAATATGTGTAAATATAATTATACTGATTTAGTTGATTTTAAAATCAGTTAAACGTAAATAATAAACTTGACGATACATTAAATAATCGTATTCAAGGAGATTTGAATGAAAAAGGGCGTAGTCGTTTTAGGTAGCCTTATTCTTGGACTTGCATTCTGCTTGCCTGCAGCTGCTCAGCCAAGTGCAAAGGCTGTTGAGACAATTGTTATCGACAATTTCGATACAGATCAGGAATGGTCATGGGCTTGCCAGGCCAGCCGTTTCGTTGCTGATGGATATCCAATCGTAAAGAAGTTTGAAGCTATTCCAAACTCTCTCGTTCCTTATCACAAGGATTCAGATCCAGCAGCTCAGGTTCTCGGTGCAAAGATTGCATTCAACCGCAAGGGTGACAACTGGTTTGAAATTTACCCAGCAAAGGACAATGAACTTTCAGAGATTCCTTTCGTAGGAACTGTAACACAGATTGATTTCTGGGTTTGGGGTGCTAACTACAACTACAGACTTGAACTTCTCGTTCGTGATGCTGATGGTCGTGTTCACACACTCAAGGCAGGAAACCTTATGTTCCACGGCTGGAGAAACGTTGTTGTAAATATTCCTGGATACATCCGCCAGCACTCTAGAATCCGTTCTGGACGTACAGACATGTCTTTTGTTGGCTTCAGAATCCGCACAGATGCAGCAGAAGCTGTAGATGACTATGTAGTTTACTTCGATAACTTCAAGTACACAACAAATACTTTGTCAAATGTATACGATGGTTATGCTCTTAGAAATGCTGATTTCGGTGATTCAAAAGAAGGATCTTCTGAATCTTCAAGTACATCAGACGCAAAATAAAAGTAGGGGTGGAATATAAATGAAAAAGATTCAGTATGCAATTATGGCATTGGCTGTAGCTTTTGTGGGTTCAGCTTTTGCACAGACATCAAGTTTGTCAGAACCTGATGCATCAAACATCGGAAATGACAGCGCACGTCAGGCTCTCCGCGAAGTAAGCGTTGAACGCTTTGAACGCGAAGGTTCATGGAACGTACATATTTCACCAGACTATGGTGTTATCCAGGGACGCCTTTTTGAAGGTGCTCCAGCTGCAAAGGAAGAACTTAACGACAAGGACAACCAGCAGATTGAAGATACAAAGGTACTCGGTGTTAAGGTTGAATTCTTCCGCCGTGGTGTAAACTCGTTCTACATCACATCTGCTCGTCCAATTCCTATCGAAGGTGTTACAAAGACAGTTTCTGTATGGGCTTGTGGACGCAACATGGGACACCAGCTTTGGCTTCTCGTTCAGGACTATAACGGACATAACTTTGAAATCTGGATGGGTTCACTTGAATTCAGCGGATGGAAGAAGCTTACAACAGCAATTCCACCTTCTCCAGATAGCGAACATGGTATCATCCAGCAGAGCGTATACCATGGAGACAAGCCTGGTCTTCGTATCGTAGGTTTCCGCGTAGACTGTAATCCAATGGACGCTCAGGGTTCATTCTTCATGTACCTTGATGACATGCGTGCAGTTACAGACCTCTACGACATGGAAAACAAGGATGACGATGACATGATGGATAACTGGTAATCCAGAATCCTTATCGGGAAAGCCCTGCATTTAGCAGGGCTTTTTTTTTACTGCAATTAATTTTAGACAAAACATGAATTCTGTTTATTCAAATAAAATCATTTACTCTCAGATTTCTAAGCTGGCGTTTCCTATTGCCCTTCAGAATCTGCTTTCGGCCTGCGTTAACTCTGTTGATGTAGTCATGCTTAACTTTGTAGGGCAGGATGCAGTTGCTGCAGTTTCTCTTGCTGCGCAGTATTCTTTCATTCTTTGGTGCATCTATTTTGGTTTGGGGACAGGTCTTACGATCCTCGGTGCACAATATTATGGGAAAAAAGACTTCAAGGCCATTGAAGCCGTAGAAGGTATTGCATTAAGGCTTACTTTGATTGTTGGAGGACTGTTCTTTATAGGAACCTTCTTTTTCCCTGGCATTCTTATGTCCTGGTTTTCGAACGATGACAGACTCATTGTACTTGGTTCAAAGTACATGCGCATAGTTTCCTTCAGCTATCTATTTAATACTGTTGTCGAAGTCTATTTCAGTACCCTCAAATCTGTTTCACGGGTAAAGGCAAGCACCATCGTCAATGTTTCTGCAAATATCCTCAACATCGTCTTGAATGCCTGCTTCATCTTTGGATGGTGTGGACTTCCAAAATTTGGAATTGCAGGTGTAGCATTGGCAACTACAATTTCATCTGTCATGAGGATGGTGAGTGTATTTGTTCTTTCTGCAAAGAGCCCTGATGTAAAACTCAAGTTTTCAATGGTTTTCATCCGCAACAAAGTTCTTTCGCAGGATTTTTTCAGGCTTTCCCTTCCTGCACTTCTGAATGATCTGGTTTGGGGCCTTGCATTTTCCGTTTATACTGGAATCATGGGACACCTTAATTCAGATGCAGTTGCTGCCTTTTCTTTTGTAGCCATAGTCCGTAATTTTGGTCAGGTCCTTTGTTTTGGTGTTGCCAATGGAGGTGGCTTATTCCTTGGGAAGGTTCTCGGGGAAAACAATCTTGAAGACGGTTGGACTGTTTCAAAGTGCCTTGTAAAACTTACTGTCCTTACAGGAGCTGTAGGTGGGCTCATCATTTTTGCGGCCTCTCCGTTTGTCCTTAAGTTTGCCGATTTAACTCCTGCAGCCCATGATTTTCTTAAGAAAATGCTCTTCATCAACTGTTTCTATGTTATGGGAAGTGCTGTAAATACAACCTTCATCTGTGGTATTTTCCGTAGTGGAGGAGACAGTAAATTCGGTCTTATCTGTGATACCATCAATATGTGGGGATATGCAGTTCCTCTTGGACTTCTTTCGGCATTTGTGTTCAAGCTTCCTGTCATGGGCGTTTATCTCCTTATGTGTACAGATGAATTTGTAAAATGGCCTGTAGTTTTCTGGCATTATAGGAGCAAGGTTTGGCTTAAAAACATTACAAGGGAGAATGTGGCATGATTTCTGTAGCAAATAAAAATGCTTCCGAAGAGGCAAGAAAACTTGTTCAATTTCTTTATGACTGTGCCGGTAAAAAAATTATTACCGGTCAGCATACCCAGACAAATCCAATGGAGGAAATCAGCTACATAAAATCTGTCACTGGCCATGAACCTTTCCTCCGTGGTTTTGAACTTCTTGGATATTCCCCAAACATAAATTACGATGATGCTGATGAAGCTTGTCTCATAGAGGTTGAGGAAAACAAGGGAACTGCGGAAACTGCTCTTGCTTGGGCAAAGGAAAACAATGCCTCAGACATAAAATGTATGCTGACCTTCAGTTTTCACTGGTTTTCTCCTGTAGGGGGAAGAGATAAAAGTTTCTATGCAAAGAATACGGATTTTGATCCTGAGAAAGTTCTTGTTGATGGGTCACCTGAAAACAGGGCTTTTTACAGTGATATGGATCACATTTCTGAAATCCTTGAAAAATTCAAACAGGAGAAGATACCTATCCTTTGGCGACCATTCCATGAAAGTTATGGTACCTGGTTCTGGTGGGGTAGAAAAGGTCCTGAATTAGCCTGTAAGCTTTACCGCATGATGTTTGACTACTATGTCTATGAAAAGCATCTTGATAATCTTGTTTGGGTATGGAACTGCGATGTTGCTTCTGCATATCCTGGTGATGAATATGTAGATGTAAATTCCATTGATGTTTACCTTGAAGAAAAGAAAGCTACGGATTACAAAACTGAATATGAAAAACTAGTTGGAGCCTGCGGAAAGAACAAAGTCTGTGCTTTGGCAGAAGTAGGATATAATCCAGATGTTGATCTTGTTGAAGCTTCAAAGGTTCCTTGGGTCTACTACATGAGCTGGAGTAAAGAATTTGCCATGGATGGAGTTCGAAATACAAAGGATGAACTTAGCCGCATGTATTCAAGTGACTACAGCGTTAAATTGTGATATATTGTATTCATGTTCAACAGTCTCAGCGGAATCATTACGGGAAAATTTCCCCAGAAACTATATATTGATACTCACGGAATTGAATGGGATGTTACATGTCCTGACAGTGCCCTTGAAAATTTACCTGATGTAGGTTGTGAAGGTCGTGTCTATGTGTGGATGCAGCATACGGACAACCTTATGAATCTTTACGGATTTGCATCTGACCGCGACCGTTCCCTTTTCTTTGATTTGCTTAAGGTTGACGGTATTGGTCCAAAGGGTGCCGTAAAAATCATGAACAATATTACCACTGACCAGATGGTTGCCATACTTGAAAACGGTGATCTTGGTCTTTTGGAAAAAGTTCCAGGTGTTGGGAAAAAGACAGCCGCAAAAATGCTCCTTCAACTCAAGGGAAAACTCACCCTCGAAAGCAATAATTCAACAGGCAGCAAGAAAACAGCATCTCCTTATGCAGATGTCATTTCTGCCCTTGTGGACATGGGGTATGACAAATCAAAGGCTGCAGATGCCATAGAAAAAATTGTCGGACAGTTGTCTGCTGACGAGACTTTTGCAAAATCGGGTCAGAGTCAGAAAGAAGATCTAATTTTCCGTCGTGCAATCGTAGAACTTGCAAACTGAACTGGAGACAAGAATGATTAAGAGTGTAAACGCAAGAAGTTCCCATCCAAAGAAAAATTCTCCAGAAGACGACATGAACATTGTTTCTCAACTTGCCGCACAGGCAGCCGCAGGGAGAGCTATGGAAACCGGCGGTTCTTCCATGAATATCGTTCGTGCCAGTGAAGGCATGTTCAATGAAAGTGCCATTGTTCGCCCAGATGTGATTACTGAAGACGACAGTGGGGAAGGAAGCCTTAGACCGCTTTGCCTTGATGATTTCATGGGTCAGAGCGAAATAAAGAAAAATCTCGGAACTTTCATAAAGGCTGCAAAGGAACGCGGTGATGCATTGGATCATCTTTTCCTTATTGGACCTCCGGGACTTGGAAAAACAACCCTTGCCCAGATTACTGCCAATGAACTTGGTGCAGATTTCAAAGTTACATCCGCACCTGCCTTGGACAAGCCAAAGGATCTTGCGGGGATACTCAGCACAATTACACCGAATACGGTTTTCTTTATCGATGAAATCCACAGACTGAAGCCTGCGATTGAAGAAATGCTTTACATTGCCATGGAAGACTTTGAACTTGACTGGGTTATCGGTCAGGGGGCTGCGGCTCGAACAGTTCGCATTCCGATTCCTCATTTTACTTTGGTCGGAGCTACTACAAAAGCTGGTATGGTTTCAAAACCATTGCAGACCCGTTTTGGAATCATACAGAGATTCAATTTCTATACAAGGGAAGAACTTGCAAAAATCATCCACCGTTCTGCAAAAATCCTTGAAGTTGGCATCGATGATGATGCAGCACTCCTTATGGCAGACTGCAGCCGTGGAACACCTCGCGTTACAAACAGGGTTCTTCGCCGCATGAGGGATTTTGCTCAGGTAGAAGGCAGCGGAAGAATTACAAAGGAAATTGTTTCGGAAGGATTGAAGCGCCTTGGCATCGACAGCATGGGACTTGAAAGCTATGACCGAGAGATACTTCTTGCCATCATCGAAAAGTTCGGCGGAGGTCCTGTAGGTGCTGAAACCCTTGCCATTTCAATCGGTGAAAGTCAGGATACATTGGAAGATTACTATGAGCCATATCTCATTCAGTGTGGATTCCTTGCCCGTACTCCACGCGGTAGAATGGCAACGGAAAAGGCATATGAACATCTTGGGTTGAAATATAATCCAGGCATGGCAAAAGGTCAGGGCGAGCTTTTCTAATCGGCTCCCATTTGTAAATAAACATCACATTCACTATAATACTCACCATGCAGACTTCAGACTTTAATTTTGAATTACCGGAAGAACTGATTGCCCAGCGTCCAAGCGGTGAACGCGGTAACGACAAGCTTATGTTCCTCAACAAAACAACAGGACAGGTTGAACACCATAAAATGGAAGACCTTGTTGATCTTGTTGCTCCTGGAACCCTCATGATTTTCAATGACAGCCGTGTAAGGCGCAGCCGTTGCTATGGCATAAAGACAACTAGTGGCCGTGAACAGGAATTCATGTTCCTTAATCCTATCGGTGATGGTTCCAGCTGGAATACCATGGTGAAGGGTGCAAAGAAAGTAAAGGTTGGAAACGAATACAGGTTTACAGACGGAAGCATCGGTGTAATTCCTGAAGTTACTGAAGGCTCTGAATTCCGTACAATCAAATTCGACAAACCTCTCGATGAAGCATGGTTTGAAAGAAACGGACATATTCCTCTTCCTCCATACATTCGCCGCGAAGATGATGACACTGACAGTGAAAGATATCAGACGGTTTATGCAAGGGAGACGGGAAGTGCAGCTGCTCCTACGGCAGGGCTGCATTTTACAGAACCATTGCTTAAGAAATTGAAGGACAAGGGAATTGAACTTGGTTGGGTCACACTTCATGTTGGACTTGGAACTTTTCTCCCAGTACGCGAGGATAAAATCGAAGACCACAAGATGCACACTGAATATTATACTGTGTCAGAAGAAACTGCTGCTAAGGTTGCAAAAGCCAAGGCAGAAGGTAGACCTGTTCTTGCAGTTGGTACTACGAGTGTTAGAACTCTTGAAAGTGCAAGCGATGAAAACGGTAAACTGATTCCAGGTACTCGTGGAACAAACATCTTCATGTATCCTGGGTATAAGTTCAAGGTTGTTGACCAGATGTTCACAAACTTCCATACTCCTGAAAGTACATTGATCATGCTGGTTTCAGCCTTTGCCGGCAAGGAACACATAATGGCTGCGTATGGACAGGCTGTGGAAAACAAATACAGGTTCTTCAGTTATGGTGATTGTATGCTTATTAAATAAGTATCAAAACCTAGCGTTAGGTCAACTGTTCGAATGAATTTCTCAAGAGGTTTAGGAACTGGGCCTTTACTATTGGTGGTTCGTTTTCAAAAGTCTTTTCTTCCTTGTAGACTATTTTTGCTTCTTCGATCAGTCCATCAATCATTTTTTCTGAAAGTGGAAGGCGTGTACCGATGATCTTATTCTCAAATTCTGGAGAATAAAAGACAGTATTTCCAGCAAAAACAACTCTGATGTTGGCAATCATTCCGCGCTGAGTTTCAACAAGGAAAGTGAAGCTTGCGGAAAGAGGCGATAAAGTATTTGAAGGTCCGATTCTTCTGAAAATCTGGATATCCCATTCTTCTAGAGGTATCCTTACTTTTGTAAGAAGATTTTTCTCTGGTACTCCTTCAAACTTGTTGAACTGAACGATCCTTGTTTCATTTGAATCTTTTATTTCAAGACGGGCGTTGAGGGCAAGAAGTGGAGCCCAAAGTGTGTGTTTGATTCCCTTTGCACAGATGTTTCCTCCGATTGTCGCAATGTTCCTTATCTGTTCCGTTCCAATGCTCATGAGTGCTTCAATAAGAAAACTAGGAAGTCTTCCTGCACCCGAGGAAATCACTTTAGATATTGTTACGGCGGCACCATATTCAATATATCGCTCATGTCTTTCAATGGAATTCAATTCAGGGACCGTACGGATGGAAACAGATTTTTCCTTTAATGTATTAAGGTCTGTTCCTGTGCAGCCAGCAATCAGCTGAAGTTCATCTGTGTTCTTGAAGTGGAAGAGGACGTCTGTGAGTTTATTTGAAATCAATACGGTTTTATTTCTTGGCATTTGCTCTCTTTCCTTCGCGTGAATGCATTGCAGCAACAGCATAGAGAATTCCATTTGTCAGGGTTGTGTAGTCGGTGCAGCAGGAATCCAGATTTTTTATTGCTGTGTGTATCTGTTCCAATGTAGGTCTATGGTATTTAGTAAGAATTGAATAGGCTGTAAAAATTTTTCCGCTGTTGCAGTATCCGCACATGTGGATCCCTGCCTGTGCAAAACCATTTGTAATGTCCTGATATATGGGGTCATTCTTGAATTGTTCAAGAGTCATTATTGAGCTGTCTCGAATGATACCCATCGGTATCTTGCAGCTAGGAACAGGTGTTCCGTCTAAAAGAACCATGCAGTTTCCGCAGATTCCTTTTTCACATCCACATTTTACGCTGTAAAGCTGCTCCCTTCTGAGTACGTATAGCAATGTGTCTGTTGGCTCTGCAGACAAAACAAGTTTCTTACTGTTCAGTGTCACTGGAATTTTCATCTTCTGTCTGCTCCTTTTGGTTTTCCTCTGAAGACTTTGCCTCTGCTTCCTGTTCTTCCTTGATTCTTTTCTGTTCTTTTAGGAAAGCCTTCTGTTCCTTTATTTTCTGGAAAATTGTATCTGACTTAAGAGGAATGGAATTTATAGTGCAGTTGAGTGCCTGTGTCAAAGCCTGTGTAAATGCAGCTGGAATAACCTGATATACAAGTTCTCCAATCTGTGATGAATCATTTTCTGATTGACAGAATGTGATTTTTACAGGTGGATATTCAATTTTGTCATCCTCATATAATCGTTCCAAAGTCCTCTGGACTGCAAGTTTGATTGATGAAGAAGCTGCCTGAGTGTTGAGAATTTTTCCACCGTCAGCGACGATGTTGATGTTTCTGATATGTTCACGGTATGTGCATGGATTTATTTCCAGCTCAAGTATTGCCGCAATGAATGATGTGCTATGGAATGGCTTTCCAGTAAAGCTTTCATGGTTCCATTCTTTTTTCTGTGCTGATGTGACTTTTTTCTTGACGGTATAGGGCAGCTTTTCTGAAGGCTTTCTTTTCTTTATTGCAAGACAGCACTTTCTAAGAAGTGAAGTCATGATGCTGATGCTTGAATATACGTTTTCTGGCAGTGGCGGTTCATCACCGTTTTTGAATGAAGAATTGAAGGTGACATTTGATGGTGGTATTTCAAGTATTTCAGAAACTGTCTTGGAACATATTTCCTGAATCGATGCTGAAACTGGTGGACATAGTATTGTTATGGAATAGTCTTCTTCCAGTGTAACTTCCAATGATTGTGCCGACTCATATACATCCGAACCGTAATAACCAGTGCCTTCAAAAGCACATGCGTAGCCGATTCCTCTCATTGGAGAAGAAAAAATTGAGACGTATTCTTTTGGCCCTGTCTGCATTTTCCAGTCGCTGGAATCTAGGTGATAGGAAGCGTATTTCCTGTTGAAATCACTTCTTTGAGTAACTGCCTCAAGAACTTCTGTCGTTTTGTTCAGTGTAAAAATAAAAGGCGATGGATTTTTTTTGTTTTTTCCATCTGTGGATTTTGTATGGTTTATAAGCCTGAATTCCAAAGGCGTCAGATTGCAAAGCTGACACACAATGTTCATATGGTTTTCTACTGCAAAGAAAGCTGCGGAATCAATTAGCTGAATGTCAACCGAAGAAGCAGGCTTGTGGGAACTTGTCGCTGTCGCTTCAATGAGTATGTTGTCTGGACAATAGATGCCGCAGGAAGCTATGCAAAGCCTGTCGATGATTTCCTGCGCAAATGGGTTTGCAAAACCTGCATCAACCTTTATGTCGATCTTCATTGCAAGAAGCTTTCCCTTGTCATTTATGGCTGTCTTATGAATTATTGTAATAGGTTGTATGGTGTTGAGGAATTTATCTTGTTCCTGTCTTGTAAAGACAAGCTTAACGGGTTTTCCACATTTGTTTGCAGCCGCTGCGACCTGGCAGGCAAGAATTGAATTGTACCAGATGCTGTTTGTTCCCTTGTTTGTGGAAGTCGTTTTCTTAAGGTTTATGTTTTCTGGTGCTATTGCCATTGTGTCTGAGACGATGCTTCTAAGGCTTCCAAGCCATTGTGTAGGTGTAAGAATCGTCAGAACTTCATCTTTCCAAAAGCATAATGCGCCGTTGGGCTCTCCGTAGTCCGTTGTCTTGAATGCGTATGTCCAGTCTTTTTCTAGGACGTGATCTGCGCTTTCAAAAATTGAATCTATCCCAGGTATGTTGCCGTCGTCATTTTCCTTCCAGCATGGACCGAATTTCAATGTCCTTTCTGCAAGCTTGTCGGAAAAAAATTCTTCCTTGATTTCCTTAAGGGTCTCTATTTCCTCTTTCTGTTCTCTAAGCTGTTTTTTTGTGATTTTTTTCTCTGGGTTTTCAAGGTCCCCTGCCGCAATCAAATCCTCGTCTGGGAGATAGTCTTCGATTGTGTTGGTGTCGACTGTTATTTCAAGTTCTTCTACAAGAGAGTGGAGGGTGGTTTCATCTGGACCTACAAGAAGTCCAAGAGGTTCTCCTTCGTATGAAATGTTTCCTTCACAGAAAACTGGAATTTTCCCGTTTGGTGTATCTATAAGGTTTGTTCCAGGAATATCTCTTGCTGTTACAAGAGTGTATCCTTCTGGTAAGTCTGGGTGAGAAATGGATTTTATTATTCCTTCTTTTGCAGGACTTCTGACTGTGACTGCATAGAGCATTCCATCCATGGTAAGGTCACTGTAGAATTCTTTTTGAAAAGAGAATTTTAAAGTCCTTGCAGCAGTGACTTTTTTAGCCATGGTATTTTTCTCCCACAGTCTTGACGCATTCGATTACATAGTCTGTCATTTCATCTGTCATGTCAGGCCAAAGTGGAATGGAAATCGTTTCGATGTATTTCTGTTCTGCCTGAGGAAATTCTTCTGCCTTGAAGTCAGGATATAATTCCTTCCAATATGTAAAATGGAAAATAGGGATAAAGTGCATTGACACTCCAAGTCCGCGTTCCTGCAGCTCCTTTGCAAATGTATTCCTGTCGCATTTGAGTTTTGCAAGGTCAAGACGCATGAGATAAAGATGGCATGAATCTCCTCTGGATGTAGGTGGAATCTTTATGAAGTCAAGCTTGGAGAATTCTTCGTTGTACTTTTTGACATGGCTTTTTCTCTTTGCATCGAATTCATCTGCCTTTAATAGTTGAATTCTTCCAATGGCGGCAAGTATGTCTGGAAGATTGCTCTTGAATCCAGGGGCAATGATGTCGTATTCCCAGCTTGCTTTTGTCGAGGTGTATCTGTCCCACGCGTCTCTGTTCATTCCATGAAGTCGCATCTGGGTCATTCTCTTTGCAAGAGCTTCGTTGTCAGTTGTGACCATTCCACCTTCACCTGTTGTCATTGTCTTTGTAGCGTAAAAGCTGAATACTCCCACATCACCTATTGTTCCTGCAAATCCCATGTCTGTCTTGGATGGAAATGAATGTGCGCAGTCTTCGATTACATAGACATTGTGTTTCCTTGCGATTTCCATGATTCTTTTCATGTTGCATACATTTCCTGCGATGTGGACTGGAACGATAGCCACAACATTCTTTCCTTTGTCGCTGTCGAGAATTTTTTCTATGCAGTCAGGGTCGATGGAATAGGTTTCTTTTTCAATGTCGGCAAAGTAAACGTCTGCGTTAAGGTGTCTTGCACTTGCAGCTGTAGAAACAAAGGTATAGGGAGTTGTGATGACGGCTTTCCCTTGCTTTACCCCGCAGGCTTCCATTGCCATTATCATGCCGCTTGTGTTGCTGTTCACGGCGAGTGCATGCTTTGCCCCTATTTTTTCTGCAAATTCCTTTTCAAATAGATGTGCTTCGTTTCCTGTTGTGAGCCAGCCAGAGCGAAGGACCCTTATTGCTGCGTCTTCTTCTTCCTTTCCTAATGATGCCTTGAAGAAAGGAACCGTCATCTTGATATCTGCCATTACAGAACCACCTTTACTGAAGTTGCCATGTCTATCTGAAGCCCTTCCTGTTCTTTTTCCAGATAGAATCGATCCAATGTTGGTACCGCCTGTCTCAGGATCTGCTTAAGCTCTATGCTGTTTCTGTACAGTTTTTCCTTGCCTTTAGTAAAAATACAGATAGGTTCAAGTTTATCGATAAGGTCCTGAAGATTGAAAGTTTTTGGCGGGATGTTTGTAAGCACAAGAATTTTCTTGTATTCAGTTGGGGTAGGGTTTTCCTCGTTCAGCCAAAGTGGTTCTTCAAGTCTTTCGCCCCTGCGGCAGCCGATGTACTGTATTTTTATATCTTCGTCTGGTGTGAATCCTGAAAATTTTATTATCTGCTTTGCAAGGTCGACGATTTTTATAGGATCTCCCATGTCGAGCAGGTAACTGAATCCGTTCTTTCCAACACCACCAGTCTGCAATACAAGAGAACAGGCCTCAGGAATTGTCATGAAATATCGTTCCATCTCAGGATCGGTTACTGTTACAGGTCCTCCGTTTTTTATCTGTTCCATGAAAATCGGAAGAATTGATCCACGGCTCCCAAGGACGTTTCCAAAACGGACGAACATGAAAGACTGGTTGTCTTTTGTTTTTTTTGAATATTCGTTTACAAGTTTTTCGCAGATCATCTTGCTTACACCATATACGCTTACAGGATCAACTGCCTTGTCGGTTGAAATAAGGACGAATCTTTCCACGTTGAATTCAAGTGCCGCATCCAGAAGGTTCTTGGTTCCAAATACATTGTTCTCGATCGATGCGACGGAATTTTCCTCCATCATTGGAACGTGCTTATAGGCTGCACAATGGAAAATGACATCGGCGTGAGTGTGGAATATTATGTACCGCACATATTCCTTGTCTTTCATGTCGCCGATGATGGGAACTACAGATGCTTTCTGTCCGACCCCTTCGTTTTGAAGAACGTGAAGTTCCCTGTATATGTTTACGATTGAATTTTCACCATGTCCAAAGAGGTATAGCCTTTCAGCTCCACCTGAAAGCAACTGTCTTGCAAGCTCGCTTCCTATGGATCCTCCAGCTCCTGTTATGAGTACGCGTTTTCCCCTAAGGTATGAAAGACTTTTTGTCAGAGGAATGACTATGGGGGTTCTGCCAAGAATGTCCAGAGGATTTATATCCCTGGCCTGAATGAAATGGGCCTTTCCGTCGATTACCTGACTCATCGATGGAAGAATCTTGATCTGTGTAAATCCACATTTCTTGAGGGCAGAGTAGATTTCCCTGATTCTGTCGGTACCTGCGCTTGGAATGGCGATCAGGGCCTGGTCTGATGCTGGATCTGGATGAAGGGCATCAGCCATGTTTTCGATAGGACCCAATACTGGTATTCCTTCAATTTTTGATCCGATTATGTTTCTATCATCATCTAAAAAAGCAGTGACAGTGCCGAATACCTTCTTTGAGAGTATGTCTTTGGCGATCATCTGCCCTGCAAAACCTGCACCGATAATGTACAGTCTGCTTTCTGTATTGTTCATTTTCCCCTCGTCAAAACCTTATGAATTCTGTGGATTCGATCAAAGCGAAATCTTTTTTACTTCTTCGATGAATTCTTCCAGGTTGTTGAATTTTCTGTAAACGCTGGCAAATCTGATGTATGCGACCTTGTCCAGGGCATTCAGTCTCTTCAGCACAATTTCTCCCAGCTGGGCTGTGGAAATTTCTCTGTCGGCTTTTCCAACTGTATATGCTTCGTCTTCAATTTCGTTGAGAATCTGGTCCTTTAGGTCAGTGGAGATAGGTCGTTTTTCAAGTGCCCGTTCAATGCCTTTTGCGATTTTCTTTATGTCAAAAGGCTGTCGTCTTCCGTCGCGCTTTACAACCATGAATTGTTTTTCTTCAATCCTTTCAAAACTTGTGAATCTTTGGCCGCAGGATAGGCATTCTCGACGTCTTCTGATGCTTTCTCCGTTTGCCAACTGTCTGGATTCAAGCACCTTGTCATCAAAACTGCCGCAATATGGACATCTCATTTTTTTTGTTTTATCCCCATGTTTATATAAAAGTCTACCTATAATAACAGTGATAATGCATAAAAACAAGTACAGAATTCTTTTTCTTCGGAGCGCACCGGCCTTGCTAAACCCGCTTTCCTGGGTTCCGCTGGCGCTCATTGCCGTTGCCGGCAACGCCTCCGGCGCCCATCCAATCGGGGCTAGTCTGAGGTGAAGCGGTTCGCCGTCAATGCTTTATCTGTCATTATAGGAGGAGGTTAGGGGTATAAAAATGGAAATCTTGAAAAAATGAAAAAAAATCATCAAAAAAAAAGAAAATTCTTCTTGACATTTTTTATATTCGGATATATATTCTTTTTCACCGTCGCACGACGGAAGGCAACGAAAGTTGCAGCTCTTTGACAGAAACAGTGAAGGAAAACAAAGACAAATCTTAAATATGTCAGCAAAATGAATCGGTCAAGTTCTTTGATCGACCTGAAAATCAATTCTAGATTAATGGATTGGGACAGGAAACTTTATGAGGAATCTTTAGCCTTCGGGCTTAAGAATAGATCATGGAGAGTTTGATCCTGGCTCAGAACGAACGCTGGCGGCGCGTCTTAAGCATGCAAGTCGGACGGGATCGGTAGCTTGCTACCGTGAGAGTGGCGGACTGGTGAGTAACACGTAGGTGACGTACCCCCCGGATTGGGAACAGCCTGTAGAAATACAGGGTAATGCCGGATACGCTCGCGTCTCTTGGAAGGATGCGAGGAAGACGAAGCAACTGCTTCGCCGGGGGAACGGCCTGCGGGCCATCAGCTTGTTGGCGGGGTAAAGGCCCACCAAGGCGATGACGGTTATCCGGCCTTAGAGGGTGAACGGACACATTGGGACTGAGATACGGCCCAGACTCCTACGGGAGGCAGCAGCTAAGAATATTCCGCAATGGGGGAAACCCTGACGGAGCGACGCCGCGTGGACGATGAAGGCCGGAAGGTTGTAAAGTCCTTTTATGGCAGAGGAATAAGCGGGGGAGTGGAAAGCCTTCGTGATGACTGTAGGCCATGAATAAGCACCGGCTAATTACGTGCCAGCAGCCGCGGTAACACGTAAGGTGCGAGCGTTGTTCGGAATCATTGGGCGTAAAGGGCATGTAGGCGGTCTGTCAAGCCAGGCGTGAAAGCCAGGGGCTCAACCCCTGAACTGCGCTTGGAACTGGCGGACTGGAGTCGCTGAGGGGGAACCGGAATTCCTGGTGTAGGGGTGAAATCTGTAGATATCAGGAAGAACACCGATGGCGAAGGCAGGTTTCCAGCAGACGACTGACGCTGAGGTGCGAAGGTGCGGGGAGCAAACAGGATTAGATACCCTGGTAGTCCGCACAGTAAACGATGTACACTGGATGTCCGGCCATGAGGCTGGGTGTCGAAGCAAACGCGATAAGTGTACCGCCTGGGGAGTATGCCCGCAAGGGTGAAACTCAAAGGAATTGACGGGGGCCCGCACAAGCGGTGGAGCATGTGGTTTAATTCGATGGTACGCGAGGAACCTTACC
>NZ_JAZUGX010000050.1:0-2846 GCF_045641405.1 Treponema sp.
TTGATGAACTATGATCCTGCTGTTGTAGGAAATCCAATGTTTGTTACCAAGGGCGGATATCGTTTCTACAACCCGTTAGTATTTCTAATCGGGATGCTGAAGTATGCGTTTAATGATACTTATTCGTTTTACTTCTTCCAGGCTATTCCACCAACATTCATCTGTCTCGTTGCTGCAGTAATGGTATTCGTATTTACAAGTATCTTTGTAAACAGCCATCAGAAAAACCAGCACATTCACGGAACTGCACGATTCGCGACAAAGAAAGATTTGAAGAACTTCGGAATGCTTCAGGAACATGGAGTAGTATGTGGAGAACTTGCAAACGCAAAAGTAACCTACAAGATTGATGCCGTAAAAGCTTCCCTCGTCCTTCATTGCAAGAAGATTGCAGAACTCATCTGTCATTCAGGAAGAACCAATACCCTTATTTTACTTCCTACCCGTGCTGGAAAAGGGGTTTCCTTCATAATACCGACACTTTTAAGCTATGGAGTGCCAGTCTATCAGTGGGTAAAGAAAAAGTTCCTGTTTTTCAAGATTAAAGAGAGAAAAGAAATTGCCGGAAAAGGAAGCGTTGTAGTGTTTGACCCAAAGGGCGAAAACTTTGCCGCAACTGCAGGATACCGTTCAAAGTTCAGCCGTGTAATTCCTTTCAGACCTCTGGACCCTGATAATAATACAGCCCATTACAATCCAATCTGGGAAATACCTGACAGTCCAAGTGAAGCCTTCAGCTGGGCAGATACTATCGGTGAAATCTTCTTCGGAGGAGATTCTGCTAAAGCCGCATCTGACGGAGCAACACAGTACTTCAACAATACAGCCAGAGACATCTTCTCAGGAGTAGTCCTTCATGTACGTTTCTGTAAAGACATCCCTTGGAAAGAAAAGAACCTTGCAACAGTTCTTCATGTATTCTCCCAGGCAACTGATGATGACAAGAAAGAAGGACAGCAGAAGGATGACGAAGAGACAGGCGGACCTGGCGGAAAGATGCTTGATGACATGATCGACAGTGACCATGGAAATCCGCAGATTCATCAGCTTATTGTAGAGGCCGCAAACCGTTCCAAGATTCAGACACCAAAGGAAAGAGCTTCAACCTACTCTACTGTATTCAGTAAGATTTCACTCTTCCAGGATCCGCTTCTTGCAAACGCAACAGCATATTCAGATTTCAGCGTTGATGACTTCATTACTTCAAAGAATGCAATTTCATTGTACCTGATTGTTCCTTACAACCATATCAAGCGTATCAGTCCGGTGTTCAGAATGATCATCACTTTCATGATCAAGAAGTTCAGTTCGGGCGAAACAAATGCAAATGAAGTAAAGCTTAAGATTCCGTGTCTCTTCCTGTTGGACGAGTTCCCCGTCTTAGGATATTTCCCTGACATTGCGTTAAACGCCGGAATTTTGGCGGGCTATGGGGTGACCTTCATGATTATCTGTCAGGCATTGAATCAGCTGGTAGATGTGTACGGAGAAAACCATCCGTTCCTGGACCACTGTAAGACAATAGTAATCGGAGCTCCTGGTTCCATAAAGGATGCAAGAATGTTCAGCGAATCTATCGGAAACCGTTCAGTACTTCTGGATAACATCAGTGCCAGCGGAAGCAAGTATCAGGTCGGATTCAACAACATTTCAAGAAGCAGTCAGGAAACAAGCACTTCGCTTATAAATCCAGATGAACTTATGAAACTTGAGTTTTCGAGAATCATTGTCATGAATCAGGGAATGCCGCCTTACAAGGGAAAGAAGGTCGTCTATTACGAAGACCCTCGTTTCAAGACAAAAGCCTTCATGAAATTGCCGGAACACAAATGGTTCATGAAGCAGCTTAAAGGTCTTCCAAGTGCAAAGAAGATGAATGCACTCATGGCAAATCAGAAATCAATAAGAGAAACCATCAAGGATGACATTCAGAGTGAAATCAAAAAAGTAGAAGCCATAGAGGTTTCTAGAATCATTTCTTCTGACTGGGATCCGTTACAGGAGAGTTAAGTGGAGAAAGAGGACTATTCAAAACTTGAAACAATAAAACAGATTCGTTTTCCGCGAAGAGTCGGAGAACTGATTGAATGCAGAGCTAAAGAAAAGAAAACAAACTTTTCGGAAATAGTCCGAATAGCCTGCATGAATTATTTAGATAAAGACGTACAGGATTCACAGCTGATTTATGCATCCCTTAACGATGCAAAAAGAAAAATCGGCTACCTGGAAACAAAACAGGATCTCATGGCAATCCTCATCATTGAGCTTGCCAAAAAGATAATCAAAGACCTTCCATCAAGGTTGAATGCAAATGATGAAATCGCAGAACTGGAATTCGAGAAATTCCTGGATATGTGTACATCAGAAGCAAAACTTACAAAAAGTGGATTCCTGGATTCACTTGCGATGGAAGTATACGAACGCAGTGTGCAAGGAGGTAATTAAGTGGCTTCGATAGATGGTTTTAGTCAGCAGGTAAAAATGGATAAATGGGTCCGTAACCTGGAGGACGATCTAAAAGCTGTGATCCCTTTTATCGAGGACAAAAGAGTTACTGATATTGCCATCGGTATCGGCGGAGAGCTGATTGTTGAAGGCATGGGTATGGGAAAAGTGTATACTGGAATCTTCTTTGATGATGCAACAACAACACGAATCATCTATGCCAGTGCCGCAGTTCTGGGAGTTACCATTGATCCTGATAACCCCATTGTTGAAGGTGTTCTTCCAAACTGGAAAATCCGCATTGAAGGGATTCTTCCACCAAGAGCAACTGAAAATCCTATGTTTTTCATTCGTCGTCCACCGGCAACAGTTTTCAAAATGGAAAGCTATGTTGAAGGCGG
>NZ_JAZUGX010000051.1:0-36976 GCF_045641405.1 Treponema sp.
CAGTATGATTTCTCGCTCTATTGTGCTAAGATGTTTGTAGTGACCCATTTTATCTCCTGTAATAATGTCTTGAACAAACACCATTATAGTTGATTTTATGGGTCTTTTCATTTGTTGCACTTAGATTGTAAATTCATCATGCTAAAAATGCCTTAGCCCAGTCCTGGCATTTTGCAAGATCGTCAGCTTCCGGTGTAAGATGAACCATGAGGCTTTCTGAAACATCGGCACCTGCATTTCTTGCACGGTCTTCCCAGTCGCGGAGCCATTGACCGTCACCCCAGTCGTATGAACCGAAGAGTCCGACTTTCTTTCCGGAAAGAGCGCCTTCAATTCCTGTGTAGAATTCTTCCATTGTGTCTTCAAGGACTTCATCTCCCATGGCAGGGCTTCCAAGAAGAATCACATCGCTTGCTGCAGCTGATCCTGCATCGGCACTGTCGGCAGTTCCAAAAATTGCTTCGGCTCCTGCTGATGTAACGGCTTCATTGATTGCATTTGCCATTGCTTCCGTGTTGCCTGTTGTGCTGGCATAAATTACAGATACTTTCATATAAACTCCTTATGCGGATTTTTCACCGCTTCTTTATATTTTTTGATTATCTGAGGAATTGAATATCCCTCGTCAAACCATTTTGCACACATTTGACTGCACTGCCTGAATCTATTGCAGCATTCTTTTGCCTTTTCCGGGTTGCAGTAAGCTTTCCAGTAACCGCAGTATCTGCAGAATTTTCCCTGATGTTCTTCAAATTTTATTACGTCATCAAAAGGGTAGCCTAGAAAAATTCCGACTTCATGAGGGAATTTTTTTTTTTTTGATCTCAATCGGTTGGATAAATCCTGTATAGTTTTATTTGTATCGTGTATGGAGGAATATCCTTTTTTTTCCAGATACGAAACTACAAGAGGATTTTCTATGATCTTCTGAATCCATTTTTTATTGTAGATGAAAAGCATTGTTGTTCTGTCTGATATTTTGAAGGCGGAAATTTCCAGCCCTTGTTCATTGACAATGAGTTGCCATTCCCTGAAAATTTCCACCGTGAAGTTTTCTGAAGGAACAGTGAACAGATTTGCCGGTTTAATACCGCAAACGGATTGCGATGAATAGCGAAGAAAAAGCTGATTAAAATTATAGTTAGACATTGCTAACCTCAAGTTAAAAAAAATCTAATCATTTTTATTGCATCCGCAGCTGCATTTTGCGCATCCGCAGCAGACACTTCCGTTTTTCTTTGCTTCAATATGTTTCTTGCAAATTGACTTTACGATTAAAGTAACGATGATGAAAAGAATTGTGCTGATGATTACTGTTCCCATTGGATTACTCCCTCACAGGGGATGTCTCAAAAGTTTGATTTACGGTGGTTGAGCTTGTCGAAACCACCATATTTAGTGTAATAGTCATTTCGACAGCCTCAATGACCGCTACGGTCTTATTAGACAACCCCTATGAATTATTTATTCTTGTACTTGTCTTTTCTTACGACCATGTAGATTAAACCGGCCAACGCTGCAAAACCGAGAGCAACTTCAACGTATGCGCCAGCACCACCTACGGCACCAGTAAAGAGGCTTCCCAGCTGATTTACAATGAAAGCGATGATGTAGGCAAATCCACATTCATACAAAATCGCAAACCAGAACCATTTTGTGTTGTTCATTTCGCGCTTGATGGCACCCATGGCGGCAAAACAAGGAGCACAGAGAAGATTGAAGATAAGGAATGACATACCGGTTATGCCTGTGAATACGGCAGCCATGTTTGCATAGGCTTCTGTTCCGCCGTAAAGAATACCCATAGTACCGACAATATTTTCCTTTGCAACAAGACCTGTGATTGCAGCTACAGTTGCCTGCCAGTTTCCCCATCCAAGTGGCTGGAAGAGCCAGCAGATTCCGCGGCCAAAGTAAGCAAGGATTGAACAGTCCATCTGATCTTCTTCGAGCATTCCGAATGCGCCGTCTGCCCATCCAAAGAATGAAAGGAACCAGATTACGATTGTTGAAAGAAGAATGATTGTTCCGGCTTTCTTGATGAAGGACCAGCCGCGTTCCCACATTGAACGGAGCAGATTTCCGATTGTAGGCCAGTGGTAGGCAGGAAGTTCCATTACGAATGGAGCAACGTCACCTGCAAACATTTTTGTTTTCTTAAGCATGATTCCTGAACAAAGGATTGAAGCAATACCTATGAAGTAGGCGCTTGTTGCAACCCAGGCCGATCCACCAAAGATTGCACCGGCAACCATGGCGATGAAAGGAGTCTTTGCACCACAAGGAATGAAGGTTGTTGTCATGATTGTCATTTTGCGGTCACGGTCACTTTCGATTGTGCGGCTTGCCATGATGCCAGGAATTCCACAGCCTGTACCAACCAGCATCGGAATGAAGGATTTTCCAGACAATCCAAAGCGGCGGAATACACGGTCCATGATGAAGGCGATGCGTGCCATGTAACCGCAGGCTTCAAGGAATGCAAGAAGGAAGAAGAGAACAAGCATCTGAGGAACAAAGCCAAGAACCGCACCGACACCGGCTACAATTCCGTCAAGAATCAGGCCCTTAAGCCAGTCGGCACATTCCATTGCATCAAGAACAGATTCAATTACTGCCGGAACACCCGGAATCCAGATTCCGTAAGCATCAGGGGACGGACCTTCCTCTCCATATTTTTCAACCATTGCCTTTGCTGTAATGACATCATCTTCTGTGAATTCAATAGGATCAGAAACTTCAAGGGTCTCTTCATCCTGCACCGTATATGTAAACTCTCCGTTGTTGAATGCTTCGATTATGGCAGGACTGTCTCCGAATTCTTCAGCGGCCTCTTCGTAGACAGTGTTGCCTATTCCAAAGAGATGGTAGCCGTCGCCAAAGAGACCGTCATTTGCCCAGTCAGTTGCTGCGGCACCAACCGTAACCATGGCAATGTAATACACTGCCCACATTACCACTGCAAAAATAGGAAGGGCAAGCCAGCGGTTTGTCACAACGCGGTCGATCTTGTCTGAAGTATTGAGCTTGCTTGCCTTCTGCTTTTTTGTTACGCAGGTCTTGATGATTGAATCGATGTACTTGTAGCGTTCTGCGGTGATGATTGATTCTGCGTCGTCATCAAGTTCCTTTTCGCAGGTCTTGATGTCATCTTCAATATGGGCAAGGAGGTCTGTCCCCACTGTTATTCCTTCTGCTTCCTTAAGCTGTTCAATAACCTTTGAGTCGCGTTCAAAAAGCTTTACTGAATACCATCTCTGTTTTTCTTCCGGAAGATTGTGGATTACGGCTTCTTCTATATGGGCCAGGGCATGTTCAACGCAGGATTCAAATCTGTGCTGATAAACAACAGGTTTCTTTTCTTCCGCGGCGTTTATTGCAGCAACAGCCGCCTCCATGCATCCTTTGTTCTTGAGGGCAGAGATTTCATAGACAGGACATCCAAGGACCTGTGACATTTCCTTAAGGTGAATTTTGTCTCCCTTTTTCTTTACCACATCCATCATGTTTACGACGATTACCATCGGTATGCCAAGTTCAACAAGCTGTGTCGTAAGGTAGAGGTTGCGTTCAAGGTTTGTTCCGTCGATGATGTTGAGGATTGCATCAGGGCGTTCCTTTACAAGATAATTTCTTGAAACGACTTCCTCCAAAGTATATGGTGAAAGGGAATATATTCCCGGCAGGTCCATGATTTCAACATTCTTGTGGCCTTTGAGTTTTCCTTCTTTTTTTTCAACTGTAACTCCAGGCCAGTTACCTACAAACTGGTTTGAACCCGTAAGTGCATTGAATAAAGTTGTTTTTCCCGCGTTAGGGTTTCCTGCAAGTGCGATTTTCATTTCGATACCTCCACCAATTCAGCATCAGCTTTGCGAACGGAAAGTTCATAATCCCTTACCGTTACTTCTACCGGATCCCCAAGAGGAGCTACTTTGCGGACAAATACTTCAATGCCCTTAGTCAGTCCCATTTCCATAATTCTGCGTTTGACTGCGCCCTCTCCTGAGATTTTTACGACCTTTACGGTTGTTCCAGGTTTTACTTCTTTCAATGTCATATATACCTCTTTTATTGAAAACTAGATGATGATTTTTCCTGCAAGTTCCCGGCTTATGGCGACCCTTGCATCCTTGACCTGAACGATTAGGTTTCCGTTCATTACGGCTACAACGCTTACCTGTGCTCCCGGAACAAAGCCAAGGTTCTTGAGGTGATACTTTGTTTCTTCAAGACCACCCACTTTCTTTACAAGATATTCTTCTCCAATGTGAGCCATGTAGATCGGCATGATGATTTCCTTATATCAATCTAGAATGTAGTTAGATAAGACTAACTATAATTCGATAATGTTAATATAGTTAACTAATGCTAATTTTGTCAATAGGTTAGCTATGATTTATTAAAGTTATAGATGTCTAATTATGTGAGAGGATAATATCCAGAAAATAATCCAATCCTTTTAAAATTAAAATCTTTATTATTTTACAAAAGAAATTTTGTACTATATACTGAATATACGTTGTAGAAGAAATCGGGGTAAAAGCCTGCGATAGATCAACAATGGTAAAAAAAAGGAGTTTTTTATGAAAAAAAAGGTAAAAGGAATTCTTCTTGCTGCAGTTGCATTAAGTGTTTTGTGTTCATGTGGCGGAAAAAAAGATTCTGCTGTCGGTGAAAGTGAATCGCCTGTTAAGTCATCCGTTTCTGAAAAGAAAGCTGAAACTGTAGAAACTGTTGACTCTGTTGTCATCTATCCTGAAGGTCCTATCTGGACAATGAATAAAGATGGAAAGATGGAATGGAAAAAATCTTTCCGCGCAGGAAAAGTTCTTAAGGCTGTAAAGAAAAACGGATCTTCTGTCAATGTCAAGGCAATCAGAACCTCTGATAATCAGGAGAGAGAATTCTTTGAAATTGTCTATGAAGGTGAAAAGTGTTATGTGCAGGACGGCATTGCAGTTTTCAATACTGTTCCTGGTGCTGTTTTTGCCTATGATTCATTCAAGGTGTTTACATACAATTCTGCAGATGAAAACGACATTGCAGGTGTTAAGCTTCAGGATGAAGTTGTATGTGCCATCGATAAGGAAGGTAGTGAAGGTGACTTCTATCTAGTTACTTTCTATTATAATAAGAAATACTATGAAAAGCTTTTCATTAAGAAGGAAGATGTAAATACTGTCTATACTTTTATTGATCTTATTTCACTCCGCAAGGCAATGGCTCCTCTTGAAGCTGGAGTTTTAAGGGAGACCCTCGGTAAGTGTGAAGGTCATATGGAAAATCCTGTTGATCCAAGCCGTCCTTTCAAGGAGACTTTGATTAATTCAGATAAGAAGGATGCTGTGATTCTTCTTCAGGATAACGGTGATGGCATAGGATCCCTTTGGAAAAAGGATAAGGATGATAACCTTGTATGGAGCGCAAACATTCCTACAGGTACTGTTCTTGATGGTGCTTCTGGACCAAAGACATACACAAGACTCAATGATGGCGAAAAGAAGGAATTTGAATTCTACAAGGTAAAATATAAGAAGAACGAATCATATGTAATGGCAAATAGAGTTGTTCCTTATAATGGTCGTGAAGCATTCATACTTGAAAAAGCTGTAGTATTCAACGAGGCTAATCCTTGTGAATTCTCAAAAACAATTCTTGAACCTGAAACAATCGTTGAGATAATCGGAAAGGTTGAAAGAGACATCAGTCTTGATATGTTTAAGATTCGCTATTATAGCAGATACACTGTTCAGGAAGGCTATGTGCTTTGTGATTCTGTATCATCTGATCCAGATGATACAAAGGCTCTTATGCTCTATAAGAAGGCAGCAGGCGAAAAAGATGCCGACATCAAGGAACAGCTTCTTAAGAGTGCAGGTAAAAAAGCTGTGTCTGATTACATGAAGAAAAAGATTGCCATCGATCTTGGTGAAGATGTCAATGTTGCAGACGATATGTCTCCAGTTGACTTTACTGACTCTGTGGAGGTTTCAAAAACATACACAGTTGCTACAGATGATGGCTCAAATCTCAATGTAAGGGAATTCCCTCCAGATGGTCCAGTCATCGGTCAGTTTGAAAATGGCGCTGAAGTTGTTGCATCCCGCAAGTCAAATGCAACTTCTACCATCGGTGGAATCACTGCAAGCTGGTTCTACGTTTCACAGGACGATGGACTTAGCGGTTGGGTTTTCGGTGCTTTCTTAGGAGAATAATTTCGTTTTGAAATCTGTAAAATACAACTAAGCATATGGGGCTTTCAATGTTTTTTTGTCAGCCCCATTTTTTATGATGTCATCAAAAATCAAATTTTAATTCACTGAAGGTTCATATGTCTAGAAAAAGTTTTTTTGTTTTCCTTGCTTTCGCATTTGCCTTTCCAGTCTTTTCTCAAGGAGGACTTTATTCTTCGACTGCAGATTTCCCTGTGGAAAGGGGTGTGAAGTATCTTTCTGACGATGATTTTTCCCAAGGAAACGTTGGATTTTCATCGTCGATGGAAAATTTCTGTTGTCCTTCTTATGAAAGGCTTGATTGTGTTTACATTTTAGATTCCTTTATGATTGCGAAAGGTGTTGGTCAAAAGACAGAAGATGAAGTTATGGTTGTTCGTTCAGGTTCAAAGGTCAGGCTTTCAAATGTTGCAGGTTATGGAATTAAAAACGATGTCCTCTTCATGGTTTACTATGCCAGGGTAACTGACTCATCAGGCTATTCTAATTCTGGTTTTGTAAGGGGATGTGATATTGCCTGTGAATATTCAGTAAATACTGTTGAAGGCAAAAACGGCATCACCATGGGCATTGCCCAACAGCATGTGATACCTTCAATTAACAGCGATGAATACGGAAGGTCAAAGGACAATCTTGTTAATAGGTTGAACAACTGGTGGACTTATGAAGGAGCGGGTCTTAAGGGCGGATATAAAACCCTTTCTGCCATTTATTTTGATTCTACTGGGCGGATAGGAAAAATTAATATAGAAACCTCGGGGGGGACTTGAAATCGAGTATCCCATGAACATGACAAATCCTGTTCCCTTCGTTTTGGAACATTGCTTTTCTGGCGGTCAGGGTGGAGGATATTCTGAAGTCAGAATACATACCCTTGATGTAAGTGGCAAGGAACTGAAACTCAACAAGGCAGCTTCCTACGGATGGTGCGATACTGATGGCGGTCCTACAGGAATGGGTTACCACTACTATACTAAGGATTCCATAGTTACTTATGAATTTCAAAGGGAAGAGGGTTCTGTAGATTGCAACAGACATACTATTTACAAACAGAGCTCTGGAAATCCATATTCCTTCAGTCATTATACTTCTAGAAACGGAGAGCCTAGTGGAAGAAATAAAAAAGGCATTGAAGCTGGTGAGTTCTATAATCCGATTTGCCGCTTAAAAATGAGGGATCGTCCTAACCTGGGAGCTTCAAAGCTTTATACATTGAATCCAGGTTCCCTTGTATTAATTCTTGAGGTTGGATCTACTGCGACCATAGACGGAATTAGTGCTCCATGGGTAAAAGTTGAGCTTGTAAATCCCGTTGGTTTCCTTGAAGGGTATAAGTCAAAAAGCGATACGACAGGCTGGGTTTTTTCAGGCTATCTTGAGTAGAAGTTGAATTATTTGTTCTGACATTTAAATGCTTTCCCTATATTTACAAATTTTGACTTATTGCCATTTGTAAATATTCGGTCTGATTTTTTCACCCATGTGATTGTCTTTCCATTTAATGTCTACTATTCTATGCCTATGAATTATAATATGAATCTAAAATACATTTTCAGCGCAGGACTTATCCTTACCGCTGCAATCTGGGGTTTTGCTTTTGTAATCGTCAAGGATAGTCTTGAATATATTGGACCTACATGGATGGTCGGCATTCGTTTTACAGTTGCGGCTATCTGTCTTTCCCTGATTTTTATCCGTCGTTTCAAGAGTCTTGATAAAAAGACTTTCCTTCACGGTTGCCTTCTTGGACTTTTCCTTTTTACCGCATATGAAACTCAGACCATCGGTTGTAATTATACGACTGCTGGCAAGAATGCTTTCCTTACAACGGTATATGTTATTCTTGTTCCTCTTTTAGGATGGCCGATATTCAAGAAACGTCCTGCCTGGTTTGTCTGGCTTGCGGCTTTTCTCTCTGTCACAGGTATCGCTTTACTTGCTTTGAACGGAGAAACTGGAAAATGGTATGTGATGAATAAAGGTGATGTACTTACATTGATTTGTGGATTTTTCTATGCAGTTCATATCATTGGTGGTGCCCTGTTTGTTAAGGACGAAGATGTAATTCTTCTTACTGTTTTTCAATTCCTTGTGGCTGGTGTTCTTGGGCTTGCCATAGCACCTTTTGCTGATGCTCCTCTTGAAATGAGTCTGTTCGGCAATCGAAATGTCGTTGTGTCTCTTCTGTATCTTGCACTTTTAAGTTCCATGCTTTGTTTCTGTCTTCAGAATATTGGATTGAAATATGTACCGTCTTCTCTTGCTTCTCTTTTTCTTTCTCTTGAATCTGTATTTGGAGTTTTCTTCAGTGCTCTGATTCTTGGGGAAAGACTTTCATTCAAGATGGCACTGGGCTGTGTCCTTATTTTTGCTGCGATTCTTGTGGCAGAAGTGATTCCAGGTTTTTTCATAAAAAAGACGGAGGCTTGAATTCTTCTTTTTACAGTCTACTTTATTGAATATAACAATTATTATTCTATATAATAGTGTCTGTTGTAAAATTATTACAATCAGGAGATAAACTATGAAGAAAATCATTTTGGCAGCAATGTCGGCTGCAGCAATTTTTGCATTTGCATCATGCTCCAAGAACAGCAAGGTGCAGAAGGGTGAATTCACACAGGAAGCTGGAAAGCTTAAGATTGCAATGGAAATTGGATATCCTCCATTTGAATACTATGCAGAAGACGGAAAGACTCCTGCAGGTTTCGATGTTGAACTTGGAAAGGAAATTGCAAAGCGCCTTGGTCTTGAAGCTGAATTCCTTGATGTTGCATGGGACGGAATTTTTGCAGGCCTCACAACAGACCGCTACGATGTAGTTATGTCTGCTGCAACAATTACTCCAGAACGTCAGGCTGCATATGATTTCTCTCAGCCTTACATTGGAAACGGTCAGGCCCTTATCCTTCAGAAGGATTCAACTCTTCCATGGAATAAGCCTGAAGATGCAGCAGGAAAGAAAATCGGATACCAGGCAGAAACAACATCTGACTTCTTTATTGAAAAATATGCCGCAGCACACAATTTTGAATTCATCCCTTGTGAATATGACAAGGTTATGAATGCATATGATGATCTTAAGTTTGGTCGCATCGACTGTGTTGTAAGTGACAATCTTGTTTCTGTTTCTTACCTCAATGTTCCAAATTCAGAATTCAAGCGCGTATGGACAGGAACTCCTGATGAATACTTTGGTGTTTGCATGAAGCAGGGCAACAAGGTTCTTCAGGACAAGATCAACAAGGTAATCGACGACATGAAGGCAGATGGAACAATGGCAAAAATCTACATCAAGATTTTTGGTGAAGATCTTTCTGATTCTATCAAATAAAAAATAATTTTTCGGAGTCCTGTTTATTATGGAAACAATGAATAAAATTTTAAAATGGATACCTCAGCTGTTGGCAGGTGCCAGAATTACAATCTTACTTACACTGTGTTCTGTAGTGGCAGGACTTATCATCAGTATTTTCCTTGCTCTTGGTACACTTTCAAAGAGCAAGCTTATCCGTAATTTCTGCAAGGGATATGTTTTCTTTTTCCGCGGAACTCCTTTACTGATGCAACTTTATTTTGTGTACTACGGTCTCCCACAGATCAGTCGTGCGCTTACAATCAACAATCAGTTTCTTGCAGCCTTCATTGCATTCGGACTTAACAGTTCGGCCTACTGCTGTGAAATCATTCGCGCTGCAATTCAGTCGATTGATAAAGGACAGTTTGAGGCGGGAAAAGTTTTGGGCCTCAATTATTTCCAGACAATGAGGCTTGTAATTCTTCCTCAGTCAGTTCGCCGCTTGATTCCACCTGTAGGAAATGAATTCATCATGATGCTTAAGGACGCTTCCCTTGTTTCTCTTATAGCACTCGCAGACATTACAAAGGTTACAAGAAGCATTCAGTCGTCAACAGCTTCGTCAATGGTATACATTCCGGCCATGATCTTGTATCTGATCATTACCGCCGTGTTTACTTTTGTATTCCATGTGCTTGAAAAGAAACATTCGATCTACGAATAGGAGGTGGCTGAAATGAGTATGATTACAACAAAAGATATAGATGTAAGTTTTGGTCAGCTTCATGTCTTGAAGGGTGTTAACCTTGAAGTAAAGCCTAAGGAAGTTGTTTGCATCATAGGTCCAAGCGGAAGCGGAAAGTCTACATTCCTTCGATCTCTTATACATCTTGAACACATCGACAACGGTGTCATTGAAATTGAAGGTAAGAAAATTGCACATAAAGAACACAAGTTTTCAAGACTTCATATTTCAAGCAAAGAACGTCGCAAAAGACTTTTGAATGTAGGAATGGTTTTCCAGAAATTCAATCTTTTTCCTCACATGACGGCCCTTGAGAACACAATGGTCTCTCCTATGAATGTACTAAAAAAATCAAAGGAAGAAGCCCGTGCAAAGGGAATTGAACTTTTGAATGCCGTAGGACTTGGTGACAAGCTTGACGCTTATCCTAATAAACTTTCGGGTGGACAGCAGCAGCGCGTTGCCATCGCCCGTGCCCTTGCAATGGATCCAAAGATCATGCTTTTTGATGAGCCTACATCTGCATTGGACCCTGAGCTTGTCGGTGAAGTTCTTTCTGTTATGAAAAAACTTGCGGAAAGCGGAATGACAATGATTGTCGTCACCCACGAAATGGGGTTTGCCCGCGAAGTTGCAGACCGTGTTCTTTTTATGGATGGCGGAAACATCGTTGAAGAAGGAACTCCAGAAGAAATCTTCAATGCTCCAAAGAGCGAACGATTGCAGCAGTTCCTTAAGGCCGTGCTGTAGTTCAGTTTCTAAAAATATGAATTTATGATCCCTGCATTCTGAATGGAGTGCAGGGATTTTTTTGTATAATCCCCTTGTGTAAAATGTTAAAAAACTGTAATATTTGCAAACATTTTACATTATTTATCATGTCTGTCTAAAGACCGCAGTTTTTCTTACGAAAGCATCAGATGCTTTCATGGTCACGGGTTTGGAATCAAAGAAATTAATTAGAGGCGAATAGGCGCCACTTCTATGCGGTTACGGACTTTCATGAAGAAAGAGGTATCGTATGGAAGAATTAAACGAAAAAATTGACGGGCTTACTATGTCCGCAGAAGTTTCAGCAGAAAATGATTCTGATGAAATGTCATTTGAAGATCTTGGTCTTGATGAAATCACATTAAAGGCAATTGAAAAGAAGGGATTCAAGGTACCATCACCTATTCAGGTACTTGCCATCCCACGTCTTTTGAACGGCGATGCAAACGTTATTGCCCGTGCCCGCACTGGTACTGGTAAGACAGCTGCTTTTGGACTTCCTCTCGTTCAGACTTTGAGGGAACCTTCAGATCATGTCCGCGCAATCATTCTTGAACCAACCCGTGAACTTGCCATGCAGACAGCTGCAGAAATGGCTTCCTTTACAACTGGAAAGTGTCCTCGCGTTGCCGTTGTTTACGGTGGTGCTTCAATGGGCGAACAGATGCGTGCACTCCGCAAGGGTGTTGAAATCGTAGTAGGTACACCAGGCCGTGTAATGGACCTTATGGATCGCGGTGTCCTCGACATTTCCAAAATCGACTACTTCATTCTTGATGAAGGCGACGAAATGCTGGACATGGGATTCGTTGACGACATCGAAAATATTTTTGAAAGTGCAAATCAGGATTGTCGTGTTCTTTTGTTCAGTGCGACAATTCCAAAAGAAATCCTTCGCATTGCACAGCGCTTTATGGGCGACTATGAAATCGTTGAAGAAGAAGGCGTTGTAGAAGAACCATTGCTCATCGACCAGAAGTACTGGGTTCTCAAGGAAAGCGAAAAGATTGAAGCTCTTGTTCGCCTCATCGACATTTCACCTGATTTCTTTGGTCTCGTTTTTGTTCAGCGCAAATGTGATGCAGACTATGTAAGCAAGGCTCTTGATGAAAAGGGATACGAAGCAGCAGCACTTCACGGTGACATTCCACAGGGACAGCGTGAAAAAATCCTTGCAAGATTCCGCGCAAAGAAAACACGCATTCTTGTTGCTACAGACGTTGCGGCCCGCGGTATTGATATCGAAGGCCTTACACATGTTGTTAACTATGAACTTCCATTCGATGGTCCAACTTATGTTCACCGTATTGGTCGTACAGGCCGTGCAGGTTCAAGCGGTGTTGCAGTTACTTTCGTAAAGCCTGAAGATACAAGACGCAAGCTCAACTACCTCATCAATGCAGTTCGTAAGAGTGCAAAGGGTGAGATGACAGAAGGAACAATTCCTGGTGTTGAAGAAGTTCTTGAAGCAAAGCGCGGAAGACTTTTTGACGACATCAAGTCAAAGATTGGACTTAACAATGTTCCTGCAGAAACAGTTTCAGACGATGATGAAATCGTTCCAATGGAAGGCGAAGGATCAGAAGTTTCAGTTGAAGAAAAAGTTCCACACCTTAGAAAGGGCGATGCCATTTTTGATACCCTTGCAGAAGAACTTTGTAACGGACAGGATGCTAAGGAAGTAGTCGCATCATTGCTTGCTGCAACTTACGGAAGTGTACTCAGCCGCAACCGCTACGGAAAGATTTCTACAGTCGGTGGTAGAAAAGACAGGAATGGTCGTGGTGATCGCGGTGGCCGTGATGTAGGATATGAGCAGGTTAGAATCTATGCCCAGATGGGATGGGATGACGGATACAATCCAAGAAAGATTGCCGACTTCTTCCATGACCTTCTTGGTGTTCCTGGTCGCAAGGTTGATGCAATCGATATGGCAGATAATTTCTGTCTTCTTTCGCTTCCAGCAGATGATGCCCGCCGTGCAATTGAACTTTCAGAAAAAGACAAGTCATTGCCACACATGCATGTTGATACAAAGGTAGCAATCGGTGGCGGTGATGAAGGTGGCCGCCGCGGTGGAAGAGGTCGTGGAGACAGAGGCGGACGCCGTGACGGTGGATTCGGACGCGATCGTGACAGAAGCTTTGGCCGTGATAGAGGTGGAAGAGACAGAGACCGCGGATTTGGCCGAGATCGCGATGGTGGCCGCTTTGGACGTGATCGTGACAGAGACAGATCTCGCGGTGGTAGCCACAGTCGTCCTAATGTCCACACTGCAACTCAGAGAAGCGGCAGCGCAAGTTTCTTTAAGAAGTCATCTGGTGCAACTGAATATTAATTTTTAATGATTCAACAATAAAGAAAGGGTGTCTGGTTAAAAATACCGGGCACCTTTTTTATATGGTATTTTTCTACCAGTTGTCTTCAGGTTCCTTGAGGGCAATGTGTGGTGATGAATAAACTTTTTCTGTCATGACGTTTTTTTTATTCTCGGGATTCAGTCTTGCCATCTTTTTTTTGGGAGAAAGAAGTTCTTCAACCTTTCCGTAGAATTTATTATCTTCGTAATTTTCCGGTTTATGTTCGTCATGAAAAATATCAATTGGCAGAAGTCCATTTTCGTTTTTTACGGAATTGTCTGCACCATTTTCAATGAGGATTATTAGATTATTATATATATTTTCAATGTTATAGTTATTCTTCACGATTTTATGAAGAACATTTTCATTTTTGCTGTCGAGGGCATTTATGTCCGGTTTATATTCAAGAAATTTTAAGAGAAGCATTGGGCTGTCTTCAGTTAGACAATCACTTTCCCCAAAGTAATGTAGTGCCGTCTTGCCTTCTACATCTTTATAATTTGCCAGGTCCAAGTCATCATCTTCTACGTATTTAAAAAGGTAATTCATTATGGAAAGTCTGGCTTCAAGATGATAAAAAGGTAAGTAATTATTCATGAGCTTCATGAGAAGAGTTCTTTTTATGCTTGAATCATACCAGATGGTACAGTCGGCATTCTTTTCAAGAAGATATTCCGCACATTCAAATGAACATTTCATGAAAGCAAACTGAACCGGAGGAAAATCATAATTGTATTCGGCCGGATCTGTTTCCCCAAGGTCTCGACCCTGTTCTTTAATTTCTTTGATTTTGGACCTGTTGACTGTATCAATGATGGCGCCGTGGTCTACAAGAAGTTTTAAAGCCTCTAGACGATCCTTTTCTATGGCATACCTCATGGGGATTTTTGAACCAATGCATAGGTTGGGATCGGCACCTGAATTCAGAAGGGCTTCTATTATTCTGTCACTGTCCTGCCTGTTTTTTCTGTATGTGTTGTCTCCTAAAAATGCTGAGGTTAAGGGAGAGCGTTTGTTGTATATTTCGTTTGGATCTGCTTTTTTCTCTAACAGCTTAATAACTTCTGAAAGATTGCATTTTTCTACTGCATATATAAGTTTAGTACAGTCTTTTCTTAATTTTTTCTCTTCTGCTTTTTCATAAGCCTTAATTTTAAGGTCTGTGGTTAAGTCATCAATTTTCGGGACAATAAGTGGAAGGGCTGCAAGTGAAAATGAAATTCCTGACACAATTATGGCACCTTTCCTTTTTCCTCCGGAAGTACAAAGTGCAACAATACCTGCTATTATTCCCGTTATGCTAAGGACTGCCATTCCTAAAAATACCAGCACTCCATATAAAAGAGCCTTTCCTAATGCTTCACCCATTTTGAATTTCCTTTGTTCGTAAATATTATTTGTAAGTGTTCTTTTAGTCAACATTTTGGGAAGTTCATGCTGGATCGATTCTTTTTGTTGGGTTAGGGACAACCGGATAATTGCCGTAGCGGAAGGTTCGGGAAAAGATCCTGATGTTTATGATTTTGAAATTAGTGATTATTTTTTGAAAGACGGAAAATGTACTGTAAGGGTATATTCTTATAGCGTGATAAGTCCGGATCTTTCTAAAGCCAAACAAAGGTGGAAAAATCAAAGAAGCGACTATTTTGAATGATAAAAAAATGCTTTGCCGCAGTCCGCGTCAATTTTCACTGCCGTGAAAACCGCAGGTTCTTGACTACTGGCGGTTTAGCTAATTTCTGAATGTTATCTTTTCTTTTCCTTTGACGGCTGTAGTGCAAACTGCGTTTGCCCCGAGTTTTATTTTTGCCGCATCCGCGTCAATTTTTTTCTTCGAAAAAAACAATAAATCTCGCGTAAGATTATAAAAAAAAAGGGCTGTCCAATAAGTATTTAGTGTAGCGCTCATTGAGCTTGTCGAAATGACTGCTACACTAAATGCGGTAGTTTCGACGGGCTCAACCACCGCATTCATACTGCAACGGCGCATGGAGCAAAGCCAGTCTTCGCCTGTCTTTTCTCTCAAGAACCTGCTTTGCCGCAGTCCGCGTCAATTTTCCCTTCGGAAAAACCGCAGGTTCTTGACTACTGGCGGTTTAGCTAATTTCTAAACATTGTTTTGTTTCTCAGCCAACGGCTGTACAGTAGCAATAAAAAAAAGGCTCTGTCCTTTCGAACAGAGCCTTCATTAACCTAGTTTAAGTTAGGTCTAATTACTTTGCCAAGCCTTCAGCTACAGCTACTGCACATGGAGAAAAGCCAGACTTCGTCTGTCTTTTCTCTCAAGAACCTGCTTTGCCGCAGTCCGCGTCAATTTTCCCTTCGTGAAAACCTCAGGTTCTTGACACTGCATCCCTTGTTTATTTCTAAATACTAGTATGCTTTTCTTCCAACGGCTGTACAGTAGCGTTTAAAAAAGAAAAACCCTCTGGTAAAACCAGAGGGCATTTAGCTAGGCTATGCTAAACTTATACTTATTTAGCAAGACCTTCAGCTACAGCAACTGCACATGCTACTGTACAGCCTACCATTGGGTTGTTTCCCATTCCCATGAATCCCATCATTTCTACGTGTGCTGGAACTGATGAAGAACCTGCGAACTGTGCATCTGAGTGCATGCGTCCGAGTGTATCTGTGAATCCATAAGATGCTGGACCTGCAGCCATGTTATCTGGATGGAGTGTACGTCCTGTACCACCACCTGATGCTACAGAGAAGTACTTTTCTCCAGCAAGGAGTCTTTCCTTCTTATATGTACCAGCTACTGGGTGCTGGAAACGTGTTGGGTTTGTTGAGTTTCCTGTGATAGAAACATCTACGCCTTCGTGCCACATGATTGCAACACCTTCGCGTACATCGTCTGCACCGTAACACTTAACGCAGAGACGTTTTGGATCGTTTCCGTATGGAACTTCTTCTACAACTGTGAGGGCCTTGTCTGTACCTTCACCGTTGAAGTAGTCAAACTTTGTCTGAACGTATGTGAATCCGTTGATACGGCTGATGATCTTTGCAGCATCCTTTCCGAGACCGTTGAGGATAACGCGGAGCTTGTTCTTGCGAACGTTGTTAGCCTTTGCTGCGATCTTGATTGCACCTTCAGCTGCAGCGAATGATTCGTGACCAGCCAAGAATGCGAAACACTGTGTTTCTTCTGAAAGGAGGCGAGCACCGAGGTTACCGTGTCCGAGACCTACCTTGCGGTCATCAGCTACAGATCCTGGGAGACAGAATGCCTGAAGTCCCTTACCGATGTTAGCAGCAGCAGTAGAAGCTGTCTTGTCGCCAGTCTTTTCTGCTTCCTTGATAGCGATTGCTGAACCAAGAACGTATGCCCACTTAGCATCTTCGAAACAAATCTGCTGAGTTTCCTGACATACCATGTATGGGTCAAAACCCTTGTCCTGGCAAAGCTTGCGAGCAGCCTGGAGACCTTCTTCTCCTTCTGCAAATCCGTATTCTTTAAGTGCCTTGTTAACCTGTGGGATACGACCAGCGTAATCTTCAAATAATGTAGCCATTTCTATATTCCTCCAAGTTTAGTTCTTGCGTGGGTCGATAAGTTTTACCATACCCTGTTCTGCTGTAACGCGACCATAGTGTGTGCGTGCACCTTCGATTGCTTCGTTAGCAGGTTTTCCAGCCTTGAGGGCATCCATGAGCTTACCGAAGTTAATGCAGTTGTAACCGATGATCTGGTCATCCTTGTCAACTGCCATTGTTTCAACATAACCTTCTGTCATTTCGAGGTAGCGAGGACCAGTCTTGCGTGTTGCAAACATTGTTCCTACCTGTGAGCGGAGGTTCTTGCCGAGGTCTTCGAGAGAAGCACCAACTTTGAGACCACCTTCAGAGTATGCTGACTGTGTGCGTCCGTATACGATCTGCATGAAGAGTTCGCGCATAGCTGTGTTGATAGCATCGCAAACAAGGTCAGTATTGAGAGCTTCAAGAAGTGTCTTTCCGATAAGGATTTCAGAAGCCATAGCTGCTGAGTGTGTCATACCAGAACAACCGATTGTTTCTACGAGTGCTTCTTCAATGATACCGTCCTTAACGTTCAAAGAGAGCTTACATGCACCCTGCTGTGGAGCACACCAACCGATACCGTGTGTGAAACCAGAAACATCTTCAATTTTCTTAACCTGAACCCATTTTCCTTCTTCAGGAATTGGAGCAGGACCATGATATGCGCCCTTAGCCAAAGGACACATGTGTTCTACTTCTGCTGTGTAGACCATAGTTTACCTCGAAAAAAATCTAATTTTGCTGAAAAATTCAACATTCGTTTCTATTATAACATTTTAAGGCCTTGAATTCAATTCATAGCCTAAATGCTTCAGCCCTTCTTTACGGCGATGAGGGTAAGGTCATCGTACTGAGGATCTTCCTTTACGCCGCACCAGTAGATGTGTGAAGGATCGTTTTCAATGTCTTCACGGTCGCTGCAGAATGCAGGATACTGTACAAAGTGCTGTCTCAGGAAGTTGTCTATGTTCTTGTCAACCTTGACCCTGTCGCTGTGGATTACATTGCCCGGTTTGTAGAGGCGGAAAACCTTTTCAACGGAAACAAGTGCAAGTATTGCGTCGTCTGCAGTTCCGTCACAGGTAGAGAAGTCAAAGTCAAAGTCTGACTGGTGTGAAGGTGCGTGGAACTTGTGCAGTTTGAATTTTCTTCTTGCGTAAACTGATTCTATGATTTCGGTTACGCGTTCAGGAGACATTTCCTCGTTGTCTTCGCCGCACTTGTGGTTTTCATGTTCCTGATCTTTTTCAAGTCCTGGTTCGGCACAGACTGTAGGTGCAAAATTTTCATCGCGGAAAATTCTCTTTGCTTCTTCGATACCGTCAGTAAAGAGGAAAAGGACATCGTCTTTCTTAAGTGTAAGCTTTGAAACTTTGTAACCGCCCTTCATGTCAACAAGGTCAGTGCTGAAGATTCCAGCTGCAGGAGTTTCCTGAAGTTTGATTACATTCTTCTTCTGCTGTGATCCGCTGTAAATGTGAACAAGATTGTCACCTGCATTGCAGAACCAGCAGTCACCCGTTTCCGTGTTCATGATACAGAGGGTAAAGGCTGCAAAGCGTCCCTTGAATCCACGGCTTTCAAGAAGGTCGTTGATCTGTCCTACAACTGGCGCAATGTTGATTCCCTGATTTGGATTCTTCATGCTCCAGGTCTTGAAGCTGTTGAGGAACAATGTTGCAACCTCAACCATGATGAGGGCGGCTGGAACTCCGTGTCCTGAAACGTCGCATTTGATGATGGCATAGTGCTTGTCATCCAGCTGCTTGTAGTCAAAGTAGTCTCCAGAAAGTTCATCGGCACCTGCGTAGTAGCTGAAGAAATCCGCACCCTTAGCCTTAAGGTTTCCTGTTGTCATTGTAATTCCGTCTTTGATTTCAAGAGGAATGAACTTTGTCTGGATGTCTTTACCGAGAGTAAGGTTCTTGCTCTGGATTGCGGCTTCCACAAGTCCACGGGTCATTTCGTTTACTGTGTCACCAAGCATACCGATTTCATCATGAGACTTGATTGCAATTGCATGTCCGGAAAGCTTTTCCTTGTCTTCGGTATCGCGGATCAATGCAACGTGGGAAACAAGCTTCTTGATAGGACGAACAATCATTGTTGCCATGAAATAGGTGCTTAAGAACGCAAGAATCAAAGCGATGATAAGAACAATGATACATGTGTTGATGATCAGGTTGCGTTCGTTTTCAATCTGGGCCAAAAGGGATTCGGTACTGATTTTTATGAGAACTGCACCGTGAACATAGTTTGCGTCGTTTCCAGTCTTGTAGAGGAGTGGCTTGTAGAATACATACTCAGTGTTTTCTGTATCGATGTTTTCTGCGCTGAATGCTGGTATGCTTCCTTCGGCTTCGCGGGAAATTTCATTGAGGATGCCGTCAAGTTTTACATTGAGTTGATTTCTGATTGTCTGAATTTCCTGGCGGCGGGCAACGCTCTTTGCATCGGATTTTGAAATCAATGAAAGACCTTCCTTTGTAAGTTCCGTGATGTTCATTGAAATTTCGTCAGCCTGTTCCTGTGCCGTAGAATTCAATTCCTCGCAGGTACGGAAAATTTCCGCAAGTTTTTCATCTGTAAGAACCGTTACACCTGGAAGGAATGCATTTTCATTTATGCCACTCAGTATTTCTTTGCTTGTGGTTGCCCAAATATTGTTGAGTCCTATGCGGGTGTGGTCTGCAGAATAACCGGTGATTGTTGCTTCACGGCTTTCGGAAAGGGCAGAAGACTGGTTTACGATATCCGTAAGAGAAAGATTGTCTTCCGTAGTTGTCTGAGGAAGGTAAACCTTTGCACCGCTTGCAAGGGAATTGAGCATTACGCTTACGCGCTGATGAAGGCTCTGGGCCATGGTCTTTTTCTGGCCGTCGATCATGTAGTAGCCAAAGCCAAGGAATATGAGCACATCCATCAGTGCAATGAGGATGGTAGAGTGCAATACCAGCTTAGCCTTAAGGCTTAAGCCTTTCTGTCTGTAAGCTGCTGCTTTTCTTTTCTTTTCCTGTGGCATAATATCTCCTTCCAGAAGTGCGCGTACTTCTGCGTTAACAATCAAAGTTTCTTTTGCAGTTTTTACAAGTGATCTTGTGCTTACTGTCATTCCGCCTATGGTCAAAAGGAGGATGAGCACAAGGGTTATGACTGCTGCGTTATAATGTTTCCTGTAGGTATCGGTGAAGATTTTCCATGCAGGGGCGAATATGTTTTTGTTCTTTAGCTTTGTAGTTCCCCGTTCCTCGATGTTGAGTAAAGGTGCGGATGAAAAATAAAGTCCACGATCTGAATGCATGAGTCCAATCTTGTAGTCGCCTGTATTGATTCTTTTCATGCTGATGTCGGCGATCCTGTTGTTGGATGTAATCTTGTAATCACCAGAAACAAGCCTGAGAGTATAGTCGTATGGTTCAAGTCCGTCACGGTCGATGTAAACCGAAGTTATCTGTCCGTCGTAGGTAAATCCTCCACCAGTGATGGAAAGTTCCGTATCGCCAAAATCATCTGTCTCAGCTTTGATTGAAGTGATGTAGGTTGTTGGTATGTATTTGTTTGCAATGAATTCGTATTTAGCCTGTTTGCCGATATTTCCAACAGTGTCGATGGCGGCAATCGTAAATACATAGAGACCGTTCCTTATGTTTGCGTAGTCTGCGAAAGTCTTGTTTGAAACTATTCTCTCTGGAAGAATTACTTCGGCTTCCATGTCTTCTTCGTTTTCAGTAAAGAGACTGTCAGCCATTTCCTTTATCTCTTCATCTGAAATCCTTAAGGGACGTCTTGGATTTGAGACAAGCTGTTTTGGAACTGGAGCGATGTATTTCATTGTGTAGGTGTAGCCTGCGATGTCATCGTCTTCCTTATTTGTCCATGTGAATCGCAATGTGTTTGAATCAGTGATTCCAGGAATTCTTGATGTCAGATCTTCGATGGAAGGTGCCGCTGGAGGAGTGCAGTCAAGATTGTATGTAAGCATTGCGCTGTCTGACCAGTTTCCAGCGTAGTCGGTCTGACGGACCTTGAGATACCAGGTTCCGTCCTTTGTTGCTTCTGTGGTTATCCTTGTGCTGTCAGGTGCGTTTGTGATTTTCTTTTCTGGTTCTTTTTTGCTGTCCTGGGTCCAAAGCCAGGAGAATCCTTTTACTCCTGAAGAATCCTGGGTTTCCTTGAGGGTTGCCTGGATGTTCTTTTGCCTTGACCGCTGACCATCCTTGAAGTTCATGGCAGTTACTTTTGGAGCTGCTATACTGTGGTCCGTCTTGAGAATTGCTATTCCGTTTTTGTTTGTCTTGCTGTCTGCTTCTTCCCAAACGAAGGCAAGCTCCTTACCAGCATTGGTAAGCATGAAGGATGGCAGTACAGCCTGTCTGCTTGAGATTATTTCTGATTCTTCCCACCATGCGCCGTTTTTCTGTGCAAGGTAGATGTTTCTGCTGCCGCTTGTAGTGGTAAACCATACAAGATTTATCGTTCCGTTGAATTCAAAAAGCTGTGGCTTTGATGCGTAGCCTGTTGTGCTAATTCGTTCAATCTGTCCTTTGTATGCCCCCTGTTCGGAAATGCGGGCAAAGTAGATGTCGCTGTTTGTTGAATAGAACGGAGAACGCTCCCATGCGATGAATACCTCGTTGTTCTTTGTGTTGAGTACATAAGGATTCTGGTTTGTAAAGTTGAAGAAGTTTTCACTTTCTGTAGTTTCCTTTCCCGAGAATAATACAGGCTTGGTCCAGTTTTTTCCTCCATCCTTCGTAAAGGAAGAATAGAGCTGAACTGAAATAAGATTTGCCTGCGTGTATTGTGCCTGATATACAACAAGATCTCCGCCTTTTACAGGAACAAGGAATGGTGCGATAGGGTTGTATGTATTCTTGATCTGGGCTGGTGCTGAAAATTCCACGAAAGGATTCCAGATTTCACCGTCCTTTGATGTTGAGTAGAATAACGTGTAGGAATCTTCCTGTGGCTTTGAGACAAAGGCTGTGAATCCACCGTTTGAATTTCTAAAAACTCTTGGTCCAATGAAACCTTCGCCATGTGAAATTATTTTCGTAGAGAATTTCTTGAATCCGTCTTTTGATGCATAGATGACAATTTCATCGTTGTCAGAAATAAGTGCGAGCACATCTGTCGTACCGTTTGATGCAGTGGAATAGATCTGTGGAATGTCTCCTGAATATTCAAAAGGTCCAGCAAATCTGCTGTTGGTATTCCAGGTGATGCCGTCGTCGCTGTTCTTTAGGGAAAGATAAATCTTGTTGCCTTCTGTTTCCTGCCAGAAATATACTGCGGTCTTTTTCCTTGATGTCGAAGATATTCCGTTGGGATACCAGCAGTTCTCCTTGTTGTCGGGTGCTACAAAGCTGTCTTCAAAATAGTATGGGCTTGCATATCCCATGAAAAGAAAAGCCGCTGAGATAACTGTGCATAAAAGTGCTTTTTTTATCATCATAGCTGTGCCTCAATTCTTTTCTTAAGTTTGATTACCTTTGCAGAACGAGCGTTTACACTGTTCTTCATCAGCTGGGTAAGCTTTGCGTTTGCATCAAAGACTTTATTTTTCTGGAGGTCAGCAAGTGCACTCTGATATAGAGCCTCATCTGCGGCATTCAAAACTACCGCAGCCTGCTGTCCAGTTCGTAATGCAATTTCATCTAGGACTGTGACCGCAACGCTGTTGTCGGGATCCAGTTCGATTGCTGCCTGTGCCTTTTCCTTTGCCTGCTGTAAAAGAATCGTGTCGCGACCTGCCTTTCCAAGAAGTTCCTGTGCTTCCTTTGCGAGATTTGCAGCTTTTGTAAGACCGCTCCTGTCTGCAGGTTTCTGCTTGAGCCCCATGGCATATTCAGCGTTCTCAATGAGAGACTTGAGGCCTGGGTAACTGCTGTTCATTTCATAAAGGTCTAGAAGGGAACTGTAGGATTCCTGTGCAAGGGAATTCCTTGTGGAATAGTTCACCTGCTTGAGTTCTGCCACCTTTGATTTGAAGATTTCCTCAAAGTTTTTTTCGTCTAGGATCTTTGTGATTTTCAATGATAGTACACTGGCGATTTTATTTCTTGGGTAATAGATTTTGACCTGGTTGATTTTCTCTGTCGCCTTGTTGAAATAAGGTTCTGCTTCCTTGCGTTTTCCTTGCTTGAGAAGTTCCGATCCCTTTTCGTAGTATTTTCCTGCAAGGGAAAGGTTCTGTCTCATTTCTGGTGCCTTGGCATCGTATGGCTGGATTTCACGTCCTTCCTTGATTGCGATGGCTGTGTTTACGAAATTCTTGATTCGTTCCAGCTCAGTGTCTGGTTCAAGGGTTATGTCCAGAAGCTTTGACCACATTTCGCGTTTACTGTCTGCCTGTGTTAGGTAGCTGCTTGCCTTCTCGAAATCGCCTGCATAGTATTCCGTTCTTGCCAGTGTCTTGATTCCTCGAATTTCCCTGTTGAAAACTGGCTGCTGGTTTTCGATTATGTTCTGGCGAAGGTTTGCCAGTTTCATGAAAATTTCACTCTGGATGTCTCCGTCATTTTTAAGGTCATCGGAAAGTCTTGAATATGCGTTGTTTGCCGACTGAAGGTTTGCGAAGGATTGCTGGAAATTATTTTTTTCGTTGAATGTCATAGCACGGTTGTAATAAATTTCTATTTCGTTCCGTGCGAGCTGTGCCTTAAGCAGTTTCCCTTCTGCGTCTGATTCGATGGAGTTGAAGTCTTTTTCAAGTTCGGAGATTTTAGTTGAATTTTCCGAGATCAATTCCTGCTGCCTGATGAAGTTTGAGCGGTAGATATATCCATTGTTAAGCTTTGTCTTGCATTCTTCAAGGGCTGCTTTGTCCTTTCTGATGTTTGACTTGAGGTTTTCAAGATCCTTTACGCATCGTGAAGGGTAGTAGAACCCGTCGCTTCCCTGCATGTATCCTTTGAGCTTTTCGCAGGCGGCGGCATCTTCCTCATAGAGAAGCTTTCCTGTGTCTGCGTAGTAGTTTGCGATGGAAACCCACATGGCGATAGCGCTCTGGGTACACTTTGCTTCAGCCTTGTAGCTTGCCTGTCTGTAGGGGACTGCCAGCCTTTGCCATGAAAGGTTTTCGTTCTGCATTGATGACAAGGTTGCAAGGGCGTGGGATTTTGCGGAGGCTGCTGCGGTCTTTCCCCATGCTGTCAGATTGCTGGCTGAAGCAACCAGTCCATTTGCGTAGGAATCATTTTCCGATCGGATGCTTACGATTTTGTTCTCTGGCATTGGATGGGATTCCTTCAGTTCATCCTGGAGCAGTGCGAGTATACTAAAAAATTTTTTACCTTCATTGCACAATGTGTTGACCGCTTTCATGCTGGTGGAAAAATCTGCGTTCTCTCTTTGTGTCCTTGTATGTTTTCCTTTCAGCTTGGAATTGAGGGAATATATCTTTGTAAGCTCCTCTGTGTAGAGAACGATTTTATCAAGTTCAGAGTCGGCGTTTGCAAGAGCTTCCCTGTTTGTGAATATATTCGATTCCGAAAGGGCATTCTCAATTATTCTGCAGGATTCATTGCACTTTCCCCATACTGAATCCATAAGCTGACCAAGCTCTGTATTGAATTCAACTTCGATGGTTCCTGCAAGTCCGCTGTCAGGTTCTTCATTGATTCCGAGAATGAATCTCGAAAGATAGTATGGATATCCTGAAACACCTGAGGACTGAATCTGCTGCCCAAGATCCCTCAGCTTGTTGCTGATCGCCGCAAGTCTGGATAGATAGTCTTCTGCCGTTGGAATGTTCTTTGAGTTTGAAAGATCGATTTTCTTTGATGCTTTTTCCATGCGAAGCTTCTTGTATTCCCGCACCTGTTTCTGTACGTCTGCAGAAATGAGATCGAGCCGCATGATTGTCTTTTCGTTTGCTTCTTCTTTTCTGTATGAATATATCCTTTCGTCAAAGCAAGAAACTGCCTCGTCGAAATTCTTCGAAGCTGAATGCCTGAGGGCATCTTGTAGAATTGCCGAGAAATCTTCAGGGTAAAGTTCAAATGCGTTTTTTTCCACAGGAGCCTTTGTCTTGGCTTTTGCAGCATGGATGCTTTGCCCCGAAAATAAAAGTGAAGAGATGATTAGTAATGATGGAATTGAGAGTCTTTTCACGACCTCATTTTAGCAAATAATAGAAGAAAATTAAATAGTTCCTTCACTATCAGGAACAGGCATCCCTGATAGGATACTTTCGTGAGGCTTCTTTTACTTTTTTCTACAGAAAATTCGGTAGTTCAGCCATGGGAAAAGAGGATTTTTCTTTTCGCAGTTTGTGAGCCATTCCGTACTTACTGTATTGCTTGCCAGTGCATCAAAGACCTTCGTAAAGGAAAGAATCTCATCCTTGAACTGTTCATTGACGTAGTCTGAGAGAACACTGTCGTGAAGCATCATAGGCCATTCACCGCTCTGTGCAAGAAGAACCTGTTTGGCTGCCATGTTGAGAAGTCGTTCCTTAAGGCTGTCTTCGGCTGGGAACCTTTCTGTCAGGTCAATCATCCTTTCCGTTGCCTTTCTTACATAGCGGATCATCCAGCTGTTGGAACTGTCCACAAGGTCTTCACCGTATCCGAGGCCGTTTGAAGAGCATGGGTATGGATTGATCTTTGGAAGGCTGAACTGCTTTTCAATAAGATCCTTGCAGAGGGCAAAGTCGAATCCCTGTTTGCTTGCGGTGCAGCGGATCACATTCTCCAGCCATTGAATTCCTTCGTGCCATTTCTGGCCGAGTGCTTCAGCTGGGATTGAGCAGACGAGGACTGCGTTGTCGTCCTTGATGTGTTCGGCTGCGGCATCCAGTTTTTCAAGCTTTGACTCGTAGAATGATATGGCATCCTCGATTGCCTGCTTTGCAGCCTTTTCGCCATTGTATGGAATGAGGTCATCGTCTTCACTTTCGTTTGACCAGTATTTATATCCTGTTTCGATTCTAGCATCGTTCTTGTTGAAGAATGCAGAAACCAGGTCCTGCTTAAGTTCATATCCGATGTCGAATCTCTGTGAGCGGTAGATTTCGTTCTGCGAAAATCCGTCTTCTCCAATGATTTCCTTTGGTGAATCAGGATCCAGTCCAAATACTACAAGAGATGTTCTTGTCCTCAACGGTGCATAGATGCCAGTCTCAGGACAGTCTTTTGCAAAGAGGATGGAACGGGCATCAACGACAGTGTAGTTTGCTCCGTAAGAACGCAATGTCCATTCAAAACTGCGGGACCACCCCTGGTATGGAAGCCAGAAACCTTCTCCCGTCTCTCCAAAGAAGTGCCTGTGGGAATAGATTCCTGTTTCAACCTGTGCGTTTATTGCCTCTGGAAAATCCTCGTAGTGAGGAAGGTATGCATAGGTTGCAGCCGTAGGGATAAGCTCAAGATTTCCTTTGTCTGCGTATTTTTTGAAAGCTCCAAGTATGTTCTGTCCGTATGTTTCGGTGAAGTCTGTCTTTGTCTTTTCGATCTTTGCAAGGCATGCCGAGGCATGTGCTTCACAGTCTGTTCCCTTGCATCTCTTGAGCTCTGATTTTCCCAAGGCTATAAGGTTATCCAGATGATCTATGTACTGTTTCTGGATCTGTGCGTCATCAAGGATAAAGCACAAGGCAGGGGACATTACGACACCGAACTTGAAGTCGATGTTTTCTTCCTCAAGCCTTCCGAACATGTTGAGGAGCGGAATGTAGGTTTCTGTAAGTGCGGTAAACAGCACATTGTTCTCTGCTGTGAAGTTGCTGTCCTTTTCCGTATTTCTTATAAAGGCCTGGTCTGCTTCAATGATCAGGGCAAGTTTCTTGTTGCTCATTCTTTTCCTCACTCTGAAAATGACTGTCTGTGGTTAAGGTAATGATCGTGAAGAATCTGCTTCATTCCCGAAAGCTGAACCAATGGAGGATAGTCGGTTTTCTTTCCTGGCTGAAGGTTCTGGATATCCTCCCTCTCTGATGGCAGCTCAATCATTCTTGAAGAACAGAGAACTTCTGGAAGCTTGCCTTTGAATGAAACCGCAAGGTCAATCTTAAGCCATCGCTTTCCAGAAGGAAGAAGAATCGATTGCTCCTTTGTTTCAAAGTCTGTCTTTATGTCGATGGAATCTGCTGGTTCTTCGTTGTTAGGAGCATCAAAAAATGAAATGTGAAGAAAAATCGATTCAAAATCCCTTCGGTTCCTCACAGATGAAACATCGGATTCCTTGATGTCCCAGAACGCAAACAACCATGCAGGATTTCTGATGATTGCGTCGATGTATGTGTTGTTGTAGCTTTCTGGAAGCTGGTCAGGAACGGGAGTATCATCTTCCGTAATCTGAACTGATGATTTTTTTTCTGGAACCTTGAATTCTTCTGCTGCTTCAAGAATCTCACCAATGATGAGAGTTCTGTTGAGGTTGTCTGGAATTTCAATTCCGAACTTATCTCCCAGAACAATAAGATCTGCAGTTGTCATCGATTCAAGCTGCTGTCTGGACAAGGCATCTTTTTTCATATTGTGGTTATAATCTAAAAAATCGTTGAATATGTCTAGTACCTTTTACGCTTAAAAAAAGATAAGCCTGTGAAAAAGGTTTATTTGATGGTGGAAAAAAAACATGAAATAGTGATGTTTACGATTCTTTAAATTCAATGTTCTTTCAATTTTTATTCAATTTCGCTATACTTCTGTCGTTTTAATCATTTTCATGCATATAGGGAAAGAATATGGCAGATCAGAAAGAAGTTTTCAAATCCATCGTTGTAAAGGCAATCGAACAGTATAAATCGGAAAAGGCTCCGGAAGCAGAAATCAATGCTGATTCAATTCGCGTTGAAATTCCGCCTAAACCAGAAATGGGAGACCTTGGAATTCCGATGTTCGCTTTTGCAAAGGCATTTCATTCTTCTCCTATGGCAATCGCAAATGACGTTGCAGCCCTCATCAAGGGATATGCTGAATCAGACAGCTCAGTTTCTTCACTTGGAGAATTCCTTGCTGCAGGTCCTTATGTAAACGTAAAACTCAATAAGGCAAATGCATCCCTCGATATTCTCCATGCAGTAATCAATCAGAAGGAAAATTACGGTTCCCTCAACACCGAAGGAAAAAAGCATCTTGAAGGCCGCCGCGTAATGATCGAATTTTCATCACCAAATACAAACAAGCCATTGCATCTTGGACACCTTAGAAACGATGCCCTCGGTGAATCTGTAAGCCGCATCCTCAAGAAGGCTGGTGCTGAAGTATTCAAGGTTGACCTCATCAACAACCGCGGAGTACACATCTGCAAATCAATGCTTGCCTACAAGCTTTTCCACGAAGCAAAGGGAGAAACACCAGAATCCCTTGGAATGAAGGGGGACCACTTTGTAGGCCAGTGCTATGTTGAGTTCGACAAGTATTCAAAGGAACATCCTGAAGCACTCCAGGAAGCAGAAGACATGCTTATCAAGTGGGAGGCAGGAGATCCTGAAGTTCGCGCACTCTGGCAGAAAATGAACGACTGGACACTGGGCGGAGTCAAGGAAACCTACAAACGTACTGGAATTGAATTCGACAAGTTCTATCTTGAATCTGAAACATATCTCAAGGGCAAGGACGAAATCCTCAAAGGTCTTGAAAAAGGTGTATTCTTCAAGGCGGAAGACGGTTCTGTACGCATAGACGTTACGGACGTTGTAGGAAAGGGCAAGGACGAAGACAACCATGAAAAAGTTCTCCTCCGCAAGGATGGAACTTCAGTTTACATTACACAGGACATCGGAACAGCAATCAGCCGCCACGACGACTGGGCATTCAACGAAATGATCTACGTTGTCGCATCTGAACAGAACTATCACTTCAAGATTCTGTTCCACATCCTCAAGAAACTTGGTTTCGACTGGACGGACAAGCTCTATCACTTGAGCTATGGTCTTGTTAATCTTCCAAGCGGAAGAATGAAGAGCCGCGAGGGAACTGTTGTTGATGCAGACGATCTTATCGACAACCTCCATGCAGATGCCCTCAAGGCAATTGCTGACCGCGAGCGCGATGTGGAACTCAATGCAGACGAAGTTGCGGAAAAGGTTGCATTGTCAGCCCTCCATTACTACCTGCTCAACGTGGCACCGGTAAAGGACATGCTCTTCAATCCGGAAGAATCCTTGAGCTTCAATGGAAACACTGGACCATACCTCCAGTACATGGGCGCACGTATCTCTTCAATCCTCCGCAAGGCAAAGGATGCTGGTGTGGAACCTGACACATCTGACGAAGCCCTTGTAATGCTCAACACAGAAAGCGAATGGGCATTGATAAAGGATCTTGAACGCTATCCTGCAGTTGTCGCACGTTCCGCCGACACGATGGACCCAAGCATCATGGCAGCCTACGTTTACGACGTATGTAAAAGCTTCAGTGCTTTCTATCGCGACTGTCCTATCCTTTCCGTAGAATCAGAACAGCCAAAGCTAGCCCGCGCACGCCTTGCACTTGCAGAGTGTACGCTCACAGTACTTAAGACGGCAATGGAACTTGTACTTGTTCCATTTGTAGAAAGAATGTAGTTGTAACATTTAGCATAAAACAAAAAGGAAAAAAACAATGGATTTAAGCATTATCAACAGACTGTCAAACATCGCCATGAACAATGACCCTATTGACCAGTCCCTCTATGAGAAGTACGACGTAAAGCGCGGTCTTCGTTATGCCGACGGTCGCGGTGTCCTTGTAGGGCTTACAAGTATCGGTGATGCCATCGGTTATGAAATCGACAAGGACAATAAAAAAGTTGCGATTCCTGGACGCCTCATTTACCGTGGATACAACGTTGAAGACATCGTAAAGGATGTTGAAAAAAGCCATCAGTTTGGATACGAGCAGGTTGTTTATCTTTTGCTTTTTGGACAGTTGCCTACAAAAAATCAGCTTGAGGAATTCCAGGAACTTCTTGGAAGCCTTCGTGCCCTTCCTGAATACTTCACGGAAGACATGATCATGAAGGCTCCTTCAAGCGACATCATGAACAAGATTGCCCGTGGAGTCCTTGCTTCATACTCATATGATCCTGATCCAGAAAACCGTGAGATTTCAAACATTCTCCGCCAGTGCATCGAGCTTACTTCCCGCTTTTCAACTCTTGCCGCATACGGCTATCAGGCAAAACGCCGCTACTATGACGGAAAGTCGATGTATGTTCACAATCCAAAACCTGAGCTTGGAACTGCAGAAAACTTCCTTCGTCTTATCAGAAGCAACAAGTCGTATACACCTCTTGAAGCAGAAATCCTTGACCTTGCCTTGATCCTTCATGCGGAACACGGTGGAGGTAACAACTCTTCTTTCACGATCCACGTTGTTTCTTCAGCAGATACGGATACATATTCCGCTGTTGCCGCTGCGGTAGGTTCTCTCAAGGGAAGCCGTCATGGTGGAGCCAATATCCGCGTAATGGAAATGATGGACGACATCAAGAAGAACGTAAAGGACTGGTCAAGCGAAAAGGAAATCCGCGACTATCTTATGAAGATCGGACGCAAGGAAGCCTTTGACCGCACTGGTCTCATCTATGGACAGGGGCACGGCGTCTACACAATCAGCGATCCTCGTGCAATTCTCCTTCGCAACAAGGCGGAAGAGCTTGCAAAGGAAAAAGGTTGCCTTGATGAATTCCACCTTTACAACATCATCGAAGGTATTGTTCCTGATGTTCTGTGCGAACTTCATGGTGACAAGAAACGCATCTGTACAAACGTCGACTTCTATTCAGGATTTGTATACAGCATGCTGGGCATTCCTCGCGAACTTTATACGCCTCTCTTTGCCATTTCGCGTATTGCCGGATGGAGCGCACACCGCATTGAGGAAATCGTTGCAGGTCGCCGAATCTATCGTCCTGCCTATAAGGGTATTGCAGATCTCCGTGATTATGTTCCACTGGAAAAGCGTGTTGAGAATGCAGTTCCGAAGGTGATAGCAGAAGATCATGGAGTTGTAACAACGGGACCTTCCGACTAGCCTAGCCTTAGAAAATTCAAATCCATTTCTAATAAATATTATTTTGATATTTTTTAGAGATGACCGATAATAGACAGTAGAGGACTTATGAAAAAACTTTTTACATGCCTTCTGCTGTCTTTTTTATTTTTAAATCTCTACGCTGCAAAAAAGATTTCTCCACCAAGGCAGAAATTCATTTCCTGTGCCCTTGAATTGAGAGGGACGCCATATAAATGGGGGGGACAGACCCCTAAGGAAGGTCTAGACTGCTCTGGGCTCATCAACTATGTAAACAGACAGGCTCTTGATGGTAAGGTTCCTTTTCCGCGCAGGGCCCAGGACATTTACAACAGTCTTGTCCATATAGAAAAAAAACAGCGCGAACCAGGAGACTTGGTTTTCTTTAGTGATGAAAAAAACGGTCCTATTTTTCATGTGGGAATTTATTGTGGAGTGTATCCAAAGGATGGTCCAGAAGTAAAATGCCGTGGAAAGCGTGTTTTTGTTTCTGCCTTGAGCAAGGGTGATTCCGGCGTAAAGATATCTCTCATGGATGAAGGCTACTGGACCAAATATCATCCTGTCTATGCCCGTTTTCTTCGTACGACCGATGATTACAATAAGAGTATAGGAAAAGAAAGCAATCCTCAGTCAGTGGTGGCAAAAGCTCCGTCGGCTACATCAGATTCCCTTCCTCATACACTCTCAGACGGCTCAAAGAAAAGCAGGGACACAAAAAAAAGCAGTTCCATAGTGAACAATCCAGCACCACGAAAAAAACGGGAGTCGAAGTTAAGAACCAAAGACTTTTAAAATTTAAGGGGTCTGTCCCCGTTGTCACGATGTTCGCGTCCATGTCCATGGTTTGAATTATTTCTTTGTTTTTAGGGGTCTGTCCCCTTAAGCAGGGTTTCGCCCTTCATTTGAATTATTTCTTAATTATTACTATATTAAAGCCATATTTATTCCAGATTTTTTTTAGAGGTAACTATATGGCAGAAAATTCAGGCTGCGGCGGATCATGCGGATCATGCTCAAAGGACTGCTCAAAAAGACCAACACACGAAACACTTCACAAGGATTCAAAGGTAAAGAAAGTAATCGGCATTGTTTCAGGAAAAGGCGGAGTCGGAAAATCCCTCGTGACTTCATTGCTTGCCTGCAAGACGACCCGTGACGGACTTAAGACTGCCATCATGGATGCGGACATTACAGGTCCTTCAATTCCAAAGGCTTTTGGCCTTAATGCAGAACGTGCCCAGAGTGGCGGAACTGCAGAAAGCGGATTCCTTTATTCAGTAAAATCAAAGACAGGCATCCAGATGATGTCCATGAACTTTCTTCTTCCAAATGAAAACGATCCTGTCGTGTGGCGTGGTCCTGTAATTTCCGGGGCTGTAAAGCAGTTCTGGACAGATGTGGTCTGGGAAGATGTTGACATAATGTTTGTTGACTGTCCACCAGGAACAGGTGATGTTCCTCTTACGGTTTTCCAGTCAATGCCAGTCGATGGAATCATCGTTGTTGCTTCTCCTCAACAGCTTGTCCGCACAATAGTTGAAAAGGCCGTGAACATGGCAAACATGATGAACATTCCTGTCCTCGGTCTTGTTGAAAACATGAGCTATGTAAAGTGCCCTGACTGCAACAAGGAAATCAGGATTTTCGGCGACGGAAACATCGACGCATGCTCAAAGGAATTCAATATACCTGTTCTTGCCCGCATTCCAATCGAAGCGGAAACTGCCGCAAAGGTTGATTCAGGCTGTGTAGAAGACCTTGATCTTCCATATCTTGATGAAGCCGCAAAGGTTGTAGAAAACCTCTAATAGGAAACTCGTGGTGGTTGAGCCCGTCGAAACCACCATTGATTTATCAAACCGCATCCAGCAACGTCATTGCGAGCGAAGCGCGGCAATCCATACCAAAGGCAAGCAACATAAAATGAAACTGATCTGCGCCCCAATGGCAACCTTAAGCCACGAACCTTTCCGCCGCTCGGTAGAAAAGTTCGGCGGCTGTGATGAATACTACACGGAAATGATCAACGCCTCATCCCTCCTGAACATGGGTCCTTTTGAAAAGTATTACCTTTTGAATGGACCTGTGCCAGAAAAAATCGTATGGCAGCTGACAGGCTGGGATGCAGAAAAAATGGCGGCCGCAGTTCCTGTAGTTCTTGAAGGCGGCGGCATAGGTGTGGACATCAATATGGGCTGCAGTGCCCCACAGATTTTCAAAACAGGGGCTGGCATCGCATGGATGACTAAGCCTCTTTCAGAAACGGAAAAATGCATCAGCCTTGTAAAAAAAGAAATTGAAAAATGCAGCGCACAGCAGGGAAAGGAATTCCGCCTGAGCGTAAAGTGCCGTCTTGGTGCAGAAAATTTTACGGAACAGAGTTTTTTTGATTTCACAGACATGCTTGCTGCCAACGGTGTAACTCAGATAGCTCTTCATCCGCGTACAATGAAAGAAAAATACCGCGGTCTTCCGAAATATGACTGGGCAGAAAAACTTGCCCGCCGCTACGAAAACAGGATCAAAGTAGTAGTAAACGGCGCCGTAGAAAATTCCGCCACCGCAGATTTTGTAAAGTCAAAAGTTCCCCACGCAGCCGGAATAATGGTAGCCCGTGCCGCTGCCGTAAAGCCATGGATCTTCCGTGAAATTTCCAGCACGGAATCCTTCACCGTAGACCGCCAGCAGCTTGCCCTGGATTTTGTTGAGGATGTAAGAAACTATCAGCCTGCAGAATTTTATAAAACCAGAATTCAGCGCTTCTTCGGCTACTACTGCCAGCAGTTTGCATTCGGCCATTATTTCCAGTCCCAGCTTCAGAACTACAAATCCCTTGAGGACACCGTAGAAAAAATCAACGACTATTTTACAAAGCAGCCTGACGAAAAAATTCTTTCTGTAAACAAGCCTCTGTAAATTAAGTTAAATTTAGTGATTTACAATTTCTCTTGCAAAAAAAATCGGGGGGGGGGACACTTTTTTTTGTATTATTTCTAAGTTAAGGAGATGGATGTGAAATTAAATCAATTATCAAAACTCAAAGTTATATTTGCCTTGTGTTCAGCTATTTTGCTTGCCGGATGTGCAGGTGGTGCGGGTGATTCCGGTGATTCATCAGGTGCTGATTACAGTCAGTATGACAATTCAACATTAAACTGCAATCTTGAGCTCAAAGATCCATGTACGATCAGAAACTTGGATCTCAATGGAAACGTTGTTCTTGTAAAAGCAAAAGGCGTTGTGTTGGATGGTGCTAAAAACGGAAATGTCATTGTAGACTCATCTGTTGGCGACGGTGACTTTACGATGAAAAACTGTAAAGGCATTAAAAATGTAACAGTAAACGGCGGAGGATCAAACAGCCTTCATTTCTTGAATTCAGTCATAGATGCTCTTGTTGCTTCAAAAGAAAATGTCCGTCTTGTACTTGAAGGCCAGTCAAAGATAACAAATGTAGAAGTCAAGGCTTCCGGTGTAAAACTTCAGGGAAGTACTGAATCAGAAATTGCAAAGGTAAGCATAAGCAAAACTGTTACAGCGATTGAAGTTAACGGCGGATCAATTTCGAGCATCATTGCCGCGGGAAAAATCGAGGTAAAAATCAGTAGCAGCGAAACAAAAATTGAATTCATCAAATCTGTAAAAGATGTTGTCGTAACAAAAGATGCTGGCGTAAATCTTGAAACAGAACCTGTTAAAACTGAAAATAATTCAGAAGTCGCAACGGAATACGAAAAGATTGAGGAAGCCAGTGAAATTCCAAATACAATCAGGATAATCGTGGATGAATCATACACTAAAGGCATCAGGTTCAATGTAAAAAATGCTGATGGATCGGATATTGTCCTGAACAACGAATTTCCTGTAGCTGAACGAATTGAGGTTTATGTTGACGGAAAGTATCATGTCAATTCAGATTCTGCTCTGGAAAGTTTTGTCGTTCCTTTTGTGAATCCAGGCGAACAGGTGATGATTACTGTAAAATATCAATACAATATTATAGGAAATCATTTCGAAACTCTTGAGAAAAAATATCTTGCTGAAGATTCAAAAATCATAGTTCCAAAAGGCGGGTACAGAATTCCGGAAGTAGAAGGGGATCTTAAATATACGGTGGACAAATATGGAACTTTCCGCTTTTCAGAACTTCCAAAAGTTTCTCTTAGAGGACATGAATTGGAAGGTTATAGCTTGGTATTTGATTTCTTTGCTGCTGGCGGACTCTGGATTGCTAATTTCCCGGTAAATTTGAAAAGCGCATGGGAGTGGCTCGAAGACGACGGAGATGATATGGAATATCCTGTTGTATTGAATTATTACATGAATTCTTATTCTTCATCTTTTTCAAAAGACGGCTTCAAGTCTGGTACAGTAGAGCCTTACATAAGTTATAGCGTTAAAAGAGACGCAGATGATGATGGTTCTGATGATGATTATTATTCAGGCCGCATCTATTTCGCAGAGGAAAAGTATGTCAACAATTTCACCCTTCTTTCAGAATCACAGGCTGTCGTTAAGTATACACCAAAAGCCGGTGATATCTTCCTTCATGAATATAAGCGTGATGGATTTGATTATTGGGATAATGAACCTTGCTATTATTTTGAGACAGATTCATCTGGAAAATTTTATGACTGTGATGATGAACTGAATTTTATCTTAAGGGATGAAAAGATTATTTTTGATGAAAATGATACTGAGGATATCAGTTTCGTTAAGGTCGGGGGGATGTATTACAGTGTAGAGACATGTTTATACGACGAACATGCATATTACGAATATATATCATACGAGAAAGTAACTTCTCTTCCAGCCTGCTACAGCACAAGTAAATAGAAAGTCATAAAAATCCAGAAGGTCCCGTAGTTTTCTGCGGGACTTTTTTATTTAATTTGACAATTCAAGTTTCAAAATGTACAGATTCCGATGGTGTTGTATATGAATTCAACAAGACTTCCGTTGAGAGCAAGGGTTTTTCTTTTTTTTTGGAGCTCACTCTTTTGCTAAACCCGCTTTCCGGGGTTCCGCTCACGCTCATTGCCCTGTCGGCCAACGCCTGCGGCGCCCCTTCAATCGGGGCTATGCTCATCAAAAGACTCAAGCACCTCAAGACTGTTTCGCGATTTTTTTTGAATGGGTCTCATGAAGATTCTACGAGAATCCCAAACTAATTAAATCACGGCTTTATATGTAAATCATTAATATCAGTTTATAATGAAGATACTGTATTTTGAAAGGAACCATCATTTGCTCTGTTTCAGGATGAAGCAAAGGAGTGTGCAAATTATGTCGGAAAAAATTCTACCTTTGTCAATTGAAGACTATGACTCGGTTTTTGAACTTTGGAACAGCGTGGGCATGAGCAGACGCGCCTTGAATTCCGTGGATGACAGCCGAGAGGGAATTGAGCGCTATCTAAAACGGAATCCGACGACCTGCTTTAAGGCTGTGTCAGAAACAGGAAAACTTATGGGGGTGATTCTGAGTGGACATGATGGCCGCAGGGGAATTGTTCACCATATGTGCGTTAATCCCGAAGTGCAGCGTGGAGGGATTGGAACTCGTCTGGTAAAGGCTGCTGAAGAAGCTCTGTACGGGGAAGGAATTCAGAAAATTTTCATTCTTGTTTTTAAGGATAATGAAAAAGGAAACGCATTTTGGGAAAAACAGGGATATACCATGCGTACAAACCTGAACTACAGAAACAAGTCCTTGAACAGTGAAATTCCAACAGGAAAATGAATCTGCGAGGTGCGTTGAACATCGCGTGTCAGAGGGGACAGACCCCTCTGTCTGCTTTTGTAAAGGTATGGAATTCCTAGAAACTCAACGTATTTCAACCAAATTCTTTAAAATTCATTTAAAATACAGAAAATTCTTTAAATTTCTTTAAAATAAACGGAAATACAGTTGACAATAATTGGAAAGGGATGTATATTCTTCGTCACCGTCGCACAGGACGGTCGCTCTTCGACAGGAACAGGGAAGGAAAAAAGACAAATCTTAAATATGTCAGCAAAATGAATCGGTCAAGTTCTTTGGCCGACCTGAAAATCAATTCCAGATTTAAT
>NZ_JAZUGX010000052.1:0-2217 GCF_045641405.1 Treponema sp.
TGGTAGATTATTCAGATTATGGAAAAGTTCCACTTATAACAGATAATAAATTTACAGTATCTGAAAAAGGTTTTGCTCTTTGCTATAAACCAACTAGTAGTATTATAGATAAAAAATGGACTTTATTTGATGTATGTAAGAATGAAGAATCAAATTATATTTATATTCTGATTATTCCGCGTGAAAAGCACCGCTAAATTCAAATTTGAGCAACAGCAATTCACGCGGGGAGCACCACTAATATTTAGTAGAGCACCAAAAATTATTTATGCATTTTTGCACAGAATTCACGCATGTTCATTGAACCAGTTTCAACAAAGATTGCATTGTGAACTATACGGTCAAGAATTGCATCTGCATGGACTCCACCACCAAGACGGCTGTGCCAATCCTCTTTCTTGTACTGGGTACAGAAAATGGTAGAAGCTTCGTCATGACGGCGTTCAATCAATTCAAAAATGAAATGCTGTTCTTCATCAGAAATATCATCCATCAGCCATTCGTCAATAATCAGAAGACCATACGAACCATATTTTTTAAGAAGTCGTTTTGCGTTTCCTCTCTGGATTTTTTCTTCATCATGTTCCACCAGAAGATCAGGCAGACGAATGTACTTCGTAGAATATCTCTGCTTGCAGGCCTGTCTTCCCAATGCACATGCAAGATAAGTTTTCCCGGAACCTGTGAATCCCTGGAAGACAATGTTGGTGTTGCTGGAAATAAACTGGCATGTTGAGAGTTCCGTAATCAGGTTTCGGTCAATGCCTCGTCCTTCATAGACAAGACTGGTTACTTCTGCCTTAGGAATCCTGAACTTTGCCTTTGCCATGAGGATCTTTACGCTGTTGTTGTACTTTTCCTGATAAAGGTAATCAGCCATCATCTGGAATTTCTGCTCAAATGGAAGTTCACTCCAGTCTGTATTTTTTGAGTAGATTTCGTATGCATTTATCAGTTCACTGAGCTTGAGTTCCCTGAGCTTCTTCTTTGTTTCGTCGTTAATCATTTTCATTTCCTCCGTAATATGATGAGCCTCTTATGTATCCTTGAGTGTTGTTTGTCTTAGGTTTATTCTGAAGTTGTTCAGAAAGAATATCCTGATTTGCCGCCAGAATTGTATTCAGGTGGTGATATCTTGGGCTTCGAATCTGCATAAGCGCCAACTTACAGGCAGATTCCAGCCGGCTGTCAGAATATTTCTTACTTAGCCTGAGCAGGGACAGGGACGGGTTATATCCCTGTTCCTTTATTTTCACTCCTGCAAAAATCCTGTCGATGCATTCTCCGCAGTTAGGGCCGATCCTGTAGGCCCAGTTTCTGATCCTTGCATCATCCCATTCAGGCTGCTGGAACTGGTCAGGCATGTCCTGAGGATGGGTTGAGTAGCGGTATTCGATTCCCTCTGCGAATTTCTGATGTGTCGCAACACGGTTTCCCTTCACGAAGATTTCCACAGTTTTATCAGTAACCTTGAGGTCTGCTTCTGAACCGACATACTGGTATGGACAGGAATAGTTGTTCTTTTCGTAGACCACGTGACAGTTAAGGTTCACTTTCCGCCTGTAAATCCATGTTGCAATCTCGTAAGGCACGTCGGGCAAAGGATTGAGAAACTTCTTTTCTTCCTGAAACACTTCCCAGCGGCTTGCGTCACGCTTCTGAAAAGGCCGTTTGTTGAATTCTTCAAGCTTTGCCAGGACTGCAATCTGCAGCTGCCCAAGAGAATAGAAAGTCTGGTCCCGTAATGCTGCAATTATTGCGGTGGCAACCTTACCGACAGTTCCTTCAACAGAAGCTTTCTGCTTAGGTTTACGTACTCCTGTTGGCATGATCGCAGTCATGTAGTGATTTCCGAGTGCTTCGTAGGCTTCATTCAGGACAATTTCCCCTTCCTTGGGATGCTTGATAACACCGGTCTTTAAATTATCGCAGACTGTTTTTACAGGAACTCCGCCGAGAAATTCATACATGTGAATGTGGCAGCGGAGCCATGAGTCCTGCTTCATGTCCCAGCAGGCTTCAACATACGAATATTGGCTGTATGGAAGTGTGGCTACAAACAGGTATACCTTTACGGGCTCAAGGGTTTCTGGATTCAGATATTCCATTGTGGGACCGGACCAGTCCACCTGAACTGCTATTCCAGGCTTGTGCTCAAGATGATTTGTAAGGCTGTTACTGATTACAAACTTGTTGTAGCCGCGGCAGTATTTTGTG
>NZ_JAZUGX010000053.1:0-22511 GCF_045641405.1 Treponema sp.
CTTCAATCTTTCTCGATCTACAACAGTAGAAATTTTAATGTAGTTTGAAACAGAGTGTTTCAAGGTGTTTAAGAATATATCTACAACAGTAGAAATTTTAATGTAGTTTGAAACGTAGATTCCGTAAACAAACTAGAATCATCTACAACAGTAGAAATTTTAATGTAGTTTGAAACAAGGATAGGCTGGTAACCGAGCTCAGATCTACAACAGTAGAAATTTTAATGTAGTTTGAAACTACCAATGTAAGAAGTAATGTAATCAGTAATCTACAACAGTAGAAATTTTAATGTAGTTTGAAACGAACACTACATGAGAGGTAACAATGGAATCTACAACAGTAGAAATTTTAATGTAGTTTGAAACTAACCGAATTAGAGTTATCGCCACTCATCTACAACAGTAGAAATTTTAATGTAGTTTGAAACATTGCTGACATTCTCCAGATCCTTAAATCTACAACAGTAGAAATTTTAATGTAGTTTGAAACATGATTTTTTACAAGTTGTTGAACTTATCTACAACAGTAGAAATTTTAATGTAGTTTGAAACAAGCAAAGGCAAAGGCACAGTATAGATCTACAACAGTAGAAATTTTAATGTAGTTTGAAACGTTGGAGATCAATAGGAGAAACGCCCAATCTACAACAGTAGAAATTTTAATGTAGTTTGAAACTGCAACATCAACAACACGAACAAGATTATCTACAACAGTAGAAATTTTAATGTAGTTTGAAACCCTTACATTTGTACAACGGTACTGTCTGATACTGTTTATCGCATTTGTTGCATGAATTTTAGGCCTATTTGACATATAAGACTCCAAATTTCACAGTAAGACTAGGGGTTTGCAACTTTCAGGTAATTACAAAAACATCTGTTTCTTCATTTTTAGCATATCCGTAACAGGTCTTTTTGCAACTAGCCGATAAGTTAAATATAATAACAGAATCCTCTTCTGTAAAGGTTTTCATGTAAACATTTTGAATTTCATTTTCAATATTGCTTAAAACAGTATCGCTGTTGGTAATTTCAAAAACTGAATACTGTAATCTGAATCCAAATTTTGAAAGAAATTTTGAAAATTTATTTCTTACCTTATCATTACTTATATCATAACTTACTAACAGCATTAGTTTTCCTCTTCCATTTCAAAAATAGGGAAGTCATTTGCATTTTTATTTCTCATAAATGCACGATAGTAACTTTGTAGATAGATGAATATTTCATTTTTATATTCCATTATGGCTCTTATAAAAAGTTCAACATATTTAGCAGAGTTTTTCCACGGCAAAATGAATTGTTCGTTATTCTTCCAGAAATCTTTTTCATTGACTTGACCAAGATTCATAGCTTTTATTAGGGCAGCATCTATAATAGGTCTGAAAGGTTCTTCTAAATCACAAACCAGCGATTTTCTATGAAAGAACTGTGTATGCAGAATTCCCACATAAACATCAAAGCCATACATTTCAAGCAGAGCATTAATTACATTAAACAGAATTGTATAGCCAATATCCATTAGACAATTAGTTATATCTTGTTTTGCTCTTGGACGTCTGGCTGTCCAATTATGAGCTTTGAATAAAGTCTGAAAATATAATTTTGCACTAATACCTTCAATTCCCATTATTTCCTGAACACTTAAATTATCTTTAAGAACATCTTTTTCAAATTGTTCCAGTTTTTTAATAGCTTCCTTTTCATCTTCTGTCTTATTTCTTTTCTTCTTTAATAGAAAATTCTGATTATGAATCTTATTAGAAATTACATGTGCAGCCAGTGCAGTTCCCTCAAATTCATACTGCCTGCGTCTTAACAAAACATTTCCTTCAGCTTTTGAAGGAAGGATTTTTGTAATTCGCAAATTCGGACTCATCAGAACTATGTTAAATCCAAATTTTGAAGCTCGGTCTAAGATTCCAGAAGTAATGCAGTAATCTCCGCAAATAAATAGAATAAAAAGCCTGTAACAAGTTGATTGATGTTTCACTTTTCCTTCTTCATCTTGAATCAAAAGGTTGTCATTCTTAAAACTGATTTTTTCTCCTTTGGAAGTAAAAACAAAAGCAATCTGCTTACATTCAAAATCTCTTGTGCTCATCATAGGCTTACTCCAATTTTAAAATCCTCCGTTATAAGCTTTAGGTACAAGTGGTCTGTCGCAAAAATCGTTGTAAATGCAGTTACGACATTTTTCGGGCGATTTTGGTTCGTACAAATCTACATTAAAATTCTGCATTTCAGAATTTGTATTTTTGAACTTCTCGAACATTTTCAGATTATTTTCTGGAAGTTCAACAGGATACACTTTGTTATCATCACTGGAATAAAACCTGATTTGTTTTACCTCATATCTCATTTCTCGAAGACAAATACATTGTGCATACAACTGAAAAAGATATCCGTCATAAATAGTTTCAATATGTTTTTTCCGTTCTGTTAAAAGTTCTTTTTCAACATCAAAAATATCTACTTTTCCGCAAAGCTTATATTCATCTGAATAAACATCTATTCCCTGAAGAATATTTTTGTGAGTAGAGTAGTGTTGATTATCAATTGCCTCGTGAGCCGCCTTACCATCTAACTGAGCGTCATTGTAATAAAGCCGTTCAGCCAAATTCCCGTAAAGCTGATGATAGTAAATCGAAAGAGGACAAAAAATAAAATCATTTAGATACGTTATCTTCAGATAAAGTTCCATTATTACTTTCCAGATTTAAATAGTTTTCTGAAGAAATCACAGAATGACCAAGTTCTTTTTCAGTTTCCTTGCGGGCAACTCCGGCAACATTTCCGCCACGTTTTGCAACTTTTTTGTTTTCTGAAAATGTATCAGGTTTTTCCTGCTGACTGATTTCGGTAGTTACCCGTTCACCAAGCATAGTAAAAATCAATTCAAGGTCGGTCATATGATCTCGAAGATTCTGATTTTTCTTTGTAAGCCCTTTATGTTCTTTGTATTCAGAAGGAGTCATTCCAAAAGTCGCCTTTGAAATTTCGGCAGTTAAAATTGCATAATCTTTTTCCTGTGTAATTCCCCGTTCTTTCCATTCATCTGTCAGATTCTGGCGGATTGCAATTCCACGTAAGCGTTTATCAATCCAGTCTTTTGGGTAACCTTTCTTTTCGTAAATTTCCTTCATCCGTTCCTGAGCTAATTCAGGATTTTCAATTTCCTGCATTCGTTCATATCCCACCTGGGCAAGCCATTGCTTAAAGGGCTCTGCCTTTGGAGAAGGAATGGACTGAATGATTCTGAAAAGGGATTTTACGCTGGCACAGTTTATTCTTTGAGTTCCACCAGCAGTTTGAACAGCAAGGGGGGTGACAAGTTGTCCCCACCCTTCGGAAAGTACAGGATCTCTTTTTCTCATCTTTTTGATGTAATCAGTAGGATTTTTTGAATCTGTTAATATTTCAATTACATCAACTACAACAAAATACCACTGCTGCTCTTCTTCATTCCAAACTGATCGGACTTTTTTTTCTTCAAAAAGCTTAATCTGTGTGTTTTCTGACATTGGAACTCCTACAGTTTATATTCTTTTTCCTGAACAAAACGGAACCAGTCAACATTCTTGATGTTTTGAATCACGCCTTTTTCATCACGATTGAAATCATTTTGAAGCAAATACAAACCTTTTAATGCAATGTGATATGCACCGTTTGCATCAGCATCAACAGGAAGTTTTGCTTCTTTTCCAAAAGCAAGCTGTTCACGACTGTCAAAGAAAGTTCCGTCATCAGCTTTTACAGGAGAAATCAGATAGTCTATTTCACTGTTTGGGATTGAATTTCGCATCTGGAGGGTAGTGTTGAAAGACCTCAGCAGTTCATCAAAGAAAGAAGCATTTGCCTTTTCTGCCTGTACAGTTTGTAGTGAATCAATAAAGTTTTCTTCGTTATGCCAGTTCACTCCAAATTCGTCAAACTTCTTTTTGAGGTTTTCTGTTGGACTTACAGTGAAAGTCTTGTTTTCTTTTCTGCTGTAAACAATTCTTTCTCCGCGAGTATAGATATCCCATTTCTTGAAGTAGTCTGCATTGTCACCAAATTTTGAATAATCCACAGTAAATACAAAGCAATCCTCTTTAGAGTCATATCTGATTCCATCAAACTTATCAAAGAAACCTTTTTTCTTTTCAACATTTGTGAGACCTGCTGTATTAAATAGATTTGCAAATCCAGTCTTAGGATCAATCTTTGAAGTATAAGCTGCAGGAATGTAGAAAAGCCAACCACATTGCTTATAGACATCACTTACATTTGCAGATTTATCTGTAAGCTGATAAGCATTCAAAACTCCACCTGGTTCTGTAATTGCTTTATCCTTGAATACAAGATAATTCAGTTTTTCAATAAGCATATTTTCAAACTTCTGGTAAACCTGGCGTTCAACAGCAAAACGACCCCGTTTAAAACCAAAATTCAAATCTTCCATTACGACAATGGCATTGTTATCGATCATCAGTTTTGCAATTTCATGAATTACATTAGAAAGATAACCTTCCTTAAGTTCCTTGATATTGCCGATTGTCTGCCAGTTTTTGCGGGCTTTATCTCTATCTCCCTCTTTCTGAACAAGTTTTTCCTGATAATTTACTTTTACAGTTTTATCATTTCTAACCTGTTCAACAAGATTCAAAGTTTTCTGCATTTCAATTTCACCTTTCTGATTGATAAGTGAAAGGTAAATAAGATGTCGCTCGCCACGGTCAAGCCCAATGATTTTTACATCTGGATTTGCTTTTAGAGCTTCCAAAACACGATCATTGAATTTTCTTCCTGTAATTTCGGGAGCCTTAAAATTCATTGTAATTGGACAATGGAAAAGATAAGTTGCTTCTGTAAAGTGTTTGTCTTTTGTAATTTCGTGTTTTGCTTCCTTGCATACAACAGTTCCCGAATCCAGCAACTGTTGAGTTTCTTCAGAAATTGATTCCCTCATCTTATTTTTAAACTGATAAATTTCCTGATAAATCTCTTCTGGAATTGATTTACCGTCTGAAGTTGTACGGTTAACAAGAATTGATCCCTTTTCGTGTTTTATATGCTTTATGTTTTCGTTAGCAGGACGATAGAAAAGTTCTGCTTCTCCATTAAGTTTTAAACAAATATCTTTAAGATTTTCTTCACTGAAAAGGTTTTCCCAATAAAGAGTATGCATATTTTTCTTGCCTGTAGATTTTTCTGCAAAGTCTTTGTTGTAAATCTGGAAAAGGAAAAGTTTACCGGAATCTACGAGGGAGTTGATTTTTGATTCAGAAACATTTACAAAATAAATTTTATAACAAATTAAATTCAAATAATTATAGAACTCATCAAGACTTTCATACTCATCTGAATTTTTGAAGTCATAATCATAGATGGCAGAACTTTTGTAAGAAAGTAGAAAATCCTTACAAAAATCAATCCATTTAGATAATGCTTCTTTATATCCATCTAAATCTCCTGATTCTTTGTAATAGCCTATTTGAAATTTCTTAAATCTTTTATCATCTTTACTCTTTTTTTCTATAAACTTTTCGCCATCCCAAACAGAATTATTCATAAACCAAATTTCTTTAGTAATAATTAGATCTTTTATAAATGATTTTTTATCATTTAATATCAAATCTTCTTTAGAACCTGAAGAAAAATGAGTGTTCACAACTTTTGTTTGAGTTGAACACTTTGGAATCTGTTTCATAGCGTCAAACTGTTTATAAACCATCTTTTCATAGCAAGAATCTTCTGTGCATTCTTCTTTAGAAAATTTTGGCTTATCTTTTGGATTGAATATTCCAAGATAATATTTACCATCTTTTTTTAGCAAGATGGCATCATTTGCTGATTCTTTATTTTCATCCCACCCATCAGCTAATGTCGGACAATCAAAATTCAGTTTGAACTTCTTAACTTCCCCAACTTTCTTTGTTACAAAGTTACGCACCTTATTATACAAAGGAACAATTTCAGAAAGTTTTGTAAGAATCTCGTCAAGTTTTGAATAGAAAGCTGAATCCTTCTGTTCTTCCCCACGGTAATCAACCATTTTAAGGTAATGGTAAAGATTCTGAACTTCGTCAAGGAATTCTTTAATTGGAGTTGCAGAATCTTTTTCTGCCTGAAGATTTTTCTTAGATTCAAAATCAATTGCAGCGTATGCCGTGTTGATTTTTGAAAGAATCATTTCATCTTCATTTTTGAGGGTAAAATAATTTTTTGCAGAAAGAGTCACCTGTTCTTCATTTTTTTCGCAATACTTTTCGTAAGCCTTCTGAAGATCTGCAAGAGAATAGTCTTTTTTGGCAATTTCTTTTGTTACTTTTTCTGCCTGAGTTTCCGAAAATCCTTTCTTAGCTTTACTTTCTTCAATCAGGAATAATCCCTGGCTCAATACAGACCAGTGACCATAAATGGCTTGTGAAAATGCTGTAAGTTCTTTTGCAGGAACAAAAATTTCTTCAAGATTATAATCATTATCTGAACTGAAAGCTTCCTTTACAAGTGAAACTACAGAATCGTAAGTTTCTTTTTTGAATTTCTGAACTGTATCATAAACTTCATCGTTATTTTCGAAGCCTATAGGAATAAAAGAAGCGGTGTCCCGGTCACTTAAAATCTGCTTAAAAAGCACAACCATTTTTCCACGAAGTTTATTTTTTTCTGCATCTGGAAGTTGCTGCCGGGTAAGATTTATTTTTTCATTCAAACCTTGAATCTTCTCTGCTCCTGCAGAAATACCACCAATCACAGTGTTATAAAAATCAATTCCGGTCTGAGTAAGCACTTGATTAAAGGATTCTGGATTAAAAATATCCTTAAGTTTTTTTCCATTTAAATATGAGGCAAGAGACTTTTCAGTTTCTTCTATAATGTTTGGAAATTCTTTCTGAAGTTTTTCAAAAAGTTTAACATTGGCATAAAATTTAGGAAAATTTTCATTTACAATTCTAAAACTGATAGCTGTAGACTTTTCTTCGTCGCTATACATGTTTTTCCTGTTTTCATGAAATCCAGTAAAATATGTGCTGAACTTATCAAATACTTTCAACGCATCTTGCTTATCTGTAATTTCTTCGGTTTTTGCACTCTTAATAATTTCTGGTAAAAGCTCCGAGAGTAATTCTTTCGCAAAAAGTTTCTTATACCTTGCATCAGAAGTGAACTGTTTTACAATTTTTCCTCTCATTACAGACTGTAATTTTTGCAAATCTATTTTTATTCTTGCCTTATTTACTTTATCTGCCTGACTTTGAAATAAATCAAATTCATCATATAGAGGCCCCCATTCAAAAGAAACCTTGCTTAAAACATCCTGAATAAAAGCACGATGAAAATCATCAATAAGATCTTTAACCTGCTTGTAGGAATCAGCCCTCTTCTTATCATTATCCAACAGATTAATTTTGTCTAGATTTTCCTGAGTCCTTCCTATTGGAATCAACTTGTTTCTCAATGTAATGGAACGAGAATATCCATTTTCCTGTCCGCAAAATTCATTAATTGTAACCATATAAAATCCCCCTTTTGTGTATTTGAACAAAGTACACTAATAATTTTAATCAAATAATAGTAAAACACCAATTTTGAATGTTCAAAAAAATAATACCACGAAGGGTAGATCAAAAAATGATAGGGGTATAGATTTAAAGGAAATAAAAAACCGCCCTAAAAAGGACGGTCTTCAGTACCCATTTGTCATGCTGAACTTGTTTCAGCATCTGCATAGGGCAAGCAACACTTCACCGCGTAAGCGTAGCGCCACGGATGGCGCGTCATCGGTTAAGCAATGCAGTGGCCAGAGGTTTGAGAATCAAACCTCTGCATGAAAAATTGACAGGAGGTCAATTTTTCATGCCATTACCTTGCGGAGCTCATATTCAACGATGTCTGTTGCACCGAGAGACTTGAGCTTTGGAAGAAGAACTGGCACTTCTTTCTTTTCTACGGCGATCTTTACAGCGTAACCGTTTCCACCAAAGAGAGGGCTTACTGTTGGGCTCTTCATTGAAGGAGTTCCCTTAACGAGGGCTTCAAACTTGTCTTCTGCAACATTCATTTCGAGCATTACCTTTGAGCGTGCATTGAGTACTGCCTCAAAGAGCATCTTAAGTTCCAGAATCTTCTGCTTTTTTGCAGGATCTTCCATAGCTTTCTTTGATGCATACATTCTGGTGGAAGATGTCATCAAAGTATCAACGATCTTGAGTCGGTTTGCCTTGAGGGAAGAACCTGTTGAAGTGTTGTCTATGAGAATCTGTGCTTCAGAATCATCACTGTCGCGTACGAATCCTTCAGAAGTTCCCCATGTGCGGAACACAGTGCCATCGATGTTGTTTTCTGAGATATATTTCTTTGTAAGGTTCTGGTATTCAGTTGCAATCGTTACAGGCTTCTTGAGAAGAGCATTGTAGTCTACGTTTTCTGGAACTGCAGCAACAATGCGGACAGGATCAAAACCAAAGTCCATGATTTCTACAACATCGTCTTCAACGCCGTTTTCGTAGACCCAGTCCTTTCCGCTGAATCCAACATCTGCCTTTTCGCCTGCAAGAAGTGCACTTACAATCTGTGGCTTTACAACCTGGAATGCCAAGTCTTCCTGGTTTGTAACAGGGAAATAAGTTCTGTCTGGAAGATGAATTGAAATTCCAACATCGCTCAAGAGTTCATAAACTGATTCGTAAATGCGGCCTTTTGCCAGCAAAATCTTTAATTTTTCCATAGTTCCCTAATAATATAGAAAACTTTCTATAGTTTCAATTATTGCAGGTGTTTAAAAGTAAAAATTGAAATTTTGGAATTGTCACATTATAATTTTAAGATACGGGGGATATAGAATTGAGCGAACAGACAAATGCCATTGCTGCAGGACGCAAGACTTTTTTCATTCAGCCTGATACTTCTCTTCTTCCTGAAAATTTCTGTGAAGAATACCTCATTGACGGTTTTGAAGCATATTTTATTGGAAAAATTCCAAACTTCTCCCTGGAAAATTACATCGACTATCTTTATGAATCCTTTAATGATCTGATTCTTTTCTTCAATATAGATTCACCTCCACCAAATGGAGAGACTTGGTCCCAATTCATCAGAAAAATCAATTCCAAGTATGAAGGCAAGGTTCTTATCGGAGTTCTGTTTACAAAAAGGCAGAACAAGGATGAAAAACCAGTCATAGAGAAGGTCTATCTTTTTGACATCGGTATCATGTGCGGGTGCATTCAGCTTGAATACCAGAAGCGAAACAATTTCGGCATCATCGAAAAGGTTCTGTATGCAAATCAGGCCATGGGACGCCGCAAGCAGGTTCGTGCTCTATGCAATAAGAACAGTACCTTTGATTTTGTTTTCAATAAGAATTCCTACAAAGGGCAGCTGCAGGACATTTCCCTGAGTCATTTTTCATTTGTGCTTCCACACGGAATGCTGGAAATTCCTTTGTACGAAAGAATCGACGGAATCCAGATGACCATCAAGGGCTCCCATGTAAGGACCAGTGCCGTTCTTTTTATGAACCGCCCTGTGAACAATGGCGCTGATGATCTTTTTGTTTTCATGTTCATCCAATCATCTGGAGCCCAGGGACTTGAACCTGTTGCAATGCAGGCGATTCTTCCAAAAATTTATGAAATGCTCTATGAAAACTGCATGACTCTCCTTAAGGATAAAATTGCAACTGACCAGGAACAGTACAAGCAGGATTGGGCAAAGACAAGGCGCGATTTTGAGTGATCCCATCCGGCTTGAATCAAAATGACAGTTTTCAATTCATATGCCTTTTATAAAGTCGATTATTATGATAGACTCTTGAAAATTATTTGAGAGGTCCATATGTTAACAGGAAGGCATGTTATTGAGCCAACTAATCTGTCAGTCGCTGAAATCGATGAGATTTGTTCATTGGCAGAACAGATGATTGTTGATCCTAAATCTTTTCAAGATGTGTGTCGCGGGAAAATTCTTGCGACACTTTTTTTTGAGCCAAGCACAAGAACAAGGCTTTCTTTTGAAGCTGCCATGCTTCATTTAGGCGGAACCGTAGAAGGTTTTGCTGATGCAAATGTTACAAGCGGTACAAAGGGAGAGACCCTTGCAGATACAATCCGCGTAGTAAGTTCCTATGTTGATGTAATCGCAATGCGCACACCAAAGGAAGGAGCTGCCCTCCTTGCTTCCCAGTACAGTCCGGTTCCAGTCATCAATGCAGGTGACGGTGGACACAGCCATCCGACACAGACACTTACAGACCTTTTGACAATCCGTGCCCTTCAGGGTGGATTCGAAGGACACACAATCGGTTTCTGTGGAGACCTTAAGTTTGGACGCACAGTTCATTCCCTTACACAGGCAATGAGCCGCTACAAGAACAACAAGTTTGTTTTCATCAGTCCTGAAGAACTTAAGGTTCCAGAATACATTACCGAAGACCTCCTTAAGCCAGCAGGAATCGAATTCACTACTGCGGAAAGACTTGAAGATGTCATCGGCGATCTTGATATCCTTTACATGACACGCGTTCAGAAGGAAAGGTTCTTCAACGAGCAGGATTATATCCGCCTTAAGGACAGCTACATCCTTGACCGCGAAAAGATGAAGATGGCAAAGAAAGACATGATCGTTCTCCATCCGCTTCCACGCGTAAATGAAATCGCACCAGAAGTAGACGACGATCCAAGAGCTGCATACTTCAAGCAGGTAAAATATGGAATGTATGCCCGTATGTCACTCATCGCAAAAGTTACAGGAGCACTGTAAAAATATATGCCTTCGTCGATGCAGGTATAAAACAAAGGTGGGTCCCAGCGACGGAATGAAGGGCAATGGATAACCTCCCGCTTTGTCAATAAAGGCGATGTTCCTTATTGGCGGGCCCCTCCTTCCCCTTCATTCCTGCGTCCCACCACTTTTATTTGAACAGCATCGACGAAGGCAATTATAATGAATTCTGCAACGATGCTTTCAATAGAAATTAGAGAGGTAATAAATGCTTAATGTAGATACAATAAAAAACGGACTGGTAATCGACCATATTCAGGCGGGACTTGGCTGGCGTGTTTTCAACTGGCTTGGTCTTGATAAGGCAAATTTTGCAACTGCCCTCATCATGAATGCTTCTTCAGGTAAAAGCGGAAAGAAGGACATCATCAAGATCGACAACATCATCAACATCGATTACAGCATTCTTGGCTTCATCGATTCAAACATTACCGTCAATGTAATTCAGGACTCAAAGATTGTTCGTAAGATAAAGATGGAGCTTCCTCCAAAAGTAGAAGGCGTAATCAAGTGCAAGAATCCACGCTGCATTACTGCTACGGAAACTTATGTAACTCCACAGTTCCGCCTTACAAATCCATCAAAGAAAGAATATCGCTGCGTTTACTGCGACGACCTTTACAAGAGAGGATAAGCATGAGTGTATTGAGAGTTTTGCTTTGTATTCTTTTTCCTCCACTTGCTGTTTTGGATCAGGGCTGTGGATCGCTGCTCATCGTTTTCCTTTTGACTTGTTGCGGTTGGGTTCCAGGTGTAATTGCCGCCCTTGTAATTCTTAACAACAAGAAGTTCTAAGAAAATCCTTTTTTATATAAGGGCTGTCCAATAAGTATTTAAGTCTGACTCAATCGCCGAGCATACTTTTGGGCAGCCCTATTTTTTATACTTTTGCCACTGGCATAATCAATGTAGCATTTTTGACTGAATAAAAATATAATCATCTGTATGAACAATACAATTCTCATTTACAATGCCCGTCTTGTTGATGAAACAATGGACAAGAAGGGATTTGCCGTAATCATTAAAGACGGAAAAATCGACTGCTTTCCAGGCAAGCAGACCGTAAAGGAAATGCTCCGTGATGAAAATCCAAAGATAGAAAAAGTCGATGCAAAGGGTGCAGTACTCATGCCATCTTTCATCGATACCCACGCACACTTCCGTGATCCAGGCCTTACACAGAAAGAAGACATAATCACTGGAAGCAAGGCTGCCGCAAAGGGTGGCTTTGGTACCGTTGTCCTCATGCCGAATACAAATCCAGTCTGCTCAAGTCAGGCTATGGCAAAGGAAAACAACGACAAGGCAAAGAAAGCGGGTTTCTGCAATGTAATCCAGTCGGTTTCGATTACAAAGGATTTTGACGGAAAGACAATTTCTCATCTTTATAAGCTTGATCCAAAAGTTGTTCCTGTAATTACAGAAGATGGAAAGGAAGTCATGGACAGCGCCTTGATGCTTGAGGCAATGAAAAAGGCCGCCGCAAAAAAAATCATAGTAAGCTGCCATTGCGAAGATCCATTCCTTGCAGCATCTGCCAGACCTTTGAGAATGGAAGCCCTCAAGATAAAATCCAAGGATCCAAAGAAAGCGGCTGCCTTGCTTAATCAGGCTGATGAAATTCTTGCCTGTGCAGAAGATTCGGCAACAGACAGAAACCTTCGCCTTGCAAAGACTGCAGGATGCCACATCCATCTTTGCCATGTAAGTACTGCCCACTGCGTAAAGGCAGCGGAGCTTGCGGCAAAGGACGGCGTAAATGTTACCTACGAGATTACACCACACCACATCTGGTTTGAAAGCGGAAAGGCTCCTGTAATCTTCAACATCGTAAATCCACCTCTTAGAAAAAAGGATGACCGACTTGAATTGATTCAGGCCCTCAAGAAAGGAAAGGCTTTCTGCATTGGAACAGACCATGCGCCTCATACGGCCGAGGACAAGAAAAACGGTGCTCCAGGGTTCAGCGGAATCGAATCTGCCTTTGCAGTCTGCAACACGGTTCTCTGCAAGGAAAACAAGGTTTCGCTAAAGCAGCTTTCAAAACTCATGAGCGCAAATCCTGCCCGACTTCTTGGACTTAAAAACAAAGGCTTGCTTGTGGAAGGCTATGATGCAGACCTTGTTCTTGTTGATGTAGACAAGAAGTGGACTGTTAGCGGTGCTGACTTTGTAAGCAAGGGAAAATTCACTCCACTTGAAGGGAAGAAGGTTACAGGAAAAATCCTCAAGACTTTCCTCGCAGGTAAATTGGTTTACGAGGAGACTAACTAAAACATGAACTATTCAAATATTTTTGTGATTCTGTTTCTTGCAGGAACTTTCTATGATTTTTTCATCAACCAGCTTTTGGAATTCACTGACTGGTCATTCCGTAAAAAGCACGGAACGGAAGTTCCAAAGGAGCTTGAAGGCCATATTGATGAAGAAAAACTGAAGCAGGTTTGCGCCTACGAAGATGCAAAGTATTTCTTCTGGATTCCCAAAAATGTTGTGAATCTTGCAATTTCCCTGGCACTCGTTTTAAGTGGATTTTATGTTCTTGTTTTCAATCTTTCATGGAACTGGACAAACAATGTTTACCTTACAATCCTTCTTTTTGTTTTCCTTTCAAGCATTCCTTCAACAGTGCTCATGATTCCCTTTAATCTTTACCGCGAATTCAAGATCGAAAAGAAATTCGGTTTTTCGAACATGACATTAAAGATGTACATTCTGGACAGCATAAAGGAAACTTTGGTTTCTCTTCTTATTGCTGTTCCACTCATTCTTGCAGCCGTTGCCTTCATCGGACATTTTGAAAAGCTCTGGTGGCTTTACTTTGGTCTTGTCTATCTTGCAATCGCCTTGGGTTTAAGCTATGTGTATCCAATCTGGATTGCACCTCTTTTCAACAAGTTTGTTCCTCTTGAAGACGGAGAACTTAAGACTAAGATCGAAGCTCTATTTGCAAAGACAGGTTTCAAGACAAGTGGAATCTTTACAATGGATGCTTCAAAGAGAAGCAACCACAGCAACGCATATTTTACGGGCCTTGGAAAAAACAAGCGCATCGTTCTTTATGATACCCTCGTTAATCAACTTACAACGGAAGAAGTTGTTGCAGTCCTCGCCCATGAGCTTGGACACTGCAAGCACCACCACATTACAAAAAGAATGTGCGTAATGATTCCTGTCATCTTTGCCTGCCTTTTTGCCGTGAGCGTTTTGATCAGGAATGATTCACTTTATACGGGATTTGGATTTGATACCAGTAACGGATTTGCCGCCCTCAAGTTTGTGGGAATCTTCCTTCTTGGTCTTTCCTTCGGTGGTTTTGACAGCCTTGCTTCATTGATTTCAAACGCATCAAGCCGTCGTGACGAATTCCAGGCAGACAGATATTCAAAGGATATGTGCGGAACAGGAACTCCATTGTCTACGGCCCTGATCAAGCTCAACAAGGAAAATCTTTCGGAAATTGTTCCGCCAAAAATCTATTCGGTGTTCAACTATAGCCACCCACCGCTATTGGAAAGAATCCGTGCTGTTGACGGGTTAAAATAGATTTGAGAATAGATTAAAGCCATGTATTTTGCATTTTCCAGAAAAAAGGTAATAACTATAAAAGCCAACTGTTCTGCTGAAAAAATCACAGATGCAATTATGGGAAATATAGAAAATCGTCAGCATTTCTATTCCCCAGATGAAACTAAGCCTTTGAATGGAGAATATATAAACGGTGAGTTTTTCATTGGGTTGAATTCCCTTGAGAAGAAGAATGCCTTTGATCGGTTTTCCTGCAAGATTCTCGGCGATGAAACCCAATGCAATGTAAGGCTGACTTTTATAAATGAATTTTATGGAATCAAAGGAATTGGTATTAGTCTGCTGATGCTGTTTATAGGAATGTTTTATGAAAACTTTCTATTTGGGCTATTGGGGCTTATATTTGTTTATCTGATTGATTTTATTTCTTTCGTTTACAAAATCAACAAAAGCGTAGAAGAAATGGAATTCATCTGCTGGAAAGCTGAAACATCATGAGAAAATGCCTACCCACAGATTTCATCAAAAGGTTTTCGTGGGCGTGGTTTGGGGTTTTCATCAGGCCAGCCCACATTTATGAAACCTGCAATCAAGTTTTCAGTTTTTAAAACTTCCTTAAGCTCAGGATAGGCGTAAAAATGTGCTCCTATCCACAAGGTTCCAAGACCAATTGAATTTGCTTCAAGAAGAAGGTTTTCAATTGCGGCTCCAACCGACATCATGTCTATGAGCTGTGTCATGTGCTGGTCGACTGACATGGTTTCCCCAAGATTTTTTCCGCGTGTGCAAAGGACTGCAATGATTACAGGAGCTGCCTTCATAAGGCGTAGAGTATGGGTTGCAAATGGGAATTCCTTTGTGCAGCCTTCAAGGAATTTGTCGTTGCCTTTTTCTCGCTCAAGTCCTTTTTCAAAAGCTGTGATTGTTTCTGCTTTTCTTTCACCCCGGAGGATGATGAATTTCCAAGGCTGGACATTGTGGCCGGAAGGAGCAAGACGGGCTGCCTCGATTATGTCCTTCAGCAATTCATCTGGAACATCTTTCTCAAGGTATTTTCTGATGGAACGCCTGTTTTCAATTTCTTTCAGCATGAAGTCTCCTTGAGGATATGCATCATCCCATTCAATGGATGAACCTCATATCCTGAAATCAGCTCTTCTTGGAAAGGAAAAGCAATGAAACTCCAAACAGGATTACGATATAGGATATGACGGCAACTAGAATTGCTGTGGTTCCAAAAAGGCCTACGAATACATAGTTTGCCATTACGAACAGATATCTTACGGCACTGTAGATGAACAAAGTCAATGTTCCAAGTACTGGAATAAGGAGAACCCAACGGAAGCGGAACAGCTGCTTAGGATTGTCGATTCTGTAGCTCCATCCAAGGCAAGCGCAGAAAATCAGCATGATGAAAATGATGAACGGATATGTAAGTCGCTGTACAAGATTTTCCGTAAAGACTTCCTTTGAAAAACCGTATTCGACAGCATCTGGAAGGAACCTGTTGAGAGCGAGGAGTGTCATGTTCTCAGCACCAGAAGAAGCCTGGTTGATCAGATGGAAGTCAGAGTAAGGCATTGGAAGAATCATGGTTGTTGACCGTGGAACACTTTTAAAGTACACCACATCTGTTGCTCCGTGTGTTCCTGAAAGATCCCTCATTTTGAGTTCCGATATGATTTCTTCTGGAAGTCCAGTTCTGCTGAAGGTGTATTCAGGGCGCGAAATGATTCCTTCTGTGATGCGGTCTACTGCCTGCAGTGTGATTACAGGAACGCTTTTCCATTTCTTGTTGATTCCAAGGACAGCATGGAATTTGGAATCGAATTCAGAGATTGGCTGTGCCGTTACCTTTGCATAAGGAACATTGAATGAATACCTGAAATCTCCGTTTGCGTCATAGTGGATTACATTGAGGTTTTCAAGATAGCGTACAAGTCCACCGTCGCGCTTGATGTCCATTGCCTTTGAAATGTAGAAAACGTTGCTTGTTCCGTTAGGGTAATCAAGGCTGAAGTAGATGTTGCTGCTGTCGGCAAGTTCCTTCATGTTCTCAGTTTCGTCAAGGAAGAAGTATTTATTCTCGATATCTTCCTTCGCAAGCTCAAAGAATCGCTTTACATCAGGATCCTTGCAGTTCTCAATGTCTGAATTGGCAAGTCCAAGGAAAATGTAATAGGCCTTCAGGGTATCACCGCTGGTAAAGGCTCTGTAGCCTTCGCGCTTTGTCTTGTAGTATTCCCGTTCCTCGGAGTTGTCGAATTCAACAGGGAGTTGAAGCTGTCTCCAGGCATAGTTGGCGGCTTCCGTGGCTGCGGAAAGATTTGTGTTCGTTCCATCGCAGGCATCAACGGCAAGCTGTGCCCAATAGTGCGAATTGAACCACTGCTTTTTTTCTGCTGCTTCACGCGACATGTCCAGAAGCTGAAGGATTGTGTAACCCGCATTCCTCTCATGGATAGGCTTTACGACACGGTTTTCCTTGTCGATTATTTTTTTGTAGATTTCCCTGTCGTGTTCAAGATCAACTTCATCCTGAACGATTTTAAGCATGGAGAGCGCATCCTGGCTTGTAGGTGCAATCTCTACCGCTCGTTTTGCAAACTGAAGTGCAAGGTATGGATGTCCCTGTTCAAGGAGTTTGCTTGTGGTTTCTATCGTCTCAGAAAGTTCAGCAGGAGCCTTTTCCATCCGCTGCAGTTTCTTTTTGAATGAAGATACGAAAATTTCTTCGTTGAGGGAAAGGATGAAGACAAGGGCGATCGAGATGATGAAGACCATCCTGAAGCGGTCGAACATTCCCTGAGTAAAGCGCTTGCGGCTAAGGCTGTCGGATTTTTTCCATGTAACGGCACAGGCAACGGAAAAACCGCTCATTACGATCGGTGGAAGCAAGGTCAAAAATCCAAGTGTCGTTGCCGTCATCTTATATGCTTTTTCCGTTCCCTTGATTAGGACTGGAAGATCGAGGAAAGCGTTTACGCAGCCCATTATGATAAGGTAAGTCAGAAGGGCATAGATCAAAAGTATGATTATCGTCTTTTTCATTCGTCGTCTCCGAAATTAAGTCCTGCGCGGGCGTCATCTTCCATGTTCCTTGAGGTAAAGATGAGTCCGAGAACAATGAAGGCTGCGGCAAGCACAACATTCACAATGAAAAGAAGGAAGTTGGAGTTTTTTGGTGCAAAGGCAAAAAGGGAATTCACCCTTTCAGTCATGAAATAAAGCCTTCCATATGAAAGCATGTTCACGTTTATTGCGATGATTCCGATTGAAATGGAAAGTATGGAAACCACATTTATGAATCTCCATTTGGAGAAGCCCCTCATGAACACGAGGGATACCAGCGCAAGACCGAGGGATGAAAACAGAATCCATTCCATTTTCTTTCCTGAGCATGCAAAGGTTATGACTCCTATGTATCTGTTGATTCCCGTGATCGCAAGCTTTGTCACGGCAGGAATATCGATTGAAGACTGGATGAGGGAATCCGTAAAGAAAGCTGTCGTATCGGCTAGCTCCATGTCCTTGAATGTATAGACATTCTGGGAAACTCCATTTTTGTCCATGCATACACCAGAAGCAAGATTTTCTTCATCGACTGAAGAATAATAGAACACGTATCTGTCGGTTACATTTCTGAAATAGCCTGAAGAAAGAGGCTCCCTCTTGATCACATATGATGATTTTGAAGCTTTCTGGATTCCTTTCTTGATCACCACAGGCTGAATAAAAATCCATAGGCCCATGTAGATCACCGAGAACACGATCATGGCGACAGTCGAGATGTCCTTGTTTCTGATTGAATAGAAGGCAACAAAAGCAGCGCTCAAGGCAAAAACAAAGGGCAGCGTAAGGAAAAATCCCTGGATGAAGAAAGCCAGGTTGAAGGCTGCAAATCCCTGTCCTGCCACAAGAGTGGAGCACATGTTGAATATCATGTAGAGAATTGCGCCACCAATGCTTATGGAAAGCAGTGTAAGAAGGTGGGCGACAATTACTTTTATAGTAGATAATAGAATAGACTTCATTGAAAAAAGCATAACACGCATAGTGAAAAAATTCAAATTTATGGTATACTTAGACCATGTCCAAAACGATTCTTATTGCAGGAAAAAACATGCCTGAAGCAAGCAATTTCACTGATGGAATTGCATTTTCGGGGAGAAATATCATAGTTTCAGGAAACATTGCCGACTCTGAAGAGACCAAGAGACTTACTATTGCCGAACGCAAGGCAAACCAGGTAGCATACGAAGAAGAAAAGGCACAGGAAGCAAAAAGCGGAATGTGCACCATCGAATGGAACAAGTCATCTCCTTTGTCTGCAAGATCCCTTGTTCTCCAGACATCCACCATTTTTGGAAGAATGGACGAGGCGGTCCTTTATTTTGATGAGGAATGGTATGCATCAAAGGCAGAAAAGATGGACTCGGAAGAAATTGTCCGTGGCTGCGACGATATGATTGCAGGTTACCAGTATCTTGCCCTTGAAGTTCTGAACGCATTCCAGAGGAGGGAAACTTCCGAAGGAAAAGGCAGGCTTGTTTTCCTTTTAAAAGAAACTCCAAACAGAATCGATGTTTTAAAAAATCCTGCCGTTAAGGACGGTTTGAGCCCAATAGCATCTCCTTTGGTTGCCGCAGGAGCCGCAGCCTTTGCTTCCTTTGCAGAAAACATTGCCGCCGTTTGCAGCGACTCCATCTTTGTTGATGTGATCATTGTCCGCGGTGACAGTTCCATGGAAGGTTTCCGCCGCGACGACGAGACTGGAAGATGGCTTTCTTCTTACCTTGATGCCTATGTTTCGCCAGATTCAACGGACAGAAAGGATGTTTCCTGGGTAAGGCCTGGCGAAAAACCTAAGGTAGAAAGCGGGCACAAGAAATTCGGATTGTTCAGAAGATAAGGAAGGGGTAAAACATGGAGTGGAATTTTGTCACAGAAAGTCTGGTTAAACTTCTTCTTGCTGTCCTATGTGGATTTTTGCTTGGTCTTGAGCGAAAGAGCCACAATCATGCTGTAGGACTCAAGACCCTTGTCCTTATCTGTGTTTCTTCCGCTCTGCTTTCATTGCTTTCTTCCTTCATGGCTACAAATGAAGTTTTTGCTCCAATCGGAAGGGGAGACCCTACAAGAATTGCTTCCGGTGTAATAAGCGGCATAGGTTTCCTTGGTGGTGGAGCCATCATGAAGACAGGACTTAACATCCGGGGGCTTACTTCCGCAGCAGTAATCTGGACTTCCGCTTCCATGGGGCTTGCAATCGGTGCGGGCCTTTACATTCAGGTCGGTGTTTCACTTTTCCTTGTACTTGTTCTTCTTGTTGGACTTGAAAGGATAGAGGCAAAATGGTTTCCTGCTGCAAAAAGCAAGACAGTGCACCTTTGCTATGAGGGCGATGATCTTGACCTTAAGAAGATCAGGGAAACTATAGAAAAACACGGCCTTATCATCAGTGACATGAACATGAGCCGTGTAATCGTTTCCAAGCAGACATTCCTTCACTACACGGTAAAATCTCCGGCCGGCACAATCTACACACCACTCATCGAGCATCTGAAGGAACTTGGCAAACTGTGCGAATTTTCCATTACGGACTGATATTTAATATGGTTGGTGCTATGAAATTTCATATTTATGGGGAAAAAATTCATTTTTACTTATTCACAGGATTGTTCCTGACTCTGCTGTTTGCAGGCTGTTCAATGGCACATGACGAAAATTTGGAGGATACGCTTCCAGATAATGTAGAATATATTGAGCTTACAGACTCCACAGTTTCTCTTTCTGACATACTGGGAAAAAAAATCTACCTGGTAACTGTAAATACTTCATCACAAAAAGGTGAATCACGAAGATATGTCACTGAGTTTGATAATTCATATAACCTGCGGGAAATTAAGGCAGAATCACCGGAACGATTGCTGTCTGAAAGGGAATTTGAAAATCTGTTTTATGATCAGCATGATTCATGCATACCTGAAAGAATTGAACCCCAGATTCATGTGGATTTGCAGAGCGAATTTCAATGTACCCGTTCAACAGATGATGACTCTGATCCTTTTGAATTGCATGCTCCAATTGACTATCAGATCGGAGATACCAGGGAAATGTATGTTGGAACTGGAGAAGATCCCAATTACACCAACGAGGCAGAGGCTACGTTAGTTTACAAAAGCGACATCTGCAATGTCTGGGTTTGTAATGATTATCTTGCGGAGAATGAACCTGCCGGCGGAAAAAAGGTGGATGCTTCCATATGTAAAAAGCTTGCCACTATTCTTGAACAGGCTATTTTACTTGAAAGAAATATTGTTGGAAGAGAATCGGATTATCTTACTGATGCGGACAATACGGCTTATTCTATGGCAGAATGCAGTCCTACCGGAACAAAAATAAATATTCTGCTCTATGATATTAAAAGTGACTACAGTGAATCTCAGTCTAGTGGGATATTAGGATTTTTTACTCGAGGGGATTATTTCCCATGGAAGCAAATTTACAACACAACCTCACATTCCAATGGCGGAAAATTTCTTCACATTGACTCGGGTTTTGCAAATAATTTTCCAGGGGCTACACAATCAACTGTAGTTCATGAATTCCAGCACATGATTCACAACGGAATGTTTAGGGCAAAAGGAAAGGTTTCTGAAACATGGTATGACGAAATGTGTTCAATGCTTGCCGAAGATCTTTTGCAGAAAAAATTAGGGCTTGCTGATAAAGAAGTTGGAAAATACAGATTCAATCACTTAATGTTTTCTTACAGGACTTTCCCGTTTTTCAAATGGGATACTTTAGATCCAAATGCAACAGCCATGAGTTACGCAAATGCTTATGGGCTTGGTTATATTATATCAAAAAAATATGGCGGACCAGACTTTATTTATGAGCTTACACATAATGCTTCTAGTGGAACACTTGATGGCTTCCTTGAAACAGTAAGATGTCATAATCCTTTAGCCACAAAAGAATCTGTTCTGCGGGACATAGCAATAGAAATGGTGACAGGACTGTATTCAAACCGTGATGTGGTATCGACCTCTCATGTCATGAACGATTATACATATCCAATGACAGCTTTTGATCTTTTGAACTTTGACTGGGTAAGTAGTGGAAAACAGTATAAAGGACCGCATTATAAATCAGTCTACAAAAATCCAACTGCTGCTGAGGCAAGTCCACTTATTCTGGAGCCAAATCAGTTCAGTATAGCTTCTCTTGGAACTTCACCTGTTGATGATCTTGTTTTAGAATTTTACGGGGAAGTATCACCTGATATCAAAGAATACATTCTGATTGTTGATTAACAGAAAAAGAGGAATGACTTTATGAAAAAATTGATTTTTTGCATCCTTGCAATTTTAATGTTTTTTTCGTTTTCACTGGCAGGAATGTCAAATTCAGGCCTGAAAAAGAAATCTAAAACCATCACTGGCTCTCCGGTTTATCTAGGCAATGCGCCCTTTGAAAAGCTTGCCATAAAAGTTGCCCCAAAAGATGGCAATCCCGAAGTTTACCTGCAGATTGAATTCCCAGAAGACTCAGAGCTGACAGAGAAGGAAATTTCAGCACTTCAAGGTTATAAAGTTAATTTTTTTGGATACATAGAAAATAGACCTGGGGTATATACAAACCAGATATTTGTATTGACCGGGTATAAAAAGTGAAGTCTAGCAAGTAACGTGCATGGCAGCGGAGCCTTTTTTTATCTACAACAATAATTTCACCACGTATCATCCATAAATGATAAAAAAAATGCCCTCAAGATGTAAATAAGCCGAAGGCAAAATTTCTCAATTTTTTTTCTTTCAGAATAGTTAAATAGTTAAATCCGCTCCACTGCGTTCCGCTAGTTAAAAGCCCGCACTGCACAAACATAATCGTAGGTGCCGTACTTGTAGTCGAAGTACCAGCCCCCATCGTAGAAATTGAGAGCGTAAGCGTAACTATCGAAGGAAGCGTACTGGGACGACGACCAGTAATTTGAACCGTTAAACTTATTTCCACCAGTTACGCCAAGAGCTTTTTCAATTACATTGTCTGTTTTATTTGCCTGGTAAATGTCATTTAATTCACTCTCTGACGGTAAATACCAGCCGTTTTCAAAAGTACTTCCAGAAGTTATATTATGTCCATTTTTTCCGTAGTAATATGCAAACTCAAATGCAGGGTAATTTGTTTTTAATGTTGAATAATCAGAACCT
>NZ_JAZUGX010000054.1:0-34751 GCF_045641405.1 Treponema sp.
AAACTGACGGAGATACCCCAATGCGAGCGGCAGGTTTGTCAGAAGGCCGCCACACAGCGCTTTCATTGCGATGAAACCGACGTCAAGGTCAGCGCATTCCTTTACGAAAGCAATTTCTTCTTCAGTTGAAAGCAGGCTGAACGGATACTGCACCGTCTCGTACAGTCCTGAGTGGGCGGCTTCACGTGCGCGCTCCAGCGAGTGGCTCGTAATGCCTATATGGCGGATGTTTCCATCAGCTTTTGCGGCGCGGAGAGCATCATAAAGGCCGTCGCTTCCACCCGGAACAGGCACGAACGGCGGGTTATGCAGCTGGTAAATGTCGATGTAGTCTGTCTGCACCGCTTCAAGACTTGCGGCAAGGTCACGCTGCAGTTCCTCGCCGGTCTTTGCGGCTGTTTTTGTGGCGATGAATACGTCTTTACGCATGCCGTAGAATGCATAGCCGACTTTCTTCTCGCTGTCGGAATAGGCACGCGCAGTGTCAAAGAAGTTTATGCCGCCCTCGTAAGCGGCGCGCAGAATGGCGACGGCCTGCTCGTCACTCACCCGCTGAATGGGGAGTGCGCCGAACGAAGACCGGCTGACCATTAAGTTTGTTTTTCCAAGGGCGACATATTCCATTTTCGTTACTCTTAACCGCCGGTTATTTGCGGACTACAGGCTTGTAGTTCTTGATTTCCTTGTGGATTGTTGCAACAAGGTCATCAAGTGAAACACGAACCTGCTCCATTGAGTCACGGAAGCGGAGTGTTACTGTATTGAAATCTGGATTAGGAGTACCGTCCTCTTTCTTTTCCTGGATGGTATCGTAATCGATTGTTACGCAGAACGGAGTACCGACTTCATCCTGGCGGCGGTAGCGCTTACCAACTGTTCCGCTCTGATCGTAGTCAGTTACGAAGTCTTCCTTAAGGATGTTCTGGATTTCCTTTGCCTTTTCAGCAAGTCCGTCCTTCTTCATCAATGGGAGAACAGCAACTGTGATTGGTGCTAGCTTTGGATGGAGGTGAAGAACTGTTCTGTAATCTTCTGGCTGTCCAGCTTCTGCTACATTCTGTTCTTCGTATGCTTCACAGAGGAACATAAGGAAGTTGCGGTTGAGACCTGCAGAAGTTTCAACTACATAAGGAATGTACTTCTTGTTTCCATCTTCCTGATCGATGTATGCCATATCCTTCTTTGAATATTCCTGGTGCTGTGAAAGGTCAAAGTCAGTTCTTGAGTGGATACCTTCGATTTCTTCAAATCCGATTGGGAAGTTGTATGTGATGTCGTAAGCATCCTTTGCATAGTGAGCAAGCTTGTCGTGGTGGTGCCACTTGAGCTGGTTTTCTGGAATACCGTACTTGAGGTAGAATGCCCAGCGGTCCTTTCTCCAGCGTTCGAAAGTTTCATCTTCTGTACCTGGCTTACAGAAATATTCCATTTCCATCTGTTCGAATTCAGCTGTACGGAAAATGAAGTTCTTGAAGATGATTTCGTTGCGGAATGACTTACCAACCTGAGCAACACCGAAAGGAATCTTCATGCGGTTAGACTGAACGATGCTCTTGAAGTCTGTGAAGATACCCTGACATGTTTCTGGACGAAGATAGATGAGGTGTGATTCATCAGCAATTGGTCCCTGATATGTCTTGAACATAAGGTTGAATTCACGGACTGCTGTATATTTCTTTTCCTTGCTTCCACAGACAGGACAGTTGATGTTTGCCTTGATGAAGTTTTCCATTTCTTCATGTGTCATTGTATCAACTGGCTTTCCAGGATTCTTGTCTGGATTTGCAGCAACATAGTCTTCAATCATTTTGTCTGCGCGGTGGCGTGCCTGACATTCGAGACAGTCAATCATTGGATCAGAGAAGTGATCTGCGTGGCCTGAAGCCTTCCATGTTGTGTGGTGCTGGAAAATTGCGGAATCAAGTCCAACAACATCATCATGAAGCTGTGTCATGTAATGCCACCATTCGTTCTGAATGTTTCTCTTGAATTCTACACCTAAAGGACCGTAATCCCAAGCTCCTGCCTGGCCGCCATAAATTTCCGATGCCTGATATACAAATCCGCGGCGCTTGCACAATGAGATGATCTTGTCCAAAGTGCATGAATGATCAACAGTTTTTTCTGCCATTTTTTTACTCCTTTTCGCTATTGGCTTGTAGCGATAAAAAATTTTCACATATTATAGCAAAAAGATGCATAAAATTGCAATTTGTAGGATTTTTCTATAGAATGAAAATATGAATTTTAATAAGAAAAAAAGAAACTACCTGATTCCTTCAGTCACAATCTTCTGTATACTATACATTATTCTCGCAATGCGCCCTACGGGAACTGAGATCCATTTTACGCCTGAATGGACCGAAGACATCCATCATATCCGTGAGGCAAATGATGGTGATACCCTTATCCCTTACAGACTCAGCAACAGTTTTGGCTACTTTACAGAAGACGGAAGGATAAGCAGCCACATGGACTTTCAGTTCAAATCCGCCATATCCCACAAATGGTACTGCACCTACCTTCAGAACAATACATATACGGATTTTTTCCTTGCGGACGGAACTAAGGCAGGAACAATCACGGAAGCTGGTTTCCCATTCATCGATGATGACAGAATCTATCTGATGCTTCCTGGAGGAACTTCCTTTGCCAAGCTGAGTGCTACTGGTGAGCGTCAATGGGCATACGAAAACTATTCACCTTTAACGGCATTTTCATCAAGCAAGGGGGGCACGGTAGCAGGTTACGCAGATGGCTCCATCATCAGCTTTGATTCAGAAGGAAAAGTCTCACAGAAATTCAATCCAGGTGGAAGCGACATCGAGGTAATCCTTGGCGCAGACATTTCTGAAGACGGCAATATCGTAGCCTGTGTTTCAGGACAAGACAATCAAAGATTCGTAGTGGCAGAAAGAAATTCAGGTCATTCAAGAATCATCTATCATGAATATCTTGGATCACAACTCAATAGACAGACACTCGTTAAGTTCACAAGAAAATCAGATTTCGTCTACTATAATTTCAAGGACGGTCTTGGAATCGTCAACCTGAGCAATTCAACATCAAAGAAAATTCCTATCAAGGGAAAAATTACGCAGATTGAATTCTCAGACGATGATGAACTGGTATTTGTCCTAAGCCGTGACAGATCAACCTACACTATTACAGTCCTTGAGAAGAACACACACCAGATGGCAAGCTTCAGTTTTGCTGGTGAAAGTTCATTCATCCAGACAAGAAAGAATTCACTCTTTATCGGACGAAACAACAAGATTTCCCGCATCTCAATTTCAAGGAAGTAAAAATGAAAAAGACATATATATACACAGCAATCCTTGCCCTCCTTGCAACCTCAGGAGCAAGTGCCTTTGACTGGCCTCTTCAGGAAACAAACTCCGATACCATCATATCCGATTTTGGACAGTTGATCGGTGGAAACATCAGCACATCGGTCATCTACAAGGATGACGCCGAGGTATGTTCATCTGACGCTGGAAGTGTAATCGCCGTTATCGACGACCATTCAGATGACTTCGGCTGGTTTGAATCTTCACTTGGTGCAGCGGCAATAGTCTCCCACAGCGATGGACTTGCAACAGTATACGCAAACCTGAATTCCGACAGCCTTCAGGAGAATCTAGGCGAAGCAACAAAAATTTCTACCAAAGGGAAAATTGCAACAAGCGGAAACAGCGCCTGGCAAGCAGAAAGCAACGGACTTGAATTCAAGGTTTTTGACAGAAAGAACCTTGCGGCAGTCAATCCAAAGATCCTGATGCCACGCATTGCAAAAGAACCTCATCTTGAAGCGGGTACCGTGTATCTTTTGGACAAGAACGGAAACTACCACAACATCAACACGGAAAAAAGACTAGCCCCTGGTACATACTTCGTATACAAGCTAAGGCAGAACAAGGCAGTTCCCTATAAAACAATAGTAGCAGTGAACGGAGATTCAGCAGAAACCATCGTCTATGACACCATCACCGAAAAAGAAGGAAAGCTTTGCCTCAGCGGCAACGCAAGCTACTCAACAAAGGATATGTATCCAGACAACGACAAGCAGCTTCTTGCAAAGATCCTGCTTACAAAGGGTCAGAGCACACTTACCATTACTCTTGTCAACATTCAGGAAAATTCAACACTGCTCAACTACAAGCTGGACATTTATTAATCCATTGGAAAGGATGCTGACAAAAGGCATCCTTCTATTTTTTTAGGCTATATACGGAAATAGTGTTGCTGCGCCGATTGAACATGGCAACGTAGTCTCCTTGATGCCGCCTGTCGAGATCAAGCAACATCCACAAAATATGTGGTAGTTTCGAGAGCCTCAACCACCACGTATCATATAGCAACACTTTCTACAGACATAGCTTTTTTTTAATTCATTTCAATCAAGCATAAAAAAAAGGACCATCCGATACGGATAGTCCTTTTCGTTTAACAACAATCTATCTGTCTAGATTAGAAGTAGTATGTTGCTCCGAGCTTTGGTGTTACTACGAAACCTCTGTATGTTCCGTCAACCTTGTCGCCATCCCACTTTGCCTTTCCGTAGAAATCATAAACCACAGAGAGACCTGCATCAAGTGTAAGGTTAGACATAAGCTTGTAACCAAACTTTGCATCAGCACCAAGACCGAACATTGTTGTAGACATCTTTGAATCGCTATCATTTGAGTAGTTGAATGAGAGACCTGGTGTTACAACGAGAACAAACTGATCATCGTTGAGGAGGCGGATAGCACATCCAGCGAAGATGTTGAAATCACCCTGCTTAACATCGCTGTTCTTGTTTCCATCATACTTCTGGCTCAAAACTCTTTCGTATGAAAAATCTACACCAACACCGTACATGTCTGTGATGAAGTAGTCACAACCAGCTTCAAAACCGATAGCCATGTTGTTTGTGTACTTGGAATTTTCACTGCTGTTGATCCAAGACATAGGGAAAGTGAGAGCTCCACTTACTGATACATCAGCTGCGAATGCTGCTGTTGCCATTGCTACTGTAGCTACCAATGCTGCAATAATCTTTTTCATAATTTTTTTCTCCTTTTCAAAAAATTTTGATATTTGGAATATAATAACATGGAATCATAAAGTCAATATATAACACAAAATTTTCTTGACTTTTTTGACAACCCGTGTTTTTTTCAAATCTCAAGGAAATTTCCAAAAAATCCTGAAGCAGAGGCAAATTCTCCGTTGCACTCAAGATGACTTACATCCCCCATCCTTTGGACACGCCAGACAACTTCTCCAGGAACCCTTTCTTCTGCCCCAAGAACGGTAACGGAAGAAGGAGCAACAAAGAAGCCCTGCCAAAGCTGAACAGGACTCATTCCTGTAAGATGGCTTATGATGGCAAACATGACACCCAGGTGACAGACAAACACTATATTTTTTGGGTCAAGATTTTTCTGCTTCTGTTCAAGATGGGTATCTACCTTTGCTTCCTCTGGAGTAAGATTTGGAAAGCAATTATAGATCGGGATGTCCTCTGAAAGCCTGTTGTAATCCCATGACGAAAGAATTCCGTCTATTCCACTGCAGACATCCCTATAGTGATCCTCGATCTTTCCACTTTTCATCAGCTTAGTCTTGTACCAGTTTTTGTCGCTGCGATATTTTTTTTCCTCATAATAATCATGGGGCATGTTATCCCAGCAAAGTCTCTTTTTCTTTGTTTTTGGATCGATACAGTCATAGGAAAATTCCCTAAGCCAAGGAAGAGTGGTCACAGGAACAGGAGGCTTTGTCATGTCCACGTTAATTTTGGAAACGCAAGCTTCCGCGGTTTTCTGTGCCCGCCCCATTGGAGACACATAGAATTCAGTAGCATCAAACCCTTCAAATCTATCAGCAAGAAGCTCAAGTTCCCTCTTCCCCTTTTCCGTAACAGAATCCGCTTTATAATCAGGATCCCCGTGCCTTACAAATATCAGATGCATGTAATTTTTCCTTTGCTAATATTCTTTATCATTTCCTTCAATTCTTCGATTTCAGAAGAATAGATCCTGCCACTTAATTTTACTCCAGTGTCAAAACTCTCAGTCAAATCACTGATATGGAAAATTTCAATTTTACGCTTGATTGTCTCATAGATTCCCCAGTCACATTCAAAAGAGAAATCCGTACGCTCTATATACTCTTCTGTCTCACACAAGGAAAGAACTTCCTTAACGCTGTCCCCGTACGCCTTTACCAGACCTCCAGTTCCAAGAAGGGTTCCACCAAAATAACGAGTGACAGTAACCAATATATTGGTGATGCCACTACCCTTGAGCACATCAAGCATAGGTCTGCCAGCAGTTCCACTAGGTTCCCCATCATCACTCATACCGCACGCCTCTGCCTTTAGACCGCTGATAAAGCAATGGCATACATGGGTCGCATCACTATAACGCAGCTTCTGCTCATGAAGTTTTTCCCTGGCTTCTGCCTGCGTAGTGACAGTAAAAACTTCAGCAATGAAACGAGATCCCTTTATATTTATTTCGTTTACTGGATTATTCAGAAGAACTTTCATTTTCGTTTTTTTCGGAGGATATCATTCCGTTGACACTCAACAGTGAATAATAGTAAATCGGAATGCTTGTATATACCTTTGCAATGATCGTATATTGCTGGATAAAAGCAAGAAAACCTAGCAGCATGGCACATAAATTGGCAGCAACGGAATCCTTTCCAGATAGATTCAGATTGATTCCAAAGAATATCAACACGAACATCACATTCTTAAAGCATGCATAGATGACAAATCCAATGTAATGAAAATAATTTCTGACCATAAGCGAAAAACTTTTCAGCAAGGCGCCGACTGCAGAAATTTTCTTGTCATCGATGAGAATATTCCATGAAAAAAGAAACGGTACCGAAAGCAATATTCCACAGATAAAAAATATTGCACAGAACACCAAAAAGATGCTGGCAGAATTTATTAACGTCAAAGCTTCTTCTGTGTCGCTTTCAACAAACTCCATTCCGACAGCCAATATTCTTTCCTTGTTCAGAACGACGAATGCAGCTGCCAGCAAGGCGGAAACCACCATGATCAAAGAGAATATCATCGAAACAAAATGAGCACGCTTTGTCCTGTCGTTGAGTCCAGAAGTAAAGACACCCATGACATCACGGCGTGCAAGCATCAATTTGGTAAAATACGAAATGATTCCATACAAAAACTGGAATGAAAAGAAAAACACAAAGCTTGTGCTCAATGCAGAAAAAACAAAGTTCACAGGATTCACTTCAGTCTTGAACGATACCACAATTGGAGACAAAGTAAGACCGAAAAGAAAAGACTGCAGCAGGTTGAATATGAGGATGATAAAGACACACTTGCTAAGGTTCTTTCCAAGACGCAGCCTCATGACTTCATACATACGTCTATATTCAGGACGCATAAGTTTACTCATAGACCGAGGTTTCCTTGTGGATCTGCAGATTCAACGGAAACAGATTCCACTTCCTTTGTATCGAGACGGACACCGCCAGCCTTGAGTCCCTTCTCTTCAAAATTCTGAGCCTTGAACTCCTGGGTCAAAGTCTTGATTCTAGGCTTCTTTACATAGTTGAGGGTAAACTTGAATTTTTCCCTTGCATCAACATGAAGGACTTCCATTCCGTCAGGAGCAAAATTGTAGTCGCGGTTCATGATCCAGCCAGCGATTCGGCAACGCTTGATGTAGCACTGCTGTGTCTTTGGATCGCGATAGATCACAGTGAAAAGAACCTTGTTTATGATTTCCTTTTCCGCGTAGTTGCAGTAGAACATTCCCTGGTCAACGAAAGTTTTTTCCGCCACATCCTGAACTCCCCAGATACCCGTCTTGCGCACAATGAGGATTCTGTCGTATGGAGTAACCTTGATGATTTCACGGCCTCCAGAAACCTTTGTTCCAAGATAGCCTTTCTCATCGTAACGAAGCGGAATGTCGCGCTTAACAACTGTCTTGACGTCAACTGCACTGAAGGTTGTAACTGTCGTCTGGCGTTCAAGGCTGAATGGTTTGTCATTTTCCCGAGCTTCCTTTTCAAGCTTGCGGAATTTTTCAACCATCGAGTCAAGGTATTCAACAGCACAAGAAGTAAGGTTCTTGAGCTTGCGTGCGATTTCCTTGAGACGGTCATTGATTGCCTTTACGGTCTCGCGGTTCTTGTTGATGTCAAAAAGCGAGATGCGGCGGATAGGAATCTGAAGCAGGTGCTCTACATCCTCGTCCGTAATGTCGCGGATAAGTTCTTTCTTGAAAGGAACAAATCCCTTGTAGACAGCCTTATAGACATCTTCCTGAGTCTTCTGGGTTTCAATCGCCTTGTAGATGCGTTCCTCAATGAAGATGCGTTCAAGGGTGCGCATGTGCAGTTCATCAGTAAGCTTGCCGCGTTCAAATTCAAGTTCGTCCTTGATGATGGCGGTAAGTTTCTTTGCATAATACTTGATGATTTCAGTTGCTGTCATGACCACAGGCTGATTGTCCTTGATTACGAGCATCTGACATGAAATTGATTTTTCACAGTCAGTGTATGCATAAAGGGCATCAACAACATCCTTTGAGTAAACGCCACGAGGAAGCTTGATTTCAATATTGCAGTGGTCGGTGGTAAAGTTTTCTACGGAACTGATCTTGATCTTGCCTGCCTTATATGCAGCGTCGATGGAATCAAGAAGCGCCTTTGCATTTGTATCAAGAGGAAGCTCCGTGATCACGATTTTCTTTTCATCACTCGTATCAAACTTTGCGCGTGTGACGATCTTTCCGTTTCCATCGTTGTAGTTGCTTACATCTATGAGGCCACCTGTAGCAACATCAGGAAGAACGGCAAATGGTTCCCCCTTAAGGCACTTGATTTCCGCATCGATGACTTCAAGAAGATTGTACGGAAGAATCTTTGTGCTCATTCCGACCGCAATGCCTTCCGCTCCGATGAGAAGAACGACAGGAAGCTTTGCACGGTAAACTTCTGGCTCAAGACTGCGTCCGTCATAGTTTGGAACATAGTGGGTGATGTTCTTGTTTGTTACAAGGAATTCCTTTGCAATGGGAAGAACGCGACATTCAATGTAACGTCCTGCCGATGCACCGTCACCTGTGAACTTGTTACCGAAATTTCCCTGTTTGTCGATGAAGATTTCCTTGTTGGCAAGATTTACCAGAGCCCCGTAAATGGAAGCATCACCATGAGGGTGATATTCCATGGCACGGCCAACAACATACTGAACTTTCTTGAACAGACCGTCGTTCACCTCAAAGAGAGTGTGCATGATGCGGCGCTGAACAGGCTTGAGTCCATCCTCAAGGTCAGGAATCGCACGGTCGCGGATAACATACGAAGCGTATTCTATGAAGTTCTTGTCAAATATATTTTTTACAAAAGCCATAAATCAATTCACAATTCACAATTCACAATGCACAATCAACGAACACTGCAAAAATGAATTTTCTCCTTAACAATTATGAATTACGCATTGTCAATTAAGCATTGAACTAAGCATCAATTTCTGCATTTGACAGCAGGTTCTTTTCGATGAACTTGCGGCGCTCTGGCGTGTTCTTACCCATGTAGAAGGCAAGAAGCTGGGGAACAATCTTGAGCTGGCTTACTTCAACAGGAGTAAGTCGGATTGTTTCCGGCGCAATGAACTGCTTGAATTCGCTCGGATTGATCTCACCGAGACCCTTGAAGCGGCTGGTCTCACTGCCCTTTCCAAGTTTTTCCTGAGCCGCATCACGTTCCGCCTCTGAATAGCAATAGATGTTCTCTTTCTTTGTACGCACACGGAACAATGGAGTCTCCAGAATGAACACGCGTCCTGTAGTCACAAGTTCCTCAAAATAGCCAAGGAAGAATGTGAGAAGCAGGTTGCGGATATGGAAACCGTCGTTATCGGCATCGGTTGCGATGACGATCTTTGAATACTTAAGGTTTTCCGCGCTGTCCTCGATGCCAAGGGCACACATGAGCTGATGAAGCTCATCATTGTTGTAGATGTCGCTCTGACGTTTTCCGTACATGTTTTCAGGCTTACCCTTAAGACGGAATATCGCCTGGTTGCCTGCATCTCTTGAGTGGGTCATTACACCTGCCGCAGAGTCTCCCTCAGTGATGAAGATCATGGAATCCTCACCCTTAGGTCCGTCTTCAAGATGGTATTTGCAGTCATCAAGCTTAGGAATACGGATGCTCATTTTCTTCGCCGCTTCCTTCTGCTTCTTTTTTACGTCTGCAAGTTCCGTGCGCATCTTTTCGTTATGCTCGATCTTCTGCTTGATACGCTCGGCAGCCTTTGGATTTTTATGGAGCCATGCATCAAGACCCGACTGTGTTTCCGCAACAATCCAATCCTTGATGTCCGTGTTTCCAAGCTTGTTCTTTGTCTGGCTTTCAAACACAGGATCCTTGATTTTGACGAGAACTGCCGCAGTCATACCCTCTCGTATATCTTCAGGGGCATAGTTCACACCAAAGAAATCGCGTATTCCGTTCCTGAAACCTTCCTTGAAGGCCGCAAGATGGCTTCCGCCGTCGGATGTATACTGGCCGTTTACAAAAGAGAAATAGTTTTCGCCGTAAGCATTTGTATGGGTGAATGCAAATTTCAAGTGCTCGCCGTTGTAGTCACCTATTTCATAAAGAGGAGCAAGTTCGTTCTGCTTTGAATCGTCTGTTCCGCCAAGTTCCTTATTTAAAAGATCAAGAAGTCCCCTGTCGCTTTTGTATTCAACACCGTTGAGCTTGAGTGTAAGCCCCGGGTTAAGGTAGGCGTAATTCCACATCCTCTTTTCGACATATTCCATATTGAATGTGTACTTGCCGAATATCTCCTCATCAGGAACGAATTCAAAGTATGTTCCGTTTTTCTGAGGATTTTTAAGGGAACCTGTTTTCTGACTGATGAGCTTACCCTTCTCAAATACTGCATCGGTACATTTTCCATCACGCACTGAAACTACACGGAAGAACGAAGAAAGGGCATTTACTGCCTTTGTACCTACACCATTCATACCTACGCTGAACTGGAAAACATCGTCGTTATATTTTGCACCAGTGTTGATCTGGCTTACGCATTCAACGACCTTTCCAAGAGGAATACCGCGTCCATAGTCGCGAACCTTTACGCGTCCATCTACCACAGAAACCTCAATCTGCTTACCGAAGCCAACGATGAATTCATCAATCGAGTTGTCGATCACTTCCTTTATCAGGACGTAGATACCGTCATTTTCATTATTTCCGTTGCCAAGGCGTCCGATGTACATTCCGGACCTAAGGCGGATATGCTCAAGGGCATCAAGGTGCTTGATCTTGTCGTCACCGTAGTCCTGAACGTCCTTCTTTTCACGCTGGCTTGCAGGATCTATCTGCTTTGCTGCGGCAAGTTTTTTTTCTGCATCCTCAGCCTTTGTCGCTGCCTTGAGGACACCCTTGTCTTCTGCCGAAGCTTTCTTTGTCTTCTTTACAGTTTTTGCATTTGCCCATGCGCTGAATTTTTCTGGTTCAGCTTTTGATGACGCTGGCTTTGCGGCAGTAGCCTTCACAGCTTTTGCCGATGCCTTTGCTGGAGATTTTGTTTCTTTTGCAGTTGATTTCGCCACAGTTTTTGCAGCCGTGGTCTTTTTAGCAGCAGATGTTTTCACAGGAGCCGCTTTTTTTGCTGCAGGCGCAGCCTTACCAGCCCCAGCTTTCTTTGAAGCTGAAACAGATTTTTTTTCGATTTTTCCACCCATAGAATTTATTCTATTGTAAGTTGTGAATTTTTTCAATAAAATGTTCTTTTATATAGAATACATTTAAGGGGATAAGCTTTGATTTATTATCTTGGTGGTATGCTCAAGGAATTCTGGGGGCCAGCCAGACTCCTTCAGTCCTATGCAGTCCTTATCGGTCTTGCACTTTACACTGGTTTCATTCTTACTAGAATCCATCTTCCAAAACTATATAGATTCCTTCCATGTGACAGAGGCCGTGAATTCACCCTAACAAAAGAAGCAGCAAAAGGAAAGCCTACAGGCTCTGGTGTCATTTTCGTAACCGTATTCGTAATCCTTTCAATTCTGTTTGCTCCTGTAGACTACCTGCAGTCTGGAATTCTTTTCCTTACATGGCTAATGATGCTAACAGGATTTCTTGACGACAGAAGCGACAAGGGCTGGGGAGAATACATAAAGGCATTTCTTGACCTGGTGATTGCCGTGGCAGCTGCCCTTCTTATGATGAAATACCTTTCCTCAACTTCTGCCGATGGAAACCTTTCTTTCTGGCTTCCATTTTTTTCAAAACCTATAGTGATTCCATCATGGCTTTATGTAATCATCACCGTTATCATGCTGTGGGTTTCTGTAAATACAACAAACTGCACTGACGGAGTTGACGGATTGAGCTCAACCTTGGTTCTTGTAGCTCTATTTACAATGGGATTCATCTTCTACATCATCCTTGGGCACAAGGACATTGCTTCATATCTTCTTGTTCCACATCTCAAGGACGGCGCAAGCTGGGCCATCATCACCTTCTGCCTTGCAGGCGTACTCATGGGATATCTTTGGCACAATGCTTTCCCAAGTTCAGTTTTGATGGGAGATGCAGGTAGCCGTGCCCTAGGCTTCTACATCGGTGTTTGCGTAATGATCAGCGGAAATCCTCTTCTCTTCCTTGCAACTTCTTCCATCATCTTCATCAATGGCGGTGTTGGTCTCCTTAAGGTTGCCCTCAAGAGATTCTTCCACATCTGTATCTTTGAAAACATCAGATTCCCTCTCCACGACCACATGAGAAAGAATCTTGGCTGGTCTCCTACGCAGGTTCTACTTAAGTTCCTCATCATACAGCTTCTCATTACGGTTGCAATGATGGGTATTTTCTTTAAGCTCAGATAATTTATTTTGGAGATTGAAATTTGGAAAGACGACGCGTAGTCATAACAGGAATGGGATGCATTTCTCCGGTTGGAAATTCCGTTGACGCAGCCTGGAATTCCATAAAGAACGGCATCAGCGGCATCTCTACCATATCTCTTTTTGATACATCAGATTTAAGGGTCCATATTGCGGGCGAAGTAAAAAACTTTAACCCTGAGGATTTCGGAATCGAAAAAAAATCCACCCGCAAAATGGCTCGGTTTACCCGCTATGCGGTCGCTGCTGCAACTCAGGCAATAAAGGACAGCGGCTACGACAAGGATTCCCTTAAGAAAGAGAGATGCGGAATTCTTTTAGGCTGCTGTATTGGTGGCATGGAAGCCTGCGCAGATGGATTTGAAAAGCTCGCCACGGTAGGTGCTGACAGAATGCCTCCTTTGACGACACCTTTGATGATAACCAACGAGGCAGCGGCAAACATCAGCATGTTCTTTGGTCTCAACGGTTTTTCATGGACCATGGGAACAGCATGTTCATCAGGAACAGATGCCATAGGACTCAGCGCAGAGCTCATAAGATCAGGCAGATGCGACATGTGTCTTACAGGTGGAACGGATGCTCCCCTCACAAGGTTTTCAATTGCAAGCTACGATGCCCTACAGGCACTTTCAAGGAACTTCAACGACAGTCCTGAAAAAGCATGCAGACCCTTTGACCGTGACAGGGATGGATTCGTTGTAAGCGAAGGCAGCGCCATACTGGTTGTCGAAGAACTGGAACACGCAAAAAAACGTGGGGCACACATCTATGCGGAAATCGTAGGATACGGTGCAAGCTGTGACGCATACCACATAACATCACCTATCACAGACGGAAGCGGAGCTGCAATGGCAGTAAAGGAAGCACTTTCAGACGCTGGGTTGAATGGAGAACAGATAGGCTACTATAACGCCCATGGAACCTCAACTCTTGTCAACGACCTGGCAGAAACGAAAATGCTTAAGACTGTCTTTGGAGAACATGCCTACAAGATGAGCATTTCATCCACAAAAAGCATGACAGGTCATCTCATCGGTGCCGCAGGTGCCATAGAAACAATGTTCTGCGTAAAGGCACTTGAGGACAATTTCATTCCACCTACAATCAATCTGGAAAATCAGGATTTTGAAGGCGGATGTGATCTTGACTACACGGCAAACCAAGGCATAGAAAAAGAATTTGAATACGCCGCGACAGCATCTCTTGGATTCGGTGGACACAACGGCTGTCTGATCCTTAAGAAATAGTTGGGACTGTGGATTTTTTTCACATTTATGCTTATACTTTAAAAATAACCCATCAAGGAGGTTTATCATGGGAAAATCAAATAAGAATTTGGCAAGCCTTTACCTCATCGGTATGGCTCTTGTTGTAATCGGATTCATTCTTCCAATGTTCAAGGGAGCACTCGGATCAAGAAACGGTTTCGACTTCATCAACTTCAAGCATTTCGGATTCAGCACAATCGGTGCACTCCTTATCTTCATCGGTGGTGTAGCAGGTGTTATTTTCAGCTTCGTTAAGGGCGGATCAAAACAGGCAAAGCTCCTTGCTCTTGCACTTTCAATCATCGGATTCATCATTCTTGTAATCGGATTCAACGACAATTTCGTTTCAAAGGCAATCGGAAAGGGAATCCTCAAGCACGCATACATCGGTTTCTACTGTGTAATCGTAGGTTGGGTTGCAGGAATCGTTGGATTTCTCAAGGCATAGTTGAATAACTAAGTCTTTAAAATACAGAAAGCTGTCTGAAGTTTTTCAGGCAGCTTTTTTTATGCAGTACAAGGCTTTCGCTCCTGACATCTTCGTCAGCTTTCACGAATTGCCTTGCGCAATTCGTGGGGCGAAAGTTAAACCGCTTGAAGTCACTAAACAACAAGGCTTTCGCTCCAGGCATCTTCGTCAGCTTTCACGAATTGCCTTGCGCAATTCGTGGGGCGAAAGTTAAACCGCTTGAAGTCAGTAAATAACAAGGCTTTCGCCCATTATCTGCGCCCAAAGGCTTCAAGGTTTGCAAGTCCACGCTTGAACTGAGGAATTCTTGCACATGCAGTTGTGTTGAGTGGGCTTGTTTCGCCGCGGGCAAGGAAGTGGTATGCAACGCCTGCAATCATGGCACCGTTGTCACCGCAAAGCTTCAATGGTGGGAAAATGCAGTTGAGTTCTTTGTGTTCCGCAAGCATGGAACGAAGCCTTGAATTTGCAGCGACGCCACCACCTGCTACAACCGTTGTAAGTCCTGTATCTTCTACTGCACGCATAAGTCTTGAGACCAAAGTCCTGCAGGCGGTTTCCTGGAAAGAAGCGGCAATATTTTCTACAGTCTTTTCGTATCCAGGATTAAGGAAAGAATCAGCCTGATGGATTACGGCTGTCTTGAGTCCGCTGAAAGAAACATCGTAGCGATGTTCCCCCTTGTCCATTTTTGGCGTTGGGAAGCTAAAGGCTTTTGGATCTCCCTTCTGAGCAAGCTTATCGATGATTACTCCTCCAGGGTATCCGAGGTCATAGAATTTTGAGACCTTGTCAAAGGCTTCACCTACGCTGTCGTCAATTGTAGTTCCAAGAATTTCAAGGTCATCGAATCCGTTTACCTTAGCTATGATGCTGTGTCCTCCAGAAACCAGAAGACCAAGATATGGATAAGGAATGTCGTTTTCCAGGTGAGCTGCGTACATGTGACCAAGCATGTGGTTTACTGCATAGAAAGGCTTGTTCAATGACCATGCCAAAGTCTTGCCGAATGTAAGTCCTACAAGAAGAGACCCCATAAGCCCCGGCCTGTTGGTTGCGGCAATGGCATCAATATCGTCAAAGGTGAGACCCGCTTCTGAAACTGCCTGACGAACTACAGGGAGAATCCATTCTGCATGCTTGCGGCTTGCAATCTCAGGAACAACACCCTTGTAGATTTCATGGAACGGAATCTGAGTAGCAACAACATTGCTCAGAATTTTCTTTCCGTCTTCAACAATAGCACAAGCTGTTTCGTCACAGCTTGATTCAATTCCTAATACTTTCATATGTCCTCTTGTAGATATTATAAAAAAGTGGGGCCCAGCTACGGAAAAAGTGACAGCTCACTAAGTCCTCGTCGCTTCGCTCCGTGATTTTTCAAAATATATTGTTTATATTAAGTCACAGTAATTTAAACTGTGACAATACTGCATCACGAGAATGCCCGTCTACAGTAGCTGGGAAGGGAACACCAGCCTGTACCCTTTTGCCTTTAATTCCGGATACATTTCGGAAAGAAGGGCCGGAAGAATTTTTGCAGACTTGTCTACATGACCAATCATGATGACCTTTCCCTTTTTATTTGCTATGTCTATTCCGCGCATAATCTGCTTTAGCATTTCTGCACGGTCAATGATATCGTCTATGAACACTTCCCTTTCAAGAATCTTCATGTCGCGCTCAAGGGCAGCAAAGGCCGCCATCGTGTCCTTCGAAGTCCTTGAGTCCACAAAGTAAACATTGTTGTCGGCAGCCGCATCAAGGACAGCACCCATCATGTTAAGGTCACAGGTAATGAGGGAACCTTCGTGATTGTTGAATCCCTTTACCTGAGGCCCAAGTTCAGAAAGGTTTTTGCTGACCGTAGCATAAACTTCGCGGAGGCTCATGTCAGGCACAATCGCTCCTGGACCAGGATTCATCTTTAGGTTCTGAGCCTGCATTGGCTGATGAAGCATAAGCTCCTTTTTATCAGCAACGACAATTCTCGCACATTCCTTTGTGGCAGGAAGCCTTGGCAAAACGGCAACGGCAATCGGAAAGGGAAGCGTCGTGTATTTCCTGATGTTGACAGTCTTCTGCCCTCCGTCATCGATTATGAAGCAAAGCCGTGAATTATTCTTGCTTTGAGGAATGTTGAATTTATTTGGAGCCGTCGTAGCGGCAGACTTAGATTCAGTCTTAGGCTGAACCCTCTGCTCTGTTTTCTGAACCGTTTTCTGTCCTGGCCTTGATTCAACCTTAGGCTCTGTCTTTTCAACAGGTTTTGACTGGGGTTTCTGTTCAGTCTGTATTTTGCGTTCAGGTTCACTTTTTTGAACCGCCTTCTGCTCCGTTTTAGGGAGATCATTTTTTTTGGGTTCCGCCCCGAAAACTTTCTTTTCCTGAACCAATGATGATTTTTCTGCAGCTGACTTTTGGGGCTTTGGCTTTTCCACAGCAACCCTGGACTTGTTTTGGACCTGGCTGTCCTTAGCCGACGGATCAGAAACCAGGAATGCAACCGAAAGCACAACAGCGCAGACAAATATCATGACAGCCGCAAGAGCCATCACTTTTCTATTGTCAAGCTTTACCTTTGGCTTACGCTTTTTTGGAGACCTTCTTTTCTTTGAAGTAGATTTCTTGGTTGCCATCCTGTAACAATAATAGAACAAAATCACATAAACTTCAAACAGTGGAACATACACAAAACCTTTCTGTTCGGCTTTGAGCGTAACCAAAATCACTCTATTTGATTTTATTTATATAGAATGGTAAACTTTATCGCAAGGAAAAAAAACATGAAAAAAATCAGTGCATTTATTTTAGCGGCAATTTCATTCGCATTCATATCATGCGCATCTCAGAACGTGGAAATTCCACCAGAGGCAACTTCACTTGAAATCATACAGCAGGCTCAGAATGCCTTTGACAAAGGAAAAAAAACAAAGGCAATCAAATGCTATGAGATTCTTCTCCAGCGCTACGGAAACAATCCTGCAATCTACGTCGAGGGACGCTACGAAATCGCCCATGTACTTGTAAAGCAGAAAAAATACAAGGAAGCGGAACCTATTCTCCTTGAACTGAAGGAAATCTACGATTCAAGCGCACCTGGAATGCTTCCTGGCGCATACAAGAAAATGGCAGCAACCGACCTGGCAAAGGTCCAGGAAAAGCTTGGCAAAGACAAATAACAAATAAAAAAACAATCAGGGGACCTTGAACGGTCCCTTATTTTTTTGCCTTCTCGTCTGGCACGATGATGCAGTCAAGAGTTACTGACATTTTCTTTGCAAGCTCCATCACCTTTTCCTGAGAAATTTTCTTTGGTCCCCTTGGTTTTGGATGAGGTTCTGCATCGCCAATGAGAATGATCTTTCGGTGCGCATCACTTCTCCATTCATAGAAAGTAAGACCTCCATAAAGAGCTTCATAGACTGCTTCTGGAATATCTCCTCCCTCATTTCCGCGAATGAGAACAGTGTTCAGATTCTTAGTAAATTGAGAAGAATTGCGGGTAAAGTCAAAGAACTTGACTGGAAGCCCCTTGTAATTATATGAATCATTGTAATCGCGATAGAACAGAAGTCCAAGCCTAAGATCTTCAAACTCCTGCACCTGCTCAAGAAGTTTCGGAACCCATTCATTCTTAAGCATCTCCATATCATCCTTCATGCTTCCTGTTGTATCGATCGCAAAAACTACATCAGCCTTTGCATGGGGAATTTTATCGACGGCGGAAAGAAGATCGTCCGTAAGCTTCTCTGGTCGTGAATAGTAAAGCATTCCGTCCTTGGCTATCTCTGCGAATTTTTCCGCGGCAACGGAATTGTAGTCATCGGTAAGGATTATTTCAGGCTCAACTATAGGCTCGGGTTCTGGAATAGGTTCTACTTTTGGCTCAGGTTTCTTTGGTGGAATTTTTCCAAAATCAAACATGAAGGCATTGTCCATAAATCTGCCCGTGTAGTCACCATAAGGTTTCTCAAAGGTTCTTATGTTGATGAATGTTCCCTTGTCGATTCTGACAGTTCCATGTCGAGACCAGGGATATCCATAATGGAGGACTTCTGGAACATAAATATGGAAACATTCCCCAAGTTTTTCATGGCGTACCACAGTTGAAGAAATAAGGCTGAATCTCGCAGATTCCGAATGAAGCTCCTGCCCATTAAGATAACGGATTTCATCTCCGTTGACGGCATTCCATTCTCCTGCACGATAGGCATAGTTCGCTTCCTTTCCACCCGGATCCTTTGTGGTCTCGACAAGCATAACGCTTTTTATCTTGCTTTTCTTGCGGACATAAAGATCGACACCGCTTCTTGCCCCTTTTTCATCAAAGTGCTGGACAAGAACAATGTCTGTTCCAAGGACCTGCATCTCAGGAATCTCAACAATTCCCCTCGTCTGCTGGGAAAAAACAGAAACACTGCACAAAAGTAAACCTAAAACTAAAAAAAGCCTTTTTTCCATGTTCTATATATCGGTATTTTTCATTCAGCATTGAAGGATTTGATGAATATAGGCAAAAGGCATTCTTAAGTAAAGTTAAAAAAAGTTTATGCGCACTTAAAATCTCACTTCTCAAAGCGTCAATGTTCGATTATACTATCGGTGAGGGAAATAAAAAAAGCTATGTACGGAAATAGTGTCGCTACGCCGATTGAGCCTGTCGAAATCAAGCAATATCCACAAAATATGTGGTAGTTTCGAGAGCCTCAACCTCCACATATCATATAGCAACACTTTCTACAGACATAGCCATAAAAAAAAGGGCGGGATTGATTTTGGAAAAACTCAGCAGGGAAGAAGAATTGGAAGCAATCAGAAACTCTTCATTTTCTTCCGTAAGCATAGACGAATTCTTTGACGAAACCTATCTGAAAGAAGACGACATCATTCAGACGGGTATCATTGTTTTCACAGACCATCAGCAGAAACTCATCGACCATCTAAGTTCAGCCCTTGCCCAGAATGCACCTGACAGAGTAGACAGACTCCAGAGCCGACTTTTAGACGTAACGAATCTTGCCAAGGCCATCGCCCACTTCCCTTCTCTTCTTGAAAAGGCAAACACGACAACTTCAACAAGAACACCAGAGGCTCTCGTAGAATCATTGATTTCCCATCAGGAAGACGGCGACACGACACTCCATATGCCTTCCAAGGCTATTCTTGGAAAAGGCTTTCTCGTTGCAAAGATACATACATTCTATTCCATGTCAAAGCTTGCTAAGAATTACGCAAAGATGACCGACAAGGAAGTCAAGGAATACAGCGACGAAACCGTTTCAATGATGTTCACACTCATGGCGGAGGATGTCTACCTCAACCTCATCAAGGACAAATTCATTTCATTGGAAATCCGCCGCGAAATCGCAAACAGCCTCATCATACTTTGGGAACACAGAAGCGACCAGACCATCAACGATATCGCTCCTGTCCTCCAGTCTGTCTGGACGGCACGCCGCAAGCTTGCTCCTGCATTCGGAACGATGATGGGAACAAGCGAACTTCTCATGGTCACAATGCAGATGGACGACCAGTGGAATGCCTTCATCCGAGAGAGGCTTGCTGATCCTGAAGTTACCCAGGCAATGGAAGAATTCCTCTTTGGCGTCTCATACGAGCAGATCCTAAGGCTCAAGGGCATACTCCGCGATCAGGGCGTAAAATCCATCGGTCGTGATGAAGTAAGTGCATACCTTGGTGAACGCGTAAAGACAGACATCAATCTCGATTACCGAGACTTTTATCTTCTCTATACAGTCCGCCGTGACAATGCACGAGCAAGACAGAGACTTCACCTTCCTGGACCAAAGAACACACTGGAAGACCACTTCTTCAGATTCATCATGGAACAGAATAAGGAAAAGCAGAAGAACGACACATTTGCAAAGGAACATCTCTAGAAATGAGCGAAGAAATTGAAGAAACAATCGGAGAAAAAAAGACATATCATTTCGGTGAAAAGCTGAGGGACGTACGCGAAAAAAAGCATATGACACTGAAATCAGTGGCACAGGCAGCAGGAGTAAGCGAAAGCCTGGTCTCTCAGATTGAACGCAACAAGGTTTCTCCAGCCATCGACACCCTCCTGGAGCTCGCAAACGCACTGGACATCAACCTTGAGTATCTCTTTGAGGAATATACACGCAACAGACCTGTTTCCATCACCCACAGGGATGAAAGGCGAACCCTCAACGAAAACGATGTTGTCTACAAGGAGCTTTCTGATTCCTACAGCGGCAATGGCGAGAATTCCTTTGAAAGCTATACGGTGACAATCCCAGTTGGATCCCACACGCATAGAGGACTTTACGGACACATCGGCAAGGAAATGGGCCTCATTACAAGTGGAACTGGTGTCCTGTACCATGGAAACAAAAGCTACCCGATAACCGCTGGAGACAGCGTCACATTCAGCGCAAATCTTCCTCATCATCTTGAAAACACGGGAACAGAACCTTTGGAAGCCATCTGGTTTGTAACTCCATCACAGAAATTCAATTCAAACTAATTGAAATAAACGACATAAAACGGTATTATTTTCAAACAAATTCCAACAGGAATCTGCAGAAAACATTCAATCTGTACGATGTCCTCTGGATATTTACAAACTATATTTCAAGGGGTAAGAATAATGCCGTATTCTGAACCAACCGACCTCGCTGTCGTTGCCTGTCCTGGTGGAGAATCCTTCGCCAATGAAGTTATCACTCATCTTCGTCACATGTACAAACACCGTTTTTCCCTCAAGAGTGATGTTATCGCAAAGCGCTATGGAATTGAAAAGGAAAAAGTCGTTCAGCAGATGAACCTGGACAATGACGTTCACACAAGCGACCTTTGTATCCGTGGTAACATTGAGAAGTATCGTCCACCTGTATTCAAGGTAAATGCTTCTTTCACTTACTTTGCAAACGGTGAATTCAAGTGCGAGCTCAACGAATGCATCCGCGGTAAAGATGTTTACATTTTCCAGGATGTTGAGAACCACGAAGAAATCCTCATGAACGGTGGAAAGGCAAAGCTCAAGCTTTCCGTAAACGACCATGTTATGGGTCTCCTCGTTACAATCGATGCAGTTCGTCAGGCTGGCGCAAGACAGATTACACTCGTTGTTCCAGCTTACCCTTACAGCCGCCAGCACAAGAAGAAGAGCCGCGAAGGTCTTACAGCTGCTCTCCTTGGACATATCTATGAATCAATGGAAGTAAAGAGAATCATCACTCTCGACCTCCACTCACGCGAAATCGTAAACGCATTCGCACACACACACTGCGAAAACCTTCACGCTTCATATCAGATTATCCGTGAACTTGCTAAGGCAGTTGACCTTACAAAGGAAGACCTGGTAGTTGTATCTCCAGATACAGGTGCCATCGACCGCAACAAGTTCTACGCAACAGGACTCAAGAAGCCTCTCGCAATGATTTACAAAGAGAGAGACTACTCTGTTGTTACACAGGATGCAAAGAATACAAACATCAAGAGCGTAAAGCTCCTTGGTGACGTTCAGGGAAAGGTTGCTTTCCTTGCAGACGACATGCTCGGTACTGGTGGAACATTGCTTAAGGCTATGGAATTCCTCCACAACAACGGTGCTACAAAGGTTATCGCTGCAATTTCCCTTCCATTCTTTACAGGAAATGCCATCGAACAGTTTGACGAAGCATACAAGAAGGGATTGTTCTACAGAATCATCGGAACAAACGCTGTTTACCACGAAGACCTTCTTACACGCGAATGGTACATCAGCACAAACGTTTCTGGACTCTTTGCAAACGTAATCACAAGACTCCACCACAACCAGTCTTTGGGTGATCTCCTTGACAACCGTTCAATCATCGACAAGCTTATCAAGGCAAGCACACCTGCTGAAAACAATAATAATTAAGAATTAGGGATGCATAATTCATAATCAGAAGCGGCCATCTTTGGAGAAATCCAGGGATGCCGTTTTTTTTATTATTTGTGTTATAATCATTATTAAGTCGGGACATTCACAATTGATAATTCTTAATTGTGAATTATGAATTATGAATTATAAATTAGTAATATGACAATTCTTTGTGTAGACATCGGAACATCATCCCTTAAAGCGGCCCTCATTACAGATGAAGGAAAAGTCCTTGCAAAAAGCCGCAGAAAATTTCTTCTCGTTAAAACTGAACATTCTTCAAAGGAATGGTTTCCTGCCCTTCAGAATGCAACCACTGAACTTTTTGAACAGGCTCCTGAATCCAAGGTTGACGGAATCTGCATCAGCGGAAACGGACCAACCCTTGTTGCAACCTCAGGAGAAACTTTCCTGTGGAACGAAGAAGCAGTCCAAATAAAAAGTCCTTCACTTTTCATTCCAAGAATCATTTCTTTTAAAAACAAATATTCTGGAGTATGGGAAAAGACCCAGTACATTTTCGGGGCACCAGAATACCTTATCTGGCTTTTGACTGACAAGGCATGCACAATTCTTCCAGAAGAAAGATACAGAAAAGCATATTGGACTGACGAAGACCTTGCAGCTGCAGGATTGACTTCCGACGACATTGCAAAGCTTCCACCTTTCAAAATGTCTTCCGAAAAAATCGGCGGACTTACCCACAAGGCAGTTTCCTTCATCGGCGGTGAGGAACACGGAATTGAAGACGGACTTCCAGTTTTCCTTGGGGCACCAGATTTTGTTGCAGCCCTTGTAGGAACGGCAACAGTTGAAGAAAACACAATCTGCGACAGGGCTGGATCAAGCGAAGGAATAAACTTCTGCACAAAGGAGCCTCTTTACGGAGAAGGAATCCGCACCCTTCCATCAATCATCCCAGGACTCTGGAATGCAAGTGTCCTTCTTCCTGACAGCGGTTCCAAGTTTGCAGCTTTCAAGCAGAAGATTGACCGCGAGCTTGGAGAATCAGTAGATTACAACGACCTGCTGGACAGGATGATAGACAGCGATGGAACAAGCGCCGCATTGGATCAGGGAAAATATCTTTTGATCCAAACTGCCCTTGATGTAAAGAGCGCCATCGAGACTTTAAGGAAAGCCGCTTTTGAAAAGGGTCTTCCTTTCCCTGACAAAATGACCATCACAGGTGGACAGGCAAGCAACGACAAACGCAACCAGATGAAGGCTGACATTACGGGTATAAAAATTCAGGTACCTTCATGCTCAGACAGCGAACTTCTCGGTGACGCAGCCATGGCTTTGGCAGGCATGGGAGTTTTCGGTTCAATACAGGAAGCCTCAAAGAAACTTTTCTCCGCAGGCAAACTTTTTGTCCCAAGCGTGGAAGAATAGCAAATGGAACTCTATAACATTCCAGCAAATCCAAAGACCCTCATTTTTGACATAGACGGAACTTTGTACACAAGCGCAGAATTCGTACAGGAACAGATTGACGTTCAGGTTCGTCATTGGGCCGACATAAACGGAATGACGCATGAAGAAGCAAGAAAAAAAATCGCCGACTTCAGGAAAAAGTATGCCGCTGAAAACGGCGGAAAAAAAATCAGCCTTGGAAATGTGTTCCTGAATTTTGGCGTTGACATCGACACAAGCATCAGGTGGAGAATTGAACTATTGAAGCCTGAAAATTTTCTGAAGCCTAATAAAGAATTAAAATCAGTACTTGAAAAAGCCGCAGAAAAATTTATCCTCATTGCAGTAACAAACAATCCGGTGGAAGCCGCAAGGAAAACTTTGGCAGTACTTGGAATTGATAAAATCATTCCAGAAATCATCGGCCTTGATACCTGCAGAAAATCAAAGCCCGCTAAAGAAATACTGGACCTTGCATTGGAGCGGACTAATTCCGTGGCGGAAAACTGCATTTCCATAGGTGACCGTTATGACATCGATCTTTCCCTTCCGGTAAAAATGGGAATGGGCGGAGTTCTTGTAAACGGCGCAGAAGAAGTAATAGAATTTCTTGAGACCTTGTAGTATACATTGATCGCCACGCTTTGCTCGCGATGACGAAAGGTTTACTCGTCATTGCGAGGAGGACAACCGTCCGACGAAGCAATCCACATTTGTATAAAAGTCACCTGCAATTAAAACAAAATTCCCATAACGGTAATTTATGATTTTTAAACTCAATCTTTATTGACTTAAAATATTCCTATTGGTAGAACGGAATCACAGAGGATATTTATGACAAAGACAAAACAGATTGATGTAACAAACACACCCCTCATTAAAATTGCATACCCCATCATAATTGAAAACCTTCTCTTCCTTGCCTTTTCAAGCGTAGACATTTTCATGCTGTCAGGTTATTCCGACAGCGCCGTTGCAGCCGTTGGACTTGTAACACAGTACACCTGGTTCCTCATTACCTTTATGCAGGTAATTCCAAGCGGTGCAACAATTTCCCTTACAAACCTTTTAGGAGGGAAACAGTTCGACCGCGCAAAGTCCCTTTCCAGAACATGTCTCCAGATGATCATTTTCTTTGCCTTTGTTATTGGAATGACATTTGCCTTTGCGGTTCCACAGATTCTAAAGCACTACACTCTTGAAGACGATGTACGCCAGTATGCAAGCGAATACATTTTCATCTATGCCATATTTTCCGTTTTCTGCGGAACTTCAATGATTCAGTCTACAATCTTAAGAAGTTACGGACACACAAGAACTCCTATGATCGTAAACGCCTGTGCAAACTCCGTTAACATCATTGGAAATGCCATCGCCCTTTACGGATGGTTTGGCCTACCTGTATTCGGTGTAAAGGGAGTTGCCGTCGCTACAGTTTCTGCACAGGCAATTGGAGCAATAGTTCTTTCCATAAAAGTTTTCAGCCTCAAGGACACACAATACAAAGTAAACGCACCGTTCAAAATCAACATTGCAGAATGGAAACAGATTTTAAAAATCGGAGTTCCTACTGCAGGCGAAAGCGTTTCCTGGAATCTTTCACAGATGGCTGTTATGGTTTTGATTTCCTCTCACGGAACCGCATCAATTGCCGCCTTCACTTACTTTGGCACGATCTTAAGGTTCATCTACATGATTGCAATTTCCATTGGAAATGCGGCACAAATAAAAACAGGGCACTACTGCGGTGCGAAACTCCACGAAACCGCATACAAAAAACTTTTTGGATACATTGCGGCAGGAACCGCATTCAGCCTGAGCCTTGCACTGGTAATATTTATTCTTCGCAGGCAGATGGTCGGCATTTTCACAAGCGACTACGAAATAAAATACATTCTCCTTTCAATCATGCCCCTGGCCTTTTTTCTTGAAACAGGAAGAGCCGTAAATGTAATTGCAATTCCATCCCTCATGGCTTCAGGAGACATTCACTTTCCGGTAAAGGCCGGTATATTTTCCAACTGGTGCATTTCATTCGGTCTTGCATGGCTTTTGAGCAGGACACTGGAAATGGGATTTTTCGGCATTATTGTTGCCATGGCATGCGACGAATGTTTCAGAGCCTGCCTCATGCTCATCAGGTGGAAGTCAAAAGTATGGATGACAAAATCTGCAATATAAAATAGAATGGCTTCAACAAATGGGGGAGCTGGCGCAAAGCCGGCTGAGAGTAGGTTGTCAACCTTGACCCTTTGAACCTGTCCGGATAATACCGGCGTAGGGAGAACATTATGGAAAAAACATCTCTTCTTGCAGAAGTAAATTCTGCTCTGGAGGCGGTGCGCAAAAACAATCCACTTGCACCGTCAATCACAAACACAGTCACAATCAATTTTGTTGCCAACGCACAGCTTGCATGCGGTGGATCTGCCGCCATGGTTTACCTTGCCGATGAAGGTGAGATGATGGCAAAGATTAGCCGCTCCATGTACATCAACATGGGTACACAGTTTACATGCTATCCTGAAACATTGCCTCGCACAGCAAAAGCCTGTATTGAATCTGGAAACAACTGGGTACTTGATCCTGTTGGAATCGGCATCGGTGAACAACGCGAAAGCATCCTTAAACAGTTCAAGGAAACAAAGCCTAAGATCATCCGTGCAAACGCAAGCGAAGTAATTGCACTTGCCTCTCTTTGGGAACTTACAGAAAAAAAAGAAAGCGGAGTTCGCGGTGTAGACAGCACTGACGAAGTTCTTTCTGCAAAGGATGCTGCTGTTGCCCTTGCAAAATATACAGGCGGTGCAGTTACAGTCAGCGGAAAAGTTGACCTTGTTACCGACGGAACTACAACAGTACTCTGCCACGGCGGTTCAGAATATCTTCCAATGATTACGGGTGCAGGCTGTTCCCTTGGCGGAGTCTGCGCAGTCTACGGAAATGTAACGACACCATTTTACGCAGCCCTTACAGCAACAGTTCTTTACAACGAAGCCGCAATGAAAGCTGAAAAGAAAGCAAAGGGTCCTGGATCGTTCCAGCCACTGTTCCTTGATCAGCTCTATCAGATTTCTTCAAAGGGAATAAAAAACACAAACATCGAAATTATCTAACATCTGGAGTCTAAATATGAATACATTGATAGCAGTAGCAATAGCACCATTCGGTGTTGGAGACGAACTTTCAGCTTATGTTGCAGAGGCTTGCAAAGTGATTGCAGCATCTGGACTCAAATACAAGACCTGTTCCATGTTCACTGAAATCGAAGGTGAATGGGATGAAGTAATGAAGTGCGTAAAGGATGCAACCATGGTTCTTGCCGAAAAAGGAATCCGCACAGAAGTAATTCTCAAGGCTGACATTCGCCCAGGCTACACAAACACCATGGACGGAAAAATCCAGCGCCTAAATGAACAGCTTGAAAAATAGGAACAACCGAAAGATGAAAAAAGAAGATTTGCTTTTATACGGAATCACAGACAGATACTGGCTTAACGGCCGCAATCTTGCCGACGATGTTGAACTTGCACTCAAGGGCGGCACAACCATGCTCCAGCTCCGAGAAAAGGATCTGGATGAAGAAAATTTTTACAGAGAAGCTGTGGAGCTGAAGGCCCTCTGTAAAAAATACAATGTTCCTTTCATCATCAACGACAATGTAGAACTTGCAAAAAAAGTTGATGTAGACGGAGTTCACGTTGGACAGAACGATATGGCAGCCCAGGACGTACGTGCCCTTATTGGACCTGATAAAATTCTTGGCGTTTCAACACAGACTGTGGAAGAAGCAATACTTGCAGAAAAAATGGGAGCAGACTATTTGGGTGTTGGTGCTGTATTCCCAACAGGCTCAAAGGATGACTGCTGGGTTCTCTCGCACCAACTTTGCAAGGAAATCTGTGAAGCAGTAAAAATTCCTGTCGTTGCCATTGGTGGCGTAAAAAAAGAAAACATCAAGGAGCTTAAAGGACTTGGATTTGCAGGAATCAGCGTAATCAGCGCCATCTTTGCGCAAAAGGATATTGAAGGTGCATGCAAAGATCTTCTTGCAGAAACAAAGGAAATCATAGACTGATGAAAGCCGCTATCTTTGATGTTGATGGAACAATCCTTGATACCATGCCCATGTGGGCTACCCTTGCCCAGGACTACCTCAAGACAAAAGGTGTCATTGCATCAAACGAAATCAACATCAGAATGCTTTCCTTTACTGTTCCTCAGGCTGCAGGCTACATGAAGGAAGAATATGGCCTTGAACTATCAGCTGAAACCATTGAATATGAAATTCAAGAAATGGCGGAGGATTTCTACAGGTTTTCGGCCCCTCTGAAAGATGGGATTCTAGATGCAATTGAATTTCTAAGCTCAAAAAACATTCCCATGATTGTTGCTTCTAGCGGAATAAAGGAATTGATTGAAGCCGCCTTTGCCCGACTTGGCATTGAAAAATATTTCAACTCAATTTTCACAGGCGACAAAAACAGCCCAGAACTTTTCAACCAGTGCCTTTCATTTCTAAATGCAACAGCGGAGGAAGTCCTTGTATTTGAAGACGGAATACATGCAATAAAGACAGCAAAAGAAATTGGAATGAAAACCGTCCTCATAAAAGACATTCAGTTGAATTATGAGGATATAAAAAAACTTTCAGACTACACACTGGAGGATGAAAAATGGAAACAGTGCTGACCATCGCAGGAAGTGATTCCATTGGCGGTGCTGGAATTCAGGCAGACATAAAGACCATCACGTGCAACGGAGCATACACCATGAGTGCCATCACTGCCATGACTGCACAGAACACTTTGGGAGTTAAATCCATTCAGGAAAGTACACCTGAATTTCTTGCAGACCAGATTGATGCAGTTTTCACAGACATTGTCCCTGATGCAGTAAAAATCGGCATGGTTTCCAATCCTGAACTCATAAAGGTAATTGCTGAAAAGCTGAAATTTTACAGGGCAAAAAACATTGTCATCGATCCTGTCATGGTTGCAACAAGTGGAAGCAAATTGATAGCCGACAAGGCAGTTGAAACTTTGACTGCTGAACTTTTTCCTATTGCAACTTTAATCACGCCAAACATTCCAGAAGCAGAAATCCTATGCGGAAACAAAATTACTTCGGAAGATGAAATGGTTCTTGCGGCAAAAGAAATTTCCACCCGCTACGGAATCAATGTTCTTGTAAAAGGCGGACACAGCATAAACGAAGCAAACGATGTCCTTTACGGAAGCAACGAATTCCTTTGGTTCACATCGGAAAGAATCGAGAATGAAAATACCCACGGAACTGGATGCACTTTATCAAGCGCCATTGCAACTTACCTTGCAAAAGGAAATCCACTTGAATATGCAGTTCAGCTTGCAAAAAACTACATTACAGAATGCCTTAAGGCAGGTCTTGATCTTGGACATGGCTCAGGTCCAATGATGCACAATTATATATTTTCAAACAAAGCAAAATAAACCAGGAGAATAGAATGGAACAGTACACAACACAGATGGACGCTGCAAAACGCGGCATTGTTACAGAGCAGATGAAAATCGTTGCGGCAAAAGAAAAAATGACAGTAGAAGAACTCATGCCTTTGGTTGCTACAGGAAAAGTTGCAATCTGTGCAAACAAGCACCACAAGTGCCTTGATCCAGAAGGGGTTGGTTCTATGCTCAGAACCAAAATCAACGTGAACCTTGGAATCAGCCGTGACTGCAAGGACTACGATGTTGAGATGGCAAAAGTAAACGCAGCCGTAGAGATGGGAGCTGAAGCCATCATGGATCTTTCAAGCCACGGAGACACCATTCCATTCCGCAGAAAGCTTACGGCTGAATGCAAGGCAATGATCGGAACAGTTCCAGTATACGACAGCGTAATCCACTACAAGCGTGACCTTGCAACATTGACGGCAAAGGATTTCATCGACGTTGTTCGTCTTCACGCAGAAGACGGCGTTGACTTTGTTACCCTTCACTGCGGAATCACACGCCATACCATCGACCAGATAAAGAAACACAAGCGCAAGATGAACATCGTAAGCCGCGGCGGGTCCCTTGTTTTCGCATGGATGACCATGACAGGAAATGAAAATCCGTTCTACGAATACTACGATGAGATTCTTGAAATCTGCCGTGAACACGATGTAACAATTTCTTTGGGTGATGCATGTCGCCCAGGCTGTCTTGCTGATGCTTCAGACGTATGCCAGATAGAGGAGCTTGTTCGCCTTGGAGAACTTACAAAACGCGCATGGGCAAAGGATGTTCAGGTAATGGTTGAAGGACCTGGACACATGCCGATGGACCAGATTGCAGCCAACATGAAGATCCAGCAGACAATCTGCATGGGAGCGCCATTCTATGTTCTTGGTCCTCTGGTAACAGACATTGCACCAGGATATGATCACATCACCTCTGCCATAGGAGGAGCAATCGCAGCCCAGAACGGAGCCGCATTCCTTTGCTATATAACACCAGCTGAGCACCTTGCCCTTCCAAATGTTGACGACGTAAAGCAGGGAATCATAGCAAGCAAGATTGCAGCACACGCTGCAGACATTGCAAAGGGCGTACGTGGAGCAATGGATATAGACAACAAGATGGCCGATGCAAGACGCAAGCTTGACTGGGATGCCCAGTGGGAATGTGCTCTGGATCCTGAAACGGCAAAGGCAATCCGCGACAGCCGTGCCCCGGAACACGACGACACCTGCTCGATGTGCGGAAAGTTCTGTGCCGTAAGAAGCATGAATAAGGCCCTTGCAGGGGAGCATGTAGACATTCTTTAATAAGGGTCTGTCCCCTCTATCACGAATTGCCCCGCAATTCGTGTGACGAAAGTTACGGAAGGCACAAACCTCTATGAAAGCAAAGCTTTCGTCAGGGGTCTGTCCCCTCTATTCCTCTATTCAATAAAAATACATACATAACAAAAAAGCCCCAGGCAAATCACCTGGAGCTCATAATCTTTAATCAAGTTTCGTCAAATTATTCAAACACCTTCATAGTTTCTTCAATCAGTGTCGGGAAATACCATTCACATGTATTGCGATTCAAGAAACCAAATCTTTCCGATTCATCTGGATTCTTTGGTGAATTGTTGTCCCAAAGAACACAGCAAATGTTGTACTTTTTTGCACCACCAACATAATATCTTGTCCATTCTTCACGGTCAGCAATATTGTCTTTATTTGTAGCGCCGTATTCACCCATGACAACAGGAATTCCTTTTGACACGAATCTAGAGTTCAAAGAGTGGAACATACTATCCAGTTCCGCCTTATGCGCATCTGTAAACTTTGACTGACCGCCAGCCTTCTTCTTCTGCATCGCAAACTGGAAAGGTGCATAGGCATGTGTAGAAACAGCAATACGTCTGGACGGATCATCTGGAATCCTGAATGCCTTCTCAATTGCAGCCGATGGGCTTGCGGCAATGGAAGGAACCATAATAAGTCTCTTTTCATTTGCACCACCACCTGCTCTGATTGTATCAACAGCCCTCTGATTAAGGTTATTGATGCAGTTCATCGCTTCCTTACATTTGTTGCAGGAGGCATTGAAGTTCCATTCATGAGGATAATAACGCAATCGAGGTTCATTGAGTGTTTCAAAAACAAGCTGCGTCTCTGGATAGTCCTTGAAAGCCGCGCAGATCTGCTCCCAAATACGGACCACAAATTTTTCAGATTCAGCATAGCATTTGTTTGTAGGAAAGAATCCACGGCCGTATTTAAATTCAGACTCAGAGAAAGAATTGTCATGATGAATATTAATGATGACAATAAGTCCATCGCTGATTGCCCAGTCAACAGATTCCTTTACCTTTGCCATCCATGATGGATCAACAGTATATTCCTTGTCGCAAAGATGATTTGACCAGCTGACAGGAATGCGCACACACTTAAACCCAGCCTTTGCCACAGCATCAAAAACTTCCTTCTTAGGCTCAGGCATTCCCCATGATGAAACGGAAGAGATCCCTGCATTCTGACCCTTGAAATGATCGATGTTGCTCGTAGCATCAAATGTATTTCCAAGATTCCAACCTGTCTTCATGGCTCGCACCTGTTCAAATGCGAATTTGTCCATCTTGACGATACCAGAACCTTTAAGGACAGGAACATCACATTCGACTTTTGCCTTTGCTTTCGCCGAACCATCACAAGCGATTGAAATCATTGCAGCCACCAAAAGAGGCGCCGTAAAAGTTTTAAATGAATATTTTTTCATACTGTATATTATACGATAGAATCGAATATAAAACATCTCTATAATCTTTTTATTTTATATAAAAACTTTTCTCGATTCCAAGACCAACGGCAATGGCATGTCTAAAGCTCAGCATACCCGAGACTTTTCAAGCACTGAGGTCTGTCCCCTAGTTCAACTCGCTCAAATTCTTCACAAAATTAAATTTCTTATACTTTTCAAAATTATTTTCTATACAATTTTTTTTATTTTTCATTTTCGTAAATTTTTTTTATTTAAAAAATTAAAATTATAGTCCGTTCATTTTTTTGGACTTACTCTAAAGCACAAGATTAATAAAAGTTTCGAGGAGGAAATTATGAAACTAAACAAAGTATTCAAGAAGACAGTACTCACTTCTATGTCAGTGCTTATAGCTGCGACACTTTCTTTTACAGGATGTTCGAATGGATCAAGTGATAGTGATGATTATGAATATGTCAATGATCCAATTACTTTTTCAGAAAGAAAGGAATATAGTGGAACAGCAGATATTGCTACACAGAAAGAAAGAATTGCATTTGTCCTTCAAATCGACAATCCTTCAAAATCCGCAAAAGGTTTGAAAATGACAGTTTCAAACCTAAAGATCAAGGTTACCATTGGAAACAATGCCGAGGAATATAATTTAGGAACCATGGAACTTCTTCCAGATCAGTACGCTGTTGATGATAATGGAACTACAGTTCCATATCTCAAAAGTGCCGCAAGAAAACTTATCGGTCTTTCAAATGGAGAATTAGCAAGCACCACAAAAATCAAAGTACAGGTTATGTCTGCAACAGTAAACGACAAGTCAAAAGCATCTTCAATTATCTTTGGACTTTTGGAAAATGACGGTGACTACAGATCTGTTTCAGGAACCCTCTGGCAGCCCGCTTTTGCTGAGGCAACACCTGCTACTACAGCAGCTTGGGTAGGAAACACTACTTTCGAGGAATGGAACAAATCTTCTGGAGAAGATATTAATATCGGGAAGGATAAAATCACAACAAATACAATTGGATTAAGAATTACCTGGAGTGCAGAAGTTGATAGTGGTGTCGTTCTCAAAATGCAAGCAATGAATTGGGGAGAAAGTAATAGAGATGTAAAGTTTAAAAAGAATGGTGATACAGATTATTCTGATAATTGTTATTTATGGAAGACATCAACAACAACAGACTTTACTATTGCCGAAGATTCTTTGAGTAAGATTAAAGAATATGGAGTTCAGGTTTATGGTGATAAAATCACTATTACAAAGGTTGAAATCATAGAATCTAACTAAGACTAAATCCATAGGGATTTCCCATGCAGAGACAAAGGGGACAGACCCCTTGTTTATTAGATTAAGGTTATAAACGAAAAGCCGCATGCTCTTTGAAGCTAACTTCATTTGCATGCGGCTTTTCTATTCAGTAATGAAACTGTATTCATCGGGGACAGACCCTTTTAAGTCTATTCCCAGCAGGCCTTCAGATAATTTCCATAATCCTTTACTTCATAGGAATCAGTATATTTAACACAAATCAGAAACAACGGGGACAGACCCCTACAGCAATCAAACACAATCAACCATATATTGACACATTTATTCTAAAAAAAATCTGTATAAATCACTGGATATTTTAATTGCTTATATTTGTCACATAGGTCACCTATGATTTCTTGACAATCACTCTGCTTATGCCTGTGATCCTTGAAATTTGACTGATTGAAAGTCCTTTCTTTTTTAGAATTCCACATTTGCTGATCTGATCATCAATCGTAAGCCGTTCAAGTTTATATGGTGAAGATATTCTGAATATTTTCTTAATAAGCTTTATCGCCCTGTCATCTGAGAAGACCAGAATATTCTCGTATTCCATGCACTTTTGTTCTTCCCTCTGGTTCAAAAAATCCAGCAGCTCTTTCTTTGAATTGAACAGACCGATTACATACTCGACATCAACAAAATCATTTTTTTCATGATCTTTTAAAGCCCAAAAACTATTCCATCTATATTGCCTAGCGTTCCCTAATCCTGCTTTTTCACAATTCTGAAGAATATATCTATACACTGTCTTAAAATAAACATCATCAAGTATGGGCTCACTTTTAAAACGTCCCTGAAACAAATGCCCACAACGATCATATTTACGGTTGAAATAAAACACATAGCTGTTGGCAATCTTCTGAATCAACAAGCTCAAAGTTTCATTCTCTTTTACGTTTCCAATTAAAATATGAACATGGTTATTCATCAAGCAATAGGCATGAACTACAACCGCCAATTCTCCAGAGTATTTCTTTAATTTACCAACAAAGAAACTTCTATCTGCATCATCAACGAATAAATTTTGCCTGTTGTTTCCACGCAAAATCACATGATAAAAACCAGAACATCCAAACAACCTGGGGGTTCTCGCCATTCATCAATCCTCCTCGTATATTAATGTAATTGAATTATCTTATTCGATTTGGGATAGTATACCCGTGACATATGACCCGATAACCCGTCTCCTCCTTGGGGCTTTCCCCGTAACTAAGACTGGGTTTCTTGCTCTGGCTGGCAGTACA
>NZ_JAZUGX010000055.1:0-8543 GCF_045641405.1 Treponema sp.
TATTTTAATTTTTTCTCCAGATTCATCATTTATTTCTGAACCTTTTTTAATAATTACCGTGTAATCATTTAAATCAATATTTTCTTTATTGATTAAATTAATATTATTTTCCAGATGATTAATTTCATTTCCGCAGGAAACAAATCCAAAAAAAAGAACAATTAAAAATATTCTATTAACATTTAATTTATTCATAGTTTTTTTGTTTTACCTTATCTGACCTTCGCCGTCGATAAGGTACTTGATGGTTGTAAGTGCCTTGATTCCCATTGGACCGCGGGCATGCATCTTCTGGGTGCTGATTCCAAGTTCTGCGCCAAAGCCGAATTCACCGCCGTCTGTAAATCTTGTGCTTGCATTTACATAAACGCAGCTTGCGTCGATTCTTGCCTGGAACATTTTTGCGTGTGCCATATTGTTTGTAATGATGCTTTCTGAATGCTTCGAGTTGTGGGTGTTGATGTAGCCGATTGCTTCGTCAATGTCATCAACAACCTTTACTGCACAGATCATGTCAAGGAATTCAAAACCAAAGTCTGCATCCTGAGCCTTGATAAGCTTTCCGTATCCTGCCTTTTCAAAAAGACCGTAAGATTTTTCATCTGCACGAACTTCTACCTTTCCTGCAAAAATTTCTGCAAGTTTTGGAACAAAGTTTTCTGCAACGTTTTTGTTGATTACGATGCATTCAAGGGCGTTACAGACACCTGGGCGCTGCATCTTTCCGTTGGCTGCGATTTTTGCGGCCATATCAAGGTCTGCGCTTTCGTCCACATAAAGATGGCAGATTCCGCTTCCCGTTTCGATCACTGGAACCTTTGCTGTTTCAACAACTGTCTTGATGAGGTTTGCACTTCCTCTAGGCAAGGCAAGATCAATCTTTCCGACAGCAGTAAGAATTTCTGGAACTTCGTCGCGGCTTTCGCATGGAGCAAGCTCTACGGCCTCTGGAACACCGTTTTCAACTGAAGCAAGGCCTTCCTTTATTGCCTTTACGATTGCCTTGTTTGAATTAAGTGCAGAAGATGAACCACGGAGAAGGATTGCGTTTGCGCTTTTGTATGCAAGGGCAAAGGCATCCACTGTGACATTTGGACGGCTTTCGTAGATGATGGCTACAACCCCAACAGGAACCCTTGTCTGCCTGATGAGGAGTCCGTTTTGTGTTTTCCAGCCTGCGGTTTCCTCACCGATTGGATCAGTCTGTGCAATGATTGATTCAACGCCGCCGATGATTCCTTCCATTTTTTTGTCATCAAGACTAAGGCGGTCGATGAGGCTTTCCCTTGTTCCTTTTTCGCGGGCAATCTTTACATCGATTTCATTGGCGGCAAAAATTTCAGCCTTGTTTTTTCGGAGGCTTTCACATACAGCAACGAGGGCTGCGTTCTTTACTGTTGCATTCTGAAGTGCAAGTTTTTCTGTTCCTTTGCGGAGGGAATCACAAATTGAATTGATATCCATAACATGCTCCATAAATAATGAAGGCTCTAAAAATCAAAATCTTTAGAGCCTTTAGCTGGATTAGTAATTAGCAAGGAAGTACATGGCAAGCAAAAGTGCCGTTCTTGTCTTTCCTTCTGACCAGTCTGCTTCCTGAGGAAGGCTCTTGAAATACCACCAGAACATCCCGAATTCGGGGTCGATGCGGAGAGCATATTCAGCAAAATCCTCGGACTTTGTCTGGTTTCCAAACATAAGGTACACAACATCATTTACGATAGAGATGAACTGACTGTATGCTGATTTATATTTTCTTTTACCCAGCTGCTTGCGAACTTCGTCTAGAAGATAAAGCACCTGTGCCTTCATTTCTTCGTCTGACTGTTCAACCCAAGTTTTCTGTATGAGGAGTGCAAGATTGTTGCTGAAGCTTCCTGTAAGCTTTGCTTCTTCTTCATCCTTGTTTTCTGCGATTTTTTTGAATGCGCTGCCAAGACCAAATGCGTCGGCAAGCTGAACTGCATTTTTAACTGCGGCATTTTCATCATCTGTTTTCATCAGGGATTCAAGTGCCTGTAATGTTTTTTTTTCAACAAACTCTTCGATTAAATTAGTGTTTTCTGACATGCCGTTATTTTACATTTTTTATTAAGGTAGTTTCAAGTATGTTGATTCGGGCCGACGGGATACATACCCCGACGCTTGCCTCGGGATCCATTCATTTTTAAATCATTTGGAGCGAAGAGCCTTTAGATTGAGGATGCGCTGATTTCTGGAGCCGCGGAACTGGAGGCTAATATCCCTTTCTGCAAGGATGAACGGACCATCAACAAGAGTGTCGATGCAGTTCAGCATACGATCCGTGTATTCAGTATGTTTTAGACCGTTTTCAGGCTGAATGTCCTTGTCATAAAGATAGCCTGAATAGCACCAGATGGATTTGTCTGGAAATTTTTCCCTTACGCGCTCAAGGAAAGGTGCAAGAACTTCCTGGTTTTCAGGTTCAAAAGGTTCTCCACCAAGGACTGTAAGACCGCTTATGAAATCCATTCCAAGGGCTTCCATGATTTCCGCTTCAGTTTCTTCTGTAAAAGTTTTTCCGTAGTCAAAATTCCAGGTGCATGTATTGAAGCAGCCAGGACAATGGATTCTGCAGCCAGAGACAAAAAGAGTAACGCGGACACCTTCTCCGTTGGCAATGTCGATTTTTTTAATTTCGCCGTAGTTCATCTGAAGCCATTATAATGATTATTCAGCAGAAAATCTTATTACGTTCCAGCTGGCTTTCTTAAGGTTCAAGGTGTAGATGCCGTTGTCGCCTTCTGAAAGTTCAACCTTTGATGGGGCAACCTTGTCTGGATTTTCAAGACTGTTCTGTGCGCTCAAATCGTTACCCGTAAGCTCAGTGCGCATGACCATCTTGGTTCTGTCAAAGGAGCGCAGGTCGATTGTTGTCTCGCATGCATCGGTCTTGCTTGTGTTGAGGGCAAAAACTGAAATTTCTTTTGATTCCTCGTTGTATACGCAGGAATAGATGACTGCAGGAACTTCACCGTATTTGTCCGTAATCTTGTTCTCCGACTGGACTACAGGTTGAAGGGCAATTCCGCGGCCATAGGTGCTGATGTCATGGAACGGCCAGTATATCGTCTGTCTATAGGCTCCCTTTCCAGGTTCCGCAAAGATAGGTGCGATTACGTTTACAAGCTGTGCAAGGCAGGCTGTCTTTACACGGTCTGAATGGTTCAGCAGGGTGATTGCCATGCCGCCAAAAGCAAGGGCATCGAGAAGACTGTAGTGGTCCTCAAGGAGTCGTGGAGCCTTTTCCCAAGGATGAGGCTTCTGGTTCTGCTGGTACCAGATGTTCCATTCATCAAAGGAAAGCATCATTGTCTTGTTGCTTCTTTTGTAAGCCTTTACATAGTCACAGGTAGCGATTGCAGTCTTGATGAACTGATCCATGTCATGGAAGCTTGCAAGAAAGTCGTCGTCGTTACCAAAATTCTCAAAATATCTATGGATTGAAAGGAAATCTGCATAGTCGTATGTATGTTCAAGGACGATCCTGTCCCATTCAGGATATGTCGGCATTGCGCTGGAGGCTGAACCGCATACAACTGTCTTGATGGTATCGTCGGTCCATTTCATGATCTTCATGGTTTCAAGGGCTTTCTTTCCGTAGTCAACGGCGTCCAGATGACAGATCTGCCATGGACCGTCCATTTCGTTTCCTACGCACCAGTATTTGATGTTGTGGGGATCCTTGTGCCCGTTGGCGATTCTTAAGTCACTCCAGTATGTTCCGCTAGGGTAGTTGCAGTATTCAACCATGTCGCCAGCATCCTGGGGAGTACCAGTTCCCATGTTTACTGCAGCCATTACCTGGGTCCCTGATTTTTTTGCCCAGTCCACGAATTCATCGATGCCGAATTCATTTGTTTCGATTGTATGCCAGGCGCGGTCAAGACGAACTGGTCTTTTATCCTTTGGTCCGATTCCGTCTTTCCAGTCGTAGCCGCTAAGGAAGTTTCCGCCAGGATAGCGAACAAGGGAAACCCTAAGGTCCTTTACAAGGCTCATTACATCGCCGCGGAATCCCTGGTCGTCTGCAGTCCCATGTCCAGGTTCATAGATCCCTGTGTAGACGGCACGGCCCAGCTGTTCGATGAATGAACTGAAAAGATTTGGATCAACCTCACCGATCTTGAATTCCTTAACGAGTGATACTTTTGCTTTCATATCTGACATCCTTCAAAAAAAATAGGGCAATCCAATAAGTACTCAGCGTTGCGGTCATTGAGCCTGTCGAAATGACCATCACAACATTAGTGGTGGTTTCGACAAGCTCAACCACCGCAGATTGAACTTATCAGACGCCCCTTTATTTATAATTTTACGATTGTTTACAGATGAAGTACTCTTTCCTGGATTTCCTGGGTTCTACCTTGATTCCAGTACTGTGTTCCGATATATCCGCATGTGCGGCGTGCAACGTTCATTGTAGACTGATCTGTGTTTCCGCAGTTTGGACACTTCCATATAAGCTTGCTGTCGGTGTCCTTTTCAATCTTGATCTCGCCTGTATATCCGCACTTCTGGCAGAAGTCACTCTTTGTGTTGAGCTCGGCATACATGATGTTGTTGTAGATGTGCTTGAGGAGCGACATTACGGCTGGAAGATTGTTTTCCATGTTTGGAACTTCAACATAGCTTACGGCTCCTCCTGGAGAAAGCTCCTGGAACTGGCTTTCGAATGTAAGCTTTGTAAAGGCATCGATCTTTTCAGTTACGTTTACATGGTAACTGTTTGTAATGTAGTTCTTGTCTGTAACGCCTGCAATGTTTCCGAAACGGCGCTTGAGGCACTTTGCAAACTTGTATGTCGTGCTTTCAAGTGGAGTTCCATATACAGAGTAGTCGATGTGTTCTGCAGCCTTCCATTTCTTGCATGCATCGTTGAGGGCATGCATTACATCAAGTGCAAATGGCTTGGCTTCTGGATCTGTGTGGCTCTTGCCTGTCATGAACTTGACGCATTCGCAGAGTCCTGCATAGCCCAAGGAAATTGTTGAATAACCGTTGTAGAGAAGCTTGTCGATGACCTCTCCCTTCTGAAGACGGGCAAGTGCTCCGTTCTGCCAGAGGATAGGTGCTACGTCGGATTTTGTGCCAAGAAGGCGGTTGTGGCGGATTCTAAGTGCCCTGTGGCAAAGCTCAAGGCGTTCTTCCATGATTTCCCAGAATTTTGCCTTGTCGCCGCCAGATGAACATGCAATGTCAACGAGGTTGAGTGTAACGACACCCTGATTGAACCTTCCGTAGAACTTAGGCTTGCCTGTTTCGTCACGATAGACTGTAAGGAACGAGCGGCATCCCATGCAAGGGTAGCAGTTGCCTTCCTTGAGCTCGATCATCTTCTTTTCAGAAATGTAGTCTGGAACCATGCGGCGTGCGGTGCACTTTGCTGCAAGCTCAGTTAGATAGTAGTAAGGAGATCCCTGGTCGATGTTGTCTTCTTCAAGGACATAGATGAGCTTTGGGAATGCAGGTGTGATCCAGGCTCCCTTTTCATTCTTTACACCCTGGTAACGCTGCTTGAGGACTTCTTCTATAATAAGGGCAAGGTCAGCCTTTTCCTGTTCGTTCTTTGCTTCGTTAAGGTACATGAAAACGGTTACAAATGGTGCCTGACCGTTTGTTGTCATCAATGTGATGACCTGATACTGGATTGTCTGTACACCACGCTTGATTTCATCCTTTACGCGCTGGTCGACCATGTAGTTGAACTGCTCTGTAGTAACGTTAAGACCAGTCTTCTGGATCATGTCAGTTGTTTCCTGAGTAATCTTCTTGCGGCTTACGTCTACGAATGGTGCCAGGTGTGCCAAAGTAATGCTCTGTCCACCGTACTGGCATGAAGCAACCTGTGCGATGATCTGTGTTGCAATGTTACATGCCGTAGAGAAGGAATGTGGACGGTCGATCTTTGTTCCGCTGATTACCGTTCCGTTCTGGAGCATGTCCTCAAGGTTCACAAGGTCACAGTTGTGCATGTGCTGTGCAAAGTAGTCGGCATCGTGGAAGTGGATGATTCCGTCGTCGTGTGCCTTGGAAATATCTGGATCCAGAAGGAAACGGCGTGTGATGTCCTTGGAAACCTCACCTGCCATATAGTCACGCTGAACAGAAACAACAGTAGGGTTCTTGTTGGAATTCTCCTGCTTTACTTCCTCGTTGTTCTCTTCAAGAAGGCTCATGATCTGCTGGTCAGTGGTGTTTTCCTTTCTCATGAGCTGGTGACGATAACGGTAGGTGATGTAGAGCTTTGCAACGTCAAAGGCATTGTTCTGCATGATTCCATTCTCGACAAGATCCTGGATGTCTTCGACGTTGAGGGCATGGCCGGAACTATGGCATTCAATTTCGATATCATCAACGATAGACTCAATCTGGGCGTCTGTAAGGCGCTTGGCTTCGATTACCTGCTCGTTTGCCTTCTTTACAGCGCTGGCGATCTTATTGCGGTCATAGACAACTTCCGCACCGCTACGTTTGATGATTTTCATACTTTTCCCCTCTCGAACTTGCAGCATCTGTCAGTATATGCGACAAATTCTACTTTTTTCATGCCAAATTCACTATATCTAGCGTTTTTAGTGTCCACAGTATACTAGCGATAGTGGTAGAAGTCAACAAATGAGCGTTAGTCCAGAGGAGGTCAGGTTTCCTTGATTTTGGACGGATAACAACATTCTTTGGTGACAGATTCAAAAAAAAATTTTTACCCCTTATTTTAAGGGCATCCATCGTAAAATATGGTTACAAAAATGAATATCATTATAAAAAAACAGCAAAAAAGTAAGAAAAAAGTGCTATTTTATCCTATAGGAAAAGGTGCTGGCAATAGAAAAATTCCTTGAATCATACTTGTCGGCACCATAAAACGGTCTTATATTTGTATTCCCTTAAGAAAGGTGTCATTCCCGTGCTCGACACGGGAATCTCATTTTATAAATCGTTGTAGTACAAAGAAATAGATTATCGGGTCAATCCCGATAATGGCATTTTTGGATTTTTTCAGTGGACTCCATAGAAAAGGTTCATCTTGGAAAGCTCCTTCCTGATGTCTTCTATCAGTTCCTGAGGCTCAAGAACCGTGACCTTGCTTCCATAGCCCATTACGATGCGCCTCAGGTCGTAGATCTGGGAGGTGGTAAACTGCACGAGTATGCTTCCATCTTCGTTCTGAGTCTTTCGTTCCGTGTGGTGCCATTTGCGTTCCCTTGCGTGCTGGGCTATGTCCTTGTGGAACAGCAGCTTGACGGTGTAGTAGGAATCGCTGTGCCAGACTCCGACTTCCGGGTCCAGGTGCTTTTCAAGCTTATAGTCCACGGGGATGGTGAACCTTTCGCCTGTATTCTGAATGTCGGTCATTCTTGAGAAGGCAAAGGTCCTGAACTGGGAGGTCTGGTCGGCAAGGCAGCCGTGGACATACCAGTCGCCTGTCTGGTGAAAAAGTATCCTGTAGGGGTGGAGGCAGTATTTCTTTGGTTCCAGGGCACCGTTCTTCATGTAGTTGAATGAGATCGCCTTGTGTTCCTGAACGCTTTCGATAAGGGAAGTAAAGATGGTGGTGTCTATTACCGCCATTGGATCGTTTATGACACGGATGTATTGTGCGATCCTGGATTCATCGTATCGTGCGCCGTCTGGGAGGTATTTTCGGATTTTTTCAAACAGAGAACCAAGATCTTTTTCGACAGGAGTATTCTTGTAGACCTTCATAAGGCTCTGCAGTAGACCAAGACCCACAAGCTCTCCAGGGCTGAGGGTCACCTTGTCCGACCAGAAGTTTGGATCCTCAAGGTAGTATCCGCTGCCAAGCCTGTTCATGTCGGCTTTGATGGGTGCCTTTTCAACATCCTTAAGGTAATTGATGTACCTGTAGATGGTGACGGCACTGATGTTGACCTTTTCCTCGATCCTAAAGCGGTTTCTGAGGGCTTCTGAATTTGGGTGGTCCATGGTGCGGATGTATTCAACGATTTTCCTGAGCTTCCACGCCTTGTCTTTTTTTTCCATAAAAATCTCCTTATTTTAAAGGGGTCTATCAACTTCTGATAGGGTAAATGTACGATACTAGATATTGACGGATGAATCAAGACCTGCTATGAAATGTCAATTAGATGATTGAGATTTAATTGCCTTTTCTGCAAGTTTTGAGATGTCAACATCAGGAGGAAAAACAGGAACGTAATCAATGTTGTTTTTCAGAACAGTAAAAACAACGTTGAGGAGTTTGTGAGAAATAAAACCGAGAGCCTGACTTTTGTTCTTGCCGGAATCAATTTTCTTCTGGTAAGCGTAAGCAAAAGAAGGATCCCATTTTTTGATACTGTTTGCTGCAAGCCAGAGTGCACGACGAAGATATGGAGAACCGCGTTTCGACATGTGATACCCCAAACCTTTGTTTTTGCCAGACTGCTTCAGAACAGGATCAAGACCTGCAAATGCTGTCAGCTGCTTAGGATCAGGGAAGCGTGAGATATCACCGCTTTCACTGAGGATAACGGCAGCCAGGGTTGTTCCCCTGCCGGGGA
>NZ_JAZUGX010000056.1:0-35169 GCF_045641405.1 Treponema sp.
TCATCATTGTTCAGCTTCAGGATGACATTGTTGTATGACTTTACACTGACGAGAAGCACATAATCATCGGCCTTTGCGGAAGGAAGTGTGGGAAGAACATCGGCCAGATCCACTTCATTGGTTGATGCGCCAGATGCGACAACCTTCAGTGCGCCAGATGTACCAGATGCAGTAAATTTGTAGTAAGAATCGACAGTGCCGACTCTCTTGGAAGGAACAACACGGCAGTTTGCAATTCTGCCGATTTCGCCAGTCATAATGACCTGGCCAGAATACTTGTCAGCGGAAATAAAATCCGAATCCTTGCGAAGTGTGCTGACCTGTGCAGGATTAACAAAAAGCACTTTTTCGCTGTTGACTTCTTCATTAAGAAGATCAATGGCATCAATGATGGAAGCATACTTGATTTTGTTGCTTTCATCGTAAAAGCGCAGCTGCGCACCATTGATGGCAGCATCCAGGCAGTCACTGTCAACCTTGGAAGCGATTGACTTGATAAGCTGTGCGTTTATCTCGCCAACAGGATCGCCGTATCCAGAAAGTGCTGCTTCATCAGTGATGTCAACAGCCTTCATTGCTTTCTTCACAGTTACCTGGGAAGATCCTGCTTCCAGTTTGACTGTATCTGCCTGAACACCTTCTGCGACATCAACTGCATCGCCAATGTATGCATACTGCGGAACAGTGATCGTGTTACCAGGCTGCCCTTCCAAGGTGTTGTCAACCTTTGCAAAAGGCGCAACAACAAGTTTTTTCGGAAGTTTTGCAGATATCATGTCTGCCATGACCTGAGGATTGATAATGTCATTAAGAGTAGTTGTGTATGAAGTACCCATGATTTGAATGTCCTTTCAATTTCTTTTATTTTTTTATTCTGAAATACCCAGTGCAGTTTTTACAGCACCGATCTGTTCAGCATCCATCGCAGTGATGGCCGCCGAAACATCTGCTGCTGTTACTGGGATCGCAGTTTTGACACTGCTTTTCTGTTCCGAAGTCATTGCCTGGATGGCAGTTAAAACTTCGGCCGCTGTTACTGCCGCGCTGGTGTTAATCTGCGCAATGATTGCATCAATGATGGTAATATCCAGCATGTCAGGAAGCGCAGAAGGATTTCCACCAAGCGCAGAAAGAATTGCGCACAATTTATCAGTCAGCATTTAATCACCCCTTTGCTAATTCAGCATAGGCATCAGGATTTTCGTTGAATAATTTCACCCTTTCCTGATATCCCATCTTTGTGAAGGCTTCCTTCGTGATTTCACTGCCTTTGCCATTGTCTTCAGGCAGTTTGTTTTCCAGAACAGTCTTCTTACCAGTGCCTTCAAACTGGCCAGGAAGCTGTGTTTTTAAGGCCGCGATTTTGTCATCCCAGCCTTTGATTTTGCCCTGATCATCAAGTTCCAGGGATCCCTTTTCCTTCAATTTGAAGGTTAAATAATCCACATCCAGGGCCTTTTCAGACAACAGGCCGACCTTAATTGCGGAATCGATCTGTGTCTGTGCCAGCTGTGCCTGAAGCTGTCCGATCTGCGCTTCATAATCCGCGATTTTTTCCTGAAGACCATCCTGGCCCTTTGAAGACTTCTTTAAATCTTCGATCAGTTTCTGCGCTTCCGCATACTGCTGGCTCAAGCTGTCATGATCCGTCTTCAGCTTGCCGTATCTGATATCCAGATTTTCTTCGGAAGAAGTGAAGATCTTATTAGCTTTCATGTCATCCAGGATTGCCTGGGCAACATCATTTGCCACACCTTTGGCTTTTAAGATTTCTGCGAATGTCATTGCTTAATAATCCTTTCAAATACAATTTTTACAAGTTATGTCTTGTTTAGATTGGATGGATGTTTTACATCATCCCAGATGATTGTATGAAAAAAGCACCTTTTCAGGTGCTTAAATCAATAAGTTAATCAATGCTGGCTTTAACCATGTCCGCAAACTTGGAAAGCGCATCAGCGGATTTCTTTCCCACAATGCCATCAACATCGTCTTTGCTTAACAGCTGATGATCACACAGCATTGCCTGGATCCTTATGGATTCCGAAAAAGATAGTGTTATCTTCGCAACATCTTTATCAGGCTTAGTCACACCTGTTTCCTGTAAAACAGGATTGCTTTTATCGCCTGCCAGAATTGATTCATCGATCAGATAATTCTGATCGCAGATCCCAATTCCTGCGACCTGATTGGATCGGATCTTATTTGTTTCGCCACCAAACTGCCACATTGCTAAACCAGGCAGATCAGGTTGCTTAGTTCCCCAGGAAGCGCACCACAGCGCATATCCTGCATTGGCAATGGTTTTGGCATCAATATAGGTGTCAAACCAATATTGATTTGCATAAACACCTGCGGAATATCCTGCCATGTTGAGAATAGAACACCAAGCCAATGCCATTTGCGTTATCGTTTCTTTCCCAGCAACAGCAACAGAAGGATCTTCCAGATCATAGAACACAGGAAGCTGCAGATCCTTGCCTTTTAGCCAGGCAACGCATGCTTCCGCTTCGGCTGCAGCAGCTTCAACAGATGATGCATATGAATACTGATATGCGCCAAGAGGAATGCCAAGATGTTTAAATTCTGCATAGTGTGCATCAAACATCTTATCCTTCCCTGATGCCTGATTACGGCCATATCCTGCCCTTAAAATGGCAAAGGAAACACCATCACCGACTGCCTTGGAATAATCAACACCAGTCTGCCAGGCTGAAATATCAATTCCGAATTTCATTCCGATTTCCCAGGATCTGTTGCTTCACTGAAATTGGAATCAGCAACACCAGTATGCCAGAGCGCGAATCCATATTTTTTCTGAAATACTAATGATTCAATTAATGCCCTGGCTTCAGTGCTGTCATAGGAATAACCTGCATTAGCACAGATTTTTTCAAATGCTGTCATTGCGTATTCCAGTTTATCTTCATTTGATGAATACATCTGCTGAGCAGCCAGCACAACTGTGTTTGCCACAGTCATCATGAATTCCACATCCCTTTCGGATACCCTGGCATATATTTCCGTTTTCTTTGCCTGCAACCAGGGAATAAGATATGTGGTTATTACGGCAGCAATCAATGCCAGTACAGCATTAATAATAGGTGTAATGTTCATTTGATTTTCTTCCTTTCAAAATAAAATAAACACCGCATTTCTGCAGTGTTTTCAACATAGTATTTACTTGCCTGTTAGTTGATTAATGCACCCAATCCATTCCATGCGCTTCCAGGATTGCGCGGAAATCTTCGATATCATGCGGAATAATCTTGGTTTTTCCATCTTCGGAATTAAATCCAACATGCATCAGTTCATGGTGCATCAGGATTTCCATCTGATCGCCTGTCAGATCTGCACAGGCTGGCCTGTAGAATGTGATGATGAAATCTATTCTGGACAGGAATCGGACCCGTTCTTCAACCTTTGTTGTGTCTGCAAAGACAACCTTGCCCTTTGACATCTTCGGCTTTTCAGACCAGATGAAAGCAATCACCGCATCCGCTGCTTCGCGGACATCAGCGAATTTGTCAAAGCAGATCTGTGCCAGATCCTGAAGATCTGCTGCTTCTTCAAACATGGGAATCACATCCTTTCAGGGCATGAAAAAAACACCATGCGCATACATGGTGCTTATTCTTTATATGGGCATTCGTCTTCATTGCGCATTACTGCAATCGGCTTTGATCCAGGATATGGATACATTGCGCAGCAGGCCTTTTCAAAGCTGTTAGACCATACTGTGCCATCATTCTGGAATGCACATCCCTTGCACTGTTTGCATTTGATTACGCTGCTGTTATCGGAAAGACCATCATCTTCCCATTTTTCCTGTAATGTTTTCACCTCTGATATGCTCCCTGTCCGATTACTTCAACATCGATATAGATCTGGCCATGGCTTTTTTCAACCTTCGTAATTCTTAGTTCAGATCCTTGCTGCAGAAGCATTTCTGCTTCATATCCGATCTTCGTCTGTTCGGAATATCCATCCCATCCGATTCCCCTTGCACCATATCCATATGCTGATATTGGCTCAAGATACATCATTTTAGTGCCTGCTGGTGCATAGATGTTCATAATGACATCACCTGAAAATCCGCTGCCTTTGGCAATGCCCATCGACATAAAACCATATTCTGTTCCAGTTAATCCAAGCAGTGCATTTTCAATTTCTGCCTGTGTGCCATAGAAAATGGAAGGATCAAAACCAAACAGCTTAGCAAACCCACTGTAACTGACACCACGATTAAACCACCAGTCTTCTGCATATGACGATCTGTCAATGGCATCTGTCATATTGTTAATAAGGCTGCGGACATAACCCCTGGCATAACCACCATATCCATTTGTGCCGATCTTATCAAGATCGACCTTGCCAACCCCCAGGAATCGACTTGTGCCGTATTCGATTCCCCTTAATGGCTCGTTAATTCTGTGGTAAGAGCTTGTATAGGCATACAATGCTTCCTTTTGGTCATAGTTAAGAGTGCGCCATACTTCGCCTGCCTTTGGCCTTGCAACTTTATCTGCAGCCATTGGCCCACCATTTTTATTGGTAAACCATAATGCATTCTTTTTCCGTTCTTCAGAAAAAGGATTTCCTGGATCTGGTATTTTAACATTTTTCCCCAGGTTTTGCAAATCAGCTTTTATCTTTGACAGCTGATTTTTCTTGTCATACAGTGCCTTGCCTTCTGCTTCAAATTCGTCAAGCTGATTCAAATAATTCTTGAATTTCGCAATTTCGTCTGGATCTGTTGTGTGCAGAAGTTTGTTGTTATAATAATCCCTTTTCTTCTGAATTGATGCCTGCTTTTCATACCAGTCTTCTGTGGTAACATCATCTTTCCAGATTCCTGAATAAGTTTTGATTTCTATGTTCGCAATTTGGTTTTCAAGTTCGGCCTGTTCTTTGGTTAAAACCTTTTTTTGTTTGGCCAGGGCCTTCTTATTCAGTTTATCCTGGAATGTTTCCTTTTGCTTTTGCAGATCGTTATAGGCATCAATATCAGGTTGCGCAGCATGCTTCAGGAAATCATCAAGATCCGCATATCCTGATGTTAATGCGGCCTGCTGCTGATCAATATCGGAAATCTTTTCACCCAGTTTCTTTTCCGTCAGATATTCCTTCTTTGGCGCAGGATCTGGTGCAGGCACAGGATCAGGTGCAGAAGGCGCAACATTCGGATCTGGTGCAGGTGTAGCATTCGGATCTGGTGCAGGTGCTGCCTGTGCAGCAACCTGGGCCACTGCCTGGGCAGGATCAATACCTGCGCTGTTCATTAGTTTGGCCATTCCTGCTTTGTCCAGCAGCGGATTTTCATCTGCCAGTTCAATGTATTTCATCAGATCCTGATGATCAAATGCATTAATCAGTTCATATATATCATTTGTGCGATATTTGGCACTCATTGCCTGGACATATTTCATGTATTCCAGGTTTTCCTTTGAATTGTAAGCAGTCTTAAATGCTTCATACTGCTTGTAATTCTTGAATGTCTTCAGTTCCTTGCTGAAGTTATCCATCTTAGTGAATTCATCATTCAAGGCCCACCTTGGCTTTGAAATGACAACACATCTGCAATTGATATCTTCTGAAGCAATACCGAATGCGCCAGGCCTTTCGACTTCCATTCCATTCAGTTTGAATGGCTCACCGACTTCGGCCATCGCGCCATCGAACATTCTGTGTGTTTCCCTGGTTTTGCCATCCAGAACAGCAGACCAGATCCGCACCAGATCCGCGCCATGCGCTTTGGCATCTTCCGCGGAATCCTGGAATGCTTCCTGCTGGATCCTGTGGCCTTCTGTCCTGGCGATCCGTTCTGCATTGTACAGGCCAGATCCTGATGCCATATTAATGTTCCTGGCAATTTCGGAATAGGATAAACCTGAAGCGATTCCCCTGGATAACTCAGCAGGAATAACCTTCTTCAGCTTCGCATAATCGACACCCAGGTGATCATAATAGCCTTCTTTGATCTTGGAATTTGTCAGAACAGCTTTGGCCATCTTCACCTGATCTATTGGCGAAATTACAGGCACACCACTATGCAGCAGTGTGTAAGCAGATCCTGTCCAGGCATCTGAATAACAGCCATTCAGATATTCCTGGATTGTGGCATACTGATCCGAATGCAGCTTATCCAGGATCCCTTCCACCTGGCCCTTCAAATTGTCTTGAAACTGTTTCTGATAGACCTTTGACTGCTTCATTGACAATATCTTTGAAGCATTCAGATATTCGCCTGCGGCCTTTGCTTCATCTGCTGCATCCTGCAGCATGTCTATGTCCGCCTGCAGGATTTTAGCCTTATCCACAATGTCCTGCATGGCGGATTTGTACTGCTTTTCAAGTTGCTTTATTGCCTGCGCTTCCGATTTAAGCAGGGATTCATGCACTTGTTTGTTCCACTTATCCAATCAGATCATCATCCCTATTATTGCTGATACGATCCAAAATGTCCAAAGCCTGTATTGCTTCATCCTTGGCATCAGGGATCTTATCCTTAATTTCGTTATAATCCAGATCCAGGGCATCGCAGATGTTCTGGATCAGTGTAGCGGAATCCAGAAGGGAAGCGCAGTTAAGCAATGTTGTGATCAGCACCTGCTGCTTCTGCGCATCAATTAATTCTATCTGGGCATTGTCCAGAGCATTAGTCATGATTTCGCGCTGGAAATCAAAATAGACATCCTTCATCTGATAATCAGTTCCCTGATCATCATTGATTTCCTTCAGAACAACCTGCAGCAGCTTGCGCAGGAATTGCTGAAGACGGATTTCCAGTTTATTGCATTTAAGATCGAGTAACGCATACCTGGATTTAATGACAATGTTTGTGATATTGCCATCACCCTGTTGTGCGCTGTTAAATGCCATGCCGAAGCGATAAATGTTCTTTTCATCCAGGGCCAGCTTCGCTTCTCTGGCCTGATAAGGAATGTTAACTGTGCGAATGTCAACATCACCTGTGTCATCCACACCAATGTGCTTCTTTGTGCGGATATTAGTCATCAGTTCATCCAGGTTATCGCCCTGGAATCCTTTGACAACATACAACACTTCATTGGCATCCTGAATGTTGTTGGACAGGCCGCATGACATCAGATCATAGTCATCAATCAGATCTTTGATCGGTTTAAGCGCGGAAAACTGCTTCTTGCAGTAATCCAGGCGGAAGAACGGAATAAAGCCATAACCTTCATAATAGGTTGCATCGGATCCGTCTTCTTTCCACATTGTATGCGGCCTGGGATTCACTTCTGCGGAAGGATCCAGAACAATTATCCCATTGTCTTCCTGGCAATAGAAATAAGTCTGGACACTATCCCACACCTGAATCCTGTTGATCTTTTTGTTGTTTTTGCCAATGCGATCAACATAGGAATATATGACATAATCACAGTGATCTTCGGTTTCTTTTGCGCGGACTTCAACCACACCAATGGAATCCGCAGCCTGGAAGCATGTCTTCCCATCTGCGCCTTTAAAGGCATACATATAATCGAATCCCTTGGCCTGTGTTCCTGTAATCACTTCATAAAGTTCAGCCTGGAAATCTTCATTATCATTGAAGTAAGCATCAAGTTCCGCTTGCAATTCAGGTTTATCAGATCTTATGAATCCGTCTTTGCCTGAAAGCATGTACTGTGTTGCCTGATCCACAATTTCTGTGAAAAACGGATGACTTATTTTGATGTTGGATCTTGTCTTGTCCTCTTTGACTTCACCATCAGAATCAACAAAGAACAGGCGATACTGGCGGATGTCATGATCCGCTTCATAGTAACGCATGCCTTCCTTTGCCAGCTGCTTCTTTCTCGACATCGCATCCTGTTCAATGAATGTTTTTATCTCACTTGTTGTTAACATACATATCACCCCTTGCATCCAGGATTCTATCAATCAGTTCTGCCTTTGTGCCTGATCTGGGAACACCAATCTGATCACATACTGCCTGCAGTTCCGCCTTCAACATTCCGCTGATGTCAATCAGATCTGCTTCAGGAACAGGATCCGCATCAATCAGATCTGATTCAGGAATCGGATCGGATCCAGAATCTTCATCCAGGCTTGCCAGGATCGATTCCAGCATTTCACTTTTCAATGTTATCGCATAGCGCATGGCATCAAGTTGATCTGCAGAATGCCTGTTTCCTTTGCTGGCCATTTCTTTTGCAATGTCCTTCAGTCTGCCATCAATGCTGCAGTGTTCAGGTTTAATGTTCAGTTTATTTTCAATCTGTGTAAGCAGATCCCCATATGTTGCCATAGGCATCCCCCAGTTAACAGATCCATTTGGATCCTGTAATGTAGTTTTCCAGTGCGTAACGCATTGCATCCATCAAATGGTTAAAGTCATCAATTGGTGCATTTGTCATGACACCAAATCGATCCTTTTCCCATGTGTAGTTTGAAATCTCAGTGATGAAGTTAACGCAGCGCGGATGAATGATTATTTCCAGATCCTGGATCCACTGGATCCCATTCTTGACTGAATCCTTACCTTTGGCCGCGCCTTTTATCCGAAGGCCCAGGGATTTCAATTCATCAATGCTTTTCGGCTCGGCTGAATCCGCTGTGATCCTTTCCTTGCCGTATCCCATTGCCTGGATTGATTCCGCAATTCGCTTATTTGACAGGCCTTTTTCATACAATTCATCGAACACAAACAGCTGTTTCTTCTTCTGATCCAAAAGACCGCAGAAAACTGCTGTGGGATCGTTTGTGTATCCAAAGTCAAGACCAAAACAGGAAACCAGGGAAGGATGATCTGCCAGGAATGCTTCATCCTTCGGATTGAATTCTGCTTCCCTGAAGTTCTCATAAACCAGGCCTTCAACGATTCCCCATCCGCCTAAACCTGCCACGGCATATCGCCGCGGATTCCTGATCTTCATATCATCGAATGCTTTAAGATCTGCTGCATCCAGGAATTCATTGCACATGTAGTTGGTTGTCAGTGCCAGTGTTTCGTCATCAGGATTGTCGAAGAATCGTTTCTTTATCCAGTGATGTTCATTCCATGGATTGAATGTTAATGTCCACTGCTTCCACAATCCAGGCGGACAGGATCCGCGAATTGATTCATCCAGGATGTTGAAATCATCCTCAGACATGATCTCATATGCTTCTTCAATCCATCCCCAGCACAGAACACCAACATCAACAGTTATTGATGTAACCTTCAAAGGATCATCCAGACCGCGGAAATAAATCTTCTGCCCTGTGGGCAAATATTCAGCTTCAAGCGGACTTTCCGTAAATTTCCACCAGGGATCCGCACCCAGCCTGTGTACTGCCCATTTAAGTTCCGTATAACAGGAATCCTTCAGTGTTCGGAATGTCTTCCTTACAACCAGTGTGTTTGCCTGCGGATATTGCATCATGTTGACAATGATCCACAGCGCAGTTGTCTTTGATTTTTTTGAAGCTCGGCTTCCCTTGACAACTCTATAACGGCCTTTGAATTTCCAGAAGGCCGCATATCCTTTGCCAACAACATCAGGCAGGAAAATCCTCAAAGCTGAATTATTCATCAGTAAACACCATTATGATCTTTTTACACTGCCGTTCATGGCATCTGTGTGTCTGGATCTGGCCCAATGACAACCAGCCTTTGTAATGATCACAATAGGCCACAGGATAATGTGTCCAGTTATTGTCGATCAGTTGATAAGCATCTTTCTGTCTTGGCGGAAGATCATTCTTCCTTTCATGTTTTCGCTTGTTCTGGGCCTTCCTGTTCCCATGCGCCATTATTCTTCCAGATCATCAACACCTGAAATTATTACAGGTGTCACATCCATTGAAACTTTCTCAGTGTATATCCCATATCTTTTGCCCATCAGTTCCGCTGCCTTCAGCTTGTTTGCTTCATCAGGGCCTTTGATGATAACCTGCTCCGCACCCCAGGAATTCCTTGCCAGCACTTCAGATCTGCTTTCACCGCGAATGACTGATGTCAGATATCGCAAAACTTCATCCTGGGAAGCAATCAAAGCAGCTTCCTTTTCCGCCATGCGCTTTTCGATATATTCTTTGATAGCAGGTTTTGTCAGGTTTTCAGATCCGATCACTTTAGCTGTTCTGGTTGAATATCCTGCGCGGATTGCGGCCTGTGTCGCATTAAGATCGATCAGATATTCATCGCAAAATCTCTGCTGTTTTCTGTTCAGGGCCACAATCGTCACCACCTTTCAGGGCATACAAAAAGCCAGGCAGAATTAATCTGCCCAGCTTAATGAAAGGAAACAAAAATGATTGTTCAGAAGGAAAGAATCCTTCGTCAGACTTTTCAAATCATTTTGCAGCATAGTTATATCACGCGGAAACACTGAATTAAAATGAACACATGTCATCCTTCAGGATTTTGTTTATTGATTGCAGCGCATTTCCGTGAATTTTGTAGATCCATCTGCAAGTGTAATTCATTTCAACTGCAATTTGTTCCCAGGTTTTGTATTCAAAGTATCGCTTATACAGAACATTTCGCTGATCAGGATCTTCCACCTGATCCAGCAGGGCCAGAATTAGATCCCTTTTGTCAACCAGGGCATCGATTTCCGCGTTGATTTCATTATTCAGATCCACAATCTTGGGCATAATCTCGCCCAGCTTATCCTGGAATCCGCCACTAAAAGATGGATCATCCTTCAGTGTTGGTGTAATCTTCAGAAGCATGGCCTTCAGGTGATCTATTTCCGTCGCTTTAATGTCTATTGATGTGTCCAGGGATCGGATCTGCTTCATTAGTTCTTTTGCATTCATTTTATGCTTCCTTTTTCATTGGCATGCTGACAATATCATCAGCAATTGGCGCATTCATCGGATCCGCCAACCTGCATCCCCTGTCAAATCCGACTTTGTATCCCAGATCATAACCTTCTGAATGGCCTTTGTTGTATATGTCCTGGATCAATTTATCATCCAGATCTACCTTTATGGTTGTCGCTATAGCTGCCATCATCTTTCCACCTTTCTTTTGGATCTGACTTTCCAGGGCATCCTGGATCCGAAACCAGAAGGAATATGATGCCATTATTTCATCACAGACTTTTCCTTCCATAATTGTTCTATTAACAAGTTCCAATGCTTCATTTGGTGCCATTCAGTCACTTCCTTTCATGTTTTCTTTTATTGTCATCAAAATCTTCAAATTTCTTAATACTTGCGAATAGATATCTGTTATTGCACCATTGCTGAAGTTTTCTATATTCATTCCCCTTTGGAATGCTTTGTTTGTTATACAGCATCACATATGGACTAAATCCCATATCCCTTAATGTGTAGATCCTTTCCAGATCTTGGGCAATTGTTGTATTGAAATTGCAGAGAACGAATACCCCCAGTTTCCTGTAATCGATTCCTGTTATATCCTTGAACATCTGGAATTTGGGAATTATCATTTCCTTATCTTCATATCGATCCCAGGCGAAATGGATCCGCTTAATTTTGATCTGCTTCAGCATTTCCGCCTTTTCAGTTGTCATCAGGCGGATATCCAGGCCCTGATTGAAATCAATCCATGCGCGACTGTCGATCAATTGCTGCAGCAGATCCTTCCATTGGCTGCAGGCCAGAATATTCGGATCACAAAGAACAATGTTCTTCTGACCATTCCAGAATTCATTCAGATCTGCAACCTTCACAGATCTTCTTCCTTCCTTTGCTGCCACATGGCAGAAATCGCATCCCCTTGGACATCCCCTGGACAGAAATCCATATGCTGTATCAGTGATCCCATAAATAGAATAATCAGGGAAAATGTGTTCTATTTCATCTGGAAGGTGTATGTCTTTGGATGCATCAAACACTTCTTGCCCATCAACCAGTCTGATGCAATAACCACTTCCGCCTTGAATGACTTCATCTGCATCAATGTAGTATTCATAATCAGGTGAAAAGCTGAAGATCTTTGACATATAAACCTTGTCACAATGTCCTGTGCCGATTGCTTCATACCATACAACTTCATCACCTTTCGCCTTATGCCAGGCGGAAAGTTTCATCAGCGGAAGATTCGGATAATTGTGGCCATCAACATCAATTAATCCTATCTTTGCCATTTTCATCACCTTTCGCAACAGGCTTGGCATCTTCCAACTGTTCGGAAAAACCGACAAGTTCAAAATATTTGCGCTGCCACTCATCACGCTCTTTGCGAATGACATTGATGTCGCTCGCAAGCTGTTCTATGGCATCTGCAGCATTTCGCAGATCGTTCTCTGCTCCACTAAACCATTCTATATCTGCGTAATCGCGGAGCGCATCGACTAATTCTTTGTAGTCCATTCATCATTTACCTTTCGTATGAAATCCGAAGGGCCTGCCTGAAGTATTTTGCAAAAGGTTGAAGTTTATCCGTTATTTCTTTTGCAAAAGCCTTGTTTCCGCAGACAATCATGAAAGGCATATCAAAGCAGTGCCATTTATCATCTGCAATTTCCTGGGCATTTTCCTGGCGCGTTGATTTCATCCAGGCCCTAATTTCATCAGGGAATGTAAATCCCAGTCTTGATTCGATTTCTTCAATGCTCAGATTTCCCAGCATTATCATAATTCTGTCACCCCTTTCAGCCTGAAATTTTTTGATCTGTCAGGCTTCAAGCTGAATGCCTTGGCCCTTTCAAAGATCCTGCCACCAATTGCTTCATCAATGTTGATGATGTCATTGACAGTGCATTCGCTGCTGATAATCGTAAGCAAATCAGGATTGTTATATCTGAAGTTCAGGATCTCAAAAGCAATATTTACATCTGCTGCTGTTGGTTTCTGTGAATCTTCGGATCCTCTGCCTGTCTTGAACAGATCATCGATATACAACACCTTCACCTTTTTCAGCGGATCCATCCAGGCACTGTAAAGGGCCGCATCATTAACTGCCGCTTTGATTTTTGGTGCTTCATCTCGCCAAAGCATATATTTAACTGGCATGCCTTCAAGTAGAAATTCGCGGCAGATTGCTGTGCATAGATGTGTTTTTCCTGCTCCAGACTGTCCGCCGATAAAAAACCAGCCTTTCTTTTCCAGGGAATATGTCTTTGCGGCTTCCTTCAATGTGATCTGCCAGTCTTCTGTTGCAATAAATTTGCTGAATGTGTAATCCCTGATGATGTTCTTCAGGCCAGATCGCTGCATCATTCGGATTGTGTGTCTAATTTTCATGCATTCGCAGTCACAGGCCACATTTGTCCAATTGCCTGATCTTGTCTGCTTTACCTTCATGATGATGCCTCTGTTTTTGCATATAGAACAGCTGTAACCATCATCTTCATTCAGGTTTCCTTCCGTATCGTTAAATGCATCCGCCTTCATTCTTTCGCTTTCTTCATCGGAAAGTCTTGGCGGAAGATCAGAAAACGATTCCATATTCAGTGTGTTCTTCAACACTGCTTCCAGTATGTCCATTTTTGTTCCTTTCGTTTAAGTAACTTTCAAATTTTGTTCCAAATAAGGTTTCAGGCCTGAGGAATTTTTCCATATCGGATCCCAACCAGGATTTGCATTTGTTTTCAATGACTGTTTTGAAGTCATCCAACCTGAAGCCTTCATTCCACCTGGCGCGGATCAGTCTTCTTGTTTTATCGGATCCTGGTTTAAACTTTGTGCCAGCTTTTGCATTCAGATAATCGACAATAGATATATAATCTATTTCTTCTTCTATATCTTTATCTATATCTATATCTGCTGCGTTACTTTGCGTTACTGTAGCGTTACATGTAGCGTTACATCCAGCGTTACATCCAAGCAGTTTTTGCTTTGCTCTGGATTTTGCAACCCTTTGCCTGGTTTGTTCACGGATCTTTTCCAGGCCATCCACATTCTGATGGTTTTCCCAGTCTGAGATCATCAGGCAATTTGTGTCAGTGCTTATCATGCCAAGCTGTTCCAGGGCATTTAATGCCAGGATAATTGTGTTTTCTTCAAAGCCAAGTTCATCTGCCAACATCTTTGGTGTATATGGAATATTTTCTGTCAGGAAAATCATTCCGCCTGCATTGCATCGGCCTGCCATTGTTAACAGCATCACCCAGATAAGAACAACACTGTTTCCATCAGGAAGCCTTCGCAGATGTTTGATCTTCTTATTATCAAACATGTCTGTTGTCAGTTTGATCCATTTAACATCCGACATCTGTTCCATCCTTATTCCACGGAGTATCTACACATTCAGGATGACTGACTGTCATCTGAATCGCCCACAGCAGATTCCAGGCCGCTGCTAACAAATGCGGCTCATCATCCCAACCTTCCAAGTATTTCGCTAAATGCCTGGCCGCGGAATCAAGCAGCGAATGTGTAGGGATCCCCAGATCCACATTGTGTTCGCCGTACTTGGCAGCACCAGCTTCGCAATGTTTGCTGATTTCCATTATTGCGGCCCAGGGCAGAAGATCCATTCTGCCCTTGCCTTTTGCCATATCCCTGACTGCGCCTGTGTCAAATTCGCGCCTTTCTCCAGAATCTTTGATCATTTAAGTTCCCCTTTCAAAAGTATCTCCAGCCAATCCATCCCAGAATGGCAATGATTAATATTATTGCGTTCTGATCTGGTGTCATTTCTTTGCCCTTTCCTTTGCAGCTTCCTTTGCTGCTGCAGCGCGTTTTGAAAAATATGCTTCAGTCATCTGCCGCTTTAATCTTTCGATTTTGATTTTCTGCTTTAGTTCTTCCATGCGCTGTTTTTCCGCCAGATATTCAGGGCAATCAACATGGCAACCAACATGCCGCTTAGGTGCTTCGCAATACTGGCAACATCTAATGTGCAGCATCCTTTGCCTGGTGCTTTAGCACCCAATCCGTTCTGGATTGCCTTAATTCATCACAGCACGGATCAGGATTCCATCCGCAGTGATCGCATTCTGTCTGATGCTCACAGACAACACCCTGATTATTTTTGCACCTGGGCCACTGTTTGTGCATCTTAGCATTAGTTGTTGGCATCATGGTTTTCTGTTTCCTTTCTTTCTTCGGTTTCCAATATTTTTATGATTTTAGATAAAGGAACATTGCTTTCCGCAATCTGGCCATTAATCAACAGGTTGTAAAATCCTGTTCCCTGGATCTTATTGATTCTGACTTCCTTCATGACACTGCCCAGGCCCTGAAGATTTCTTCATTTTCGGCCCTTCCTTCCTTCACAGAATCGATTGCCTTGAGTTCAGGATGTTCCGCCTGGGCCTTTCGCCTGCATCTGCCGACTGTTTCCAGGGAAGGAAATCCGCGCAAGGATCTGGTAATCATAAACTTTTCCAGGTTTATTTCGTCTGTGGGAACACCATAGTATTTCAGCACCTGGATCCACAGAAATTCATCGCTGTTTCTTGTCTGCGGATTATCTTCCAGGATTGCCATAACAATTGCTGTAATATTCTTTAATTCAGTCATTATCGTTTTCCTTTCTTGTTATCAAATCTGAGTAAGGCAAACTGGATATCCATCTGCACAAATCATGCCATTCATCCAGCTTGTGATCCTTTCTGGCTCGGTAAATGTTCGACAGCACTTCATAATTCATCAGCACTGTCCGCTTTTGGTTATATGATGAAGGCAGGATCTGAATCATCTGCCACCACCAGGTTTTGTCATTAGTTTCAAGAAATCTTTCCCTGCAGTAATTCAGCCAGAAGAATATCTGATACTGAAAAATTTCCAGGGAATCCTTCGTCAAGTGTTCTGTGCTGAAGTCTTCCAGTGTGAATTCCTGCTTATGGATCCTGTGCATGGTGCTGCAAGAATTGGCGACAGTGCCGACTTTGTAGGTGTCGAATTCTTTCCACCAGTACAGCGGAGCAGTAATGTCTGCTGTTACGATGATCATCCGCTTGAATTTTGAATGGTCGGATCCTGAATTCACCAGCTTAGTCATCAGTGCCAAATCATTGTGTCCAATTACAATGTCATCATCCAGAACACCACTGTCTGATTTGTCCCAGGAATTCATTGGATTTCGCATTCCCCTGATTGCTGCTTCCCAGCCTGCTGTTTCTGTTCTTTCAATCGTTATCATTTGGACACCCCTTCAGGCGCATGATAGTCATATTCCCAGTGATAGATGCAATCGAATGCACTGTCATAAACTTTCTTCACGCTGCCTTCTAATTTTCTCGGATGCACACCAGGATGTTCAACCTTCACATGTCTGTAATATTCCACCATGTTGATTGGCTCAGGTGTTACCTGGGCCGCGATCTGTTCCTGGATGATCTGTTCCATCAGGATCTTGTCATCATGCTGCTTCCTGGCACTGACCATAATCATGACCATGCAGGCTAAAGTAACAATTAAAATGGCCTGTAATTTGCGCATATCATTTCCTTTCAGATCTCATGTATTGTTATGTTCCACATGTGCAGCATCAGTTTCCGTTTCAGGATGTAGGCATCTGTTCTGAAGCCTTTGGTGTCTTCCACAACCAGATGCCCATCCTTATCGTAATAGGTGAAATCTGCAATGTAGGAAACTGCCCTTTCGGTTTTACCGAATTCATTTTTCTGGGAAGGCAGCAGATCAAATTTCACTTGCCGTTTCAGGGCCGAAATCTGGCCTGCCCTTTCTAAAAGTTTCAGCTGCTGCCATCTAACCGCTTCCCTTTTGGAATCGAAAATAAAACCATCAATTTCAACTTTGTGGTTGCCATATTTCCGCCTGGATCCTGCAAATCCGTTTCCATTAATCATTGCTTTCCGCCTTTCGGATCAGAACGGCAGATCACCATCATCTTCAGGCATTTCTTCATAGCCTGCAGGTGCTGCAGATGAATCCGAATTGCCTGATGATCTGCCGCCAGCAAAGCTGACATCCGAAACCTGGATTTCCCACACGCGCTGTTTCAAACCATCTTTGTTTTCATAAACCCTGGATTCCATTGATCCGCTGACTGCGATCCAGGATCCCTTCTGGAAATACTTGCTGACAAAATCAGCAGTGCTGCGCCAGGATATGCAGTCAAAATAATCTGTCAACCTTTCGCCCTGTGTGGATCTGTTTCTTTCGACAGCAACAACAAACTTTGTAAAATCGACACCACCTGTTGACTGTCTGTGTTCAGGATCCTTAACTAATCTGCCAACAATGTTGATTGAATTAAGCATTCTTTCCCTTTCCTTTCTGTTCATTTTCCAGCTTTTTCATGCATTCTGCGCACAATTTTCTGCCATACTTGCGCTGTGACAGCTGAACAAGTGCATTAACATCCAGTGTTCTGCCATCTTTTGATTTAATCGGAATGATCGCCTGATCGCATTCTTCGCAGAAAACTTCTTCCTTCTTCGGATCCTGCTTAGCTGCCTTCTTGGTTTCAGGTTTCTTGGCCGCCTTTTTGGTGTCTTCCTGGACAGCTTCGCCTTCTTCTTCAGGAAGATCTTCGCCTGCATAGATGTAAAGGCCCAGGCCATGCCGCGCAACAGCTTTCGTTAAGCTGCGCTGAATGGCCTTATTTACATCAAATGATGTGACCTTATCCAAGGGAATGCTGTTGTTTCTGAAATCCATTACAGGCAGCATTTCAATGTGTTCAATGCCATTCACTGTGACACCAGTCTTCACCCAGCATGTGCGGCCATCTGTGTGATAATTCCAACCATCAGAATTTTCGTAAATTGTATATGTGGCATCAGGGAAAAGTTTCTTAACTTCGCCCCAGGCCCAGGCCCAGGAAAGATATGTCAGGCCGTTTTTCTTCTCTGTTTTGCCACTAACATTAATGGCATTGAGCATTGCAAAATAGTTATCCATCTTTGCTTCCTTTCTCACTTGATCTGCGGATTCAGATTCTGGACTAATTCGCAGCCTTTAACTTTGGATCCTGCCTTCAGCATGTCTTTGATTGCCTTCTTATCAGGTTTGATGGTTACTGTTTTTACCATGTATTTCTTCGGAATCAGGCCTTCATCCTGGATCTTAACTGCTTCGGAAGATCTGAAGGAAACTGCAACCTTTTCTGTGCTGAATTTCTGTCCAGCCAGGGCAGATGTCAGATACTGCTTCAGGGATTCAATCTTCTTTTCTGCGGACTTCTGCCGCGCTTCAAAGGTTTCCTTTTGGGCCTTCAGTGCATCTGCTTCCGCCTGCAGGTTTTTGATCCAGCAGGCAACATTTTCAATTTTCTGATTCCGTTCAATCTGCAGTGCTGCCAGCAATTCCAGGTTGATGATCTCGCCTGTTTCCTGATCGATTGTTTCAAGAATTGCTTTATCGATTTCAAATAAGTTCATTTTTGTATCCTTTCATTTCAGTTTATTCTTCATAGATTTCGCGCCTGAATGATTCCATGCAGTCTGCACAGATCCATTCCGCGTTGATGTAATAGGCATATTCATCCTGAATATGTTCACCGCATTCGCTGCACACTGGCAGTCTTGCCAGGGCAGCTTCCTTCTGCTTCAGAATTCTTTCCATGAGATCCAGGTTGTCAGGAATCATTGGCATCACCCCTGGCATTCAAAAACTTCCTGATCTTACGGATCATCTGCAGGAATCCATTCTTTTTTATGCTCGGTTTAATCACCGACTGCCTGGATCCGCTGAACATCCTTGCCTTGTAATTGCTTCTGTGACTGCGCTTGACATGATTTGCTTTACTTGACATTTTTGTTTTTCCTTTCTTATTTCTTATGGATTCGCTGAAAGAATTCAGCCAGGGCCTTTTCCAGCGCATCCGTTCTTTCCTTCTCAGACATGCTGCCAGGATGAATCCTGACAATTGCCCTGCCTGTATCGATTTCCAGGGAATTCATATGATCCCTTCCTTTCTGTGTCTAAATTAGACACTTACCAGTTAAAAAAAATAGAATCAACCTGTTCTGCTGTCATTTTGTACCTTAGCTTAATCCTTGCAATTTCATGCTGTTTGAATTCGCTGCCGTTTTCATTGATTTTCTTGCTGACAGATGCCGCTGTAATTCCAAGATAATCCGCAAGACTGTCATTGGTATCACCATTAAGCACCATCAAAGATCTGAATTTCTTGCTGTCCATATATTCACCACCTTTCATTAATATTTCACCCATTGTCTGTAAATAGTGAGTAGTTCAAATCATCATCGAGCATTGCCCACCTGAAATGCGCTTGCGGATCTATCAATCCTTCATCCTCAAGGGCAAAGCGGCGATCAAAATCGTGGACTGTGTGTCCGTCTACATGAAATGTGATAGGTGAATCATTGTCCAATTTCAGCAGTTTTTCCCATAGTTCAGGGAAGTTGTGCCGTAAATTGCGGAGCTGACCGACACCTTGATTATGGCAGAAAAAGCAACCATCTCTTGTCGCGCCATTATATGTTGGCGACAGCATATCTAAATATTGAGCTTCAAGCCCGCACAAGTCTTCATCCCAATCAATTTGCACAAGTGGCATGATTTTATCATCCTTGATAATGTGCCGCTTTATGCGTTCTGGCTCATCAGCGGCGATTCCAATGTAGTGAACGATATTTATTTTCTGCCCCTCGTTCTGAACATCCTTAAAAACATTTTCAATCACTCCTGTCTTGAGATATCCATTGCACCACGGCCCTTTTCTTGTTGGAAAACCGTAAATAGCGGCTCGTTTGAGTTCGCCATTGCACCAAGATCGCCCTTGGAGCGGGAATCCCTCGATCTTGCTGTCGCCAAGTTTCGGATAACCTTCTCGCCACGCTTTCTCTCTCTCTCTTGGGAGTTACCTCTTTGTAAAACACATCGCAATATGTTTTCTTTTCGCCGTTCTTCTGTGTGGCGCAAAGTCTTGTAACTGGCATACCAAAAACATCAAGACATTTGGCATCCCACCTGTCCTTAAATGCCACCATCGGCGGAAGTTCTGCAGGTGTTTCCTCATCAAACCAAATATCCACGCTTACGATAGCATCGAGCGGCCATCCCATAAGTTGAATGGCACGAAGCATTGCAGTGCTATCTTTGCCCCTGCTCACTGATGCGACATAAATCGTATTAGGTTGTCTTATTCCGTCAAACCACATTGTTACTCCTTTCAGGTGTCTGTAGTTCCATTGGTACAGCAACAATCAATAAACACCACTTCCTTTTCTTTGATCTGCTCTGCATTTCATCCTGGCTTGCAACAGGCCTTGGCTGCATTAGATCAGGGCCAGAAGGCCCTGGATTGTTAAGTGATCAATCAAACATCAAGTCATAAACTTCCTGCGTTTCGTAACGCAGCATACCACCATCCCACATTGGTGAAAGATATCCATCAAACAAAGGTTGATTGTCAAGTTCTGCCCTTGGAACACATGCGCCCTGTTTCCTGAGTGCCGAATAATCAAATGACAGTTTGCCATTGCTTTTGCCTTTCATGGCTTCAATGTCACATACCAGGCCATCAAATCTTCCGCCAACAAAAATTGCCTTCATTCGCCATCACCTTCCTGTCTTGCTTTTTCATCCAGATAGATGCCAATCTTGTCATCCAGATCATGATCAAACAGAATCGAATCCAACTGTTCTACCAACATGGCCCTTTTCGCAGACCATTCACTGAAGGATATTTCATCATTCAGGAATTTCCTGGTATTTTCTTCATAGGCCGCTTTCCATTCGTCATGTGTCATCTTTTTGGGATAAGGATCTGATTCACTGCGGCTTTTCTTCTGCTTGGCAGTAATTTCTAAATCCCAGACAAATGCATTGTCATCCATCCATACCCAATTGTGTTCTGCGCAAAAGGTTTCTGCTTCCTTTTCTGTGTCGAATGTGCAAAAGTCATACTTCACGGATCCTGCCACAATGTTAACCACATATACATATTCAATCATTTTTTGTCCTTTCTGGCCTGGTATGATGCCCCAGGCCTGGCCTTTGTTAATGTCAGATTTCTGCAATATTAGGGAATACCCTGTTCATCATGCGATCATAATTATCATATTTGATATTAATCAGCTTGATCAGAAGACCACTGTATGCGAATTCAACAGCTTCACCATGTTCACAAAATTCAATCAGGTATTTCGCCTTCTTGAGAAGTGTTTCTTCCAGGCTGAAATCCTTACCACTTGCCCACCAGAATCGCATTTCTTCAATGCAGGATTCTAAGCTGTCGAAGTGCTTAATCTGTTTGCTTTTCCAGGCAGTCAAATCAACTTCAATGTGGCCTTCTGGCTCAATCCAGATGCTGATGGTTTTCCCATTTTCCAGATTCACTTCCAACCTGTTCCCCAGATCTGACAACCAGTTATTGCCGCTTTCAGAATCGTAAATTTCATAACCTGCTTCTTTGCTTTTTTCCCTATTCGGCCACTGTGACCATACAAATTGATTTTCCTGTGCAAAAAGATTTGCAAACTTCCACGCATCATTTTTACTTGTAACTTTCATTTTTCTTTCCTTTCATCAAAACCATATTTATTGGCCTGCCATCATCAGCGCAGGAAGGGCCATTTCCTGCGGACACCTGTTGCCAGGTGTTTCGGCTTTTTTGTTAATATTAGATATCTGCGATTTCCAGCGGATCTTCGGAAGCATCTTCGCCTGTGGCATAGTTAAAATCAGAAGGAACAATGACATAGTTGCCAGTCATTGCACCGCAAAGGCCGCTTCCGTTTGATCTGAATTCAAACCAGGCAGGCCTGAGGCATGAAACCCGTTTCAGGCCCTTCGCAGCCAGGCCCTTTGCTGTTGTTGCGGATGTCCACACAACGGATCCGTCAGGCATTTCCGCACGAAGCACTGTTGTGCCGTGGTGATATTTACTGGCAACCCATTTAGCTTTCACCAGGATGCCGTCTAATGTGGCATACTCAGCAAACCAATCTGTGCCGCCTGCCTGGATCAGACTGATTTTCTGCTTACAAAGTGCAATGCCGCGATCTTCCAAATGCTGACTTACGAAGCAGTCATCCATGTCAGTCATGCCCTGATCAATTCTTTCATACCTGTTCTTGATAGCATTCTGAAGGTTGTCGATCTGACGATTCAGATCCGCAATTAAGTCTTCACCATAAAGTCTTTTCATTTTTGCATTTCCTTTCATTAATCAAAACCCTGTGTCTATTTCAGACACCATTGTGATAAAAAAATAAGTCAAATGTCTTATTCAGACACTGACATTATATGCCTTCATGTTTATGCTGTCAATACTTTTCTATATGGTTTATAAATATTTATTGAATTCAAGGAAACTTTAGTTTATTATTAAGACACCATCACCAGGAAAGGAAGTGATACATTGAACATTGGTGACAAGATCAGAAATGCAAGGATTCAGAAGAATCTGACGCAAGAAGAATTGGGAAACATGTTAGGTGTACAAAAATCTGCAATAGCAAAATGGGAAAATGGCCGCGTGGTTAATATTAAAAGAAGCAACCTGAAGAAATTGTCTGACATTCTGGAAATACCTGCGCATGAATTGATATCCGATGATTGGGAAAACCCCACAGAAGATATGGCGGAATTTCATGCTTCAATCCTTATGGATCAGGATCTTATGCAATCTATCAGGGAATATTATTCCCTGGACAACAAAACGCAGAAGATTGTCAGGAATTTTATTCACAGCTTAGTCAAAGAATGATTCCAAACAGTTTTTTAAGAAGGATTATGACATAGTTGATTTGATCTTCATTCAGATGATCAATGATATTCATAAGATCTTCGTATGCTGTCATGGTTTTTCATTCCTTTCTTGTTATCAGTTACTATGTTTATTGGAAAACTGCCCAGGATGTTGCCGCATCCCAGGCAGATCAGCAAATCATGTTGACACCCATGCTTTTGTTGCTGACAGTGCGGAATGTATCATTATTTTTTCCTGCTGTCGATATATAAAACTGCAGATATTGGTTGAAAATCTGCGCATAATTGGTGCAAAATTTGCACTTTGATATGAAATAAAGGAAAAATAAAGTGAAATCTGCTATTAATCCGACCATACTTGACCAATTACGGCCTAACATTGATAGATTTTTACCTTCCCTGATCCTGGCAAAGAAGATCCAGGGCAAAACATACCAGTCAATTTCGGATGACACAGGGATCCCCTTGGACACAATTAAACGATTCTTTGCAGGCGATTCAAAAAAACCTGACTTCTTCAATGTTGTCAGCATATGTAAGCACCTGGATGTTTCTGTGGATGGGATTTTTGATATATCCGAATCAGGATCTGGCGCAGATCAGGAGCGGATCCGCAACCTGGAAACGGAAATTGCGGATCTGAAGAAGGATCTGGCTCATGCCGAAAAAATGGAATCCTACAAAGAAAAACAGATTGACAAATTGGAAGCCAGGATTGAAGCCAATAGTAAAAGAATGCTGACACTCGGATCCTTCGTTATGCTTATGGTGTTCGCCCTGGTTGCTTATCTTGTTAAGGATATTAAAACACCAGATGTGGGATATTTTCAGGATACAATATCATTAATCGGAATTGTGATTATCATCCTGGTTGTTGCAGCCATAAGTTTCGCAGGATATATGATCATAAAATACATTAAAAGGAATGGTGTAAATGGCCCAAATTGAAGCGATACCATCAAAGGATATACAAGATACCAGCACCCTTGAAAATCGCAAATACGCGCTGTATTTACGCAAATCCAGGGCAGATCTGGAAGCTGAAGCACTGGGCGAAGGTGAAACCCTGGCCAGGCATAAAGCGATCCTTTACAACCTGGCCGAAAAGCATGGCATACAATCGGATCAGATTGTTGTTTACCAGGAAATTGTTTCTGGCGAATCCATCAGCGAAAGGCCAGAAATGCAAAGATTGCTGAATGATCTTTACCTGAAGAAATACGCAGGTGTTCTTGTTGTCGAAGTTGAAAGACTTGCGCGTGGTAACACTAAGGATCAAGGCGAAGTATCAAATGCATTCCAGTATGGAAACACAAAGATCATAACACCGATGAAAATCTATGATCCAAACGATGATTATGATCAGGAATACTTTGAATTCGGCCTTTTTATGTCCAGAAGGGAATACAAAACCATCACAAGACGGCTTGCGGCAGGAAAAACATCTTCGGTTTCTGAAGGAAACTATATCGGAAGCAGGATTCCATATGGATATTCTGTCGAAAGACTGTCAAAAAAAGACCGAATTCTGAAGATAAATGACCAGGAATCTGCAATTGTTCATATGATTTTTGACTGCTGGACAGAAGAAAACATGAACATTTCCCAGATCGTCAGGCAACTTACTGTAATGGGAATTCCCACGCGCATGGGAAAGGATGAATGGTGTAAGACATCTGTCTGCAGGATCCTGCAGAATGAAACCTACACTGGGAAGGTTGTCTGGAATCAGCGGAAAACTGTCAAAGAATATGATCCTGACACTGGCAAGATCGTCAAGAAACGAATCCCAGCAGAAAGGCAAGTGTATGATGGCAAACATAAGGCGATCATTACCCAGGAACAATATAAAAAGGCCCAGGCTAAGTTTGGAATCCATCCGCCTGCCAAGCTGGACACAGTGATGTTGAATCCGCTTTCAGGCCTGGTTGTATGCCCTAAGTGTGGAAAACATTACATGGCTGCCAAATGGATTGGAAAGGAATCCACCACGATCAAATTAAGGCATGCACAATCAAACTTATGCAGTTCCCCCAGGATAAGTATGCCTGATGTTTTGGATGCCCTTAAAACGGCATTAAAGTGCTATATAAGCGATTTTGAAATCAGTGTGAAAACTGATTATGATCAACAGAAAACGGCCTTCAGGGCCAATCTGAATGCCCTGGAAGCGGAAATGCAGAAGCAGATTGAAAAAAGCAGTAAACTTTTCGATTACTTTGAAGATGGGATTTATTCAAAGGAAGAATTTATTCAAAGAAAGCAGATCATTGCCGAAAGGATCCAGGCCATAAACAATGAGATTGATAACATCAACACATGCATTGACATGCTGCCTAATACAACGGAAAAGATCCGCACACTGCATCAGGCCCTGGATCTGATCGACAATTATGATACAGATGTTCAGGCAGTCAACATCTTCCTGAAATCCTTCATCGACAGGATTGAAATGACTGTGGAAGACGGAACACCAATCCTGGAAGTCTTCTTGAAATAAAAAAATGCAGCCATATTTCTACAGCTGCATTGTTCTTTGGTTTGACTGGTATCATCAACAAAACATCAGTATGTAATGTCTATGATGCCAGTCAGGCCTGTTTCATTATTGTTTATTATTATATCAGGAAACAAAAAAGAAGGGAAGGCCGCAGCCTTCCCTTCTTCAATTACCGATTATTTTCTATTTTATTGAGATCCGCACGAAGATCATCAATCTTAACGAAAGCTGTGGACAGATCCTTTTCCAGCTTATAAGTTCGTTCAACAACATTGTTGTGTTTATCAACTTTCTTCTCAAGCTGTTCGATTCTGTATCCCATGATTGCCTGCGTTTTTGAGTTGCTGATATAAGTGCCGATTAAGGCGCATGCTGCAGTAAAAATACCAACAATAACAGTTGACCACTCCATGTTTTGCGCCTTTCTTATTCAATTATAAGATCTTCACATTCCAAATCGATCAGGATCTGCCTGACTTCCTCTTTAAGTGAAGCAGGAACCTGGGCAAAAGTCTTTTTCCCCTTAACGATTAATGTAGCATAAACAACAGCCATATCACACACCCCTTTCAAAATTTCAAAAAATAGTTTAATTATCTTCATCCAGGATCCTCTGGACTTCTTCCCTGATTGCTTCAGGCACATCTTCAATCGTCTTCTTTCCTTTTCTGATAAGATCAGCATAAATCTTTGCCATGATTTTCACCTCTATATTCATATCATTCCAGAAATCATTTCAAAAACATCGCACAGTGCCATTTGCAAATCCGTGACCTGGGCATTGGCATCTTCAAGATCTGTCTGTGCCTGATCCAGCTGATTTTGCAAATTCGCTGTCCGCTGCTGAACAATCTGCTCGACAATGTTTTGATTAACTTTAAAATGTAATTCGTTCATTTTATGGCCTTTCTTTTGACAACCAAACCTTATATGCTCTGGTTGGATTCGCTCCTGCTTGATTTCCGACATGTATGTAATGCCATCCTGTTACTGCGCTTATATCAATTGTATGCGTGGCTCTGCCTCTTCCGAATGTTTGCACTTCTGTCATTTCTGAAGCAGTGCCATAACCAAAACTACCGCCAGCCGAAGATGTAGTAGCATCATAATATCCATCAAGATTGAGATAATTCCAATTGGTTAGATCAATTGGCCATGCAGTTCTACCTGTGCCGTAATCTGCCCCAATGCTGCCACGCACAACACGAAGATATTCCCTTACTTCAAATGTTGTAGCATTGTTATTCTCCCATCCACCAGTTACATCAGCATATTCATCACCATTATCAAAAACAACACCATTCCATTTGACGATTTCCACTGTGTAATCTGCATAATACGGCACATCTATTTGCCTTAATGTTGAATCGCAAACGATTGAATAAGTTGTTAGCTGTTTCAACTTGAATTCAATGCTCCTTGCAGATGTAAAAACTTTGGTGTAGGTTTCCGTTTCAGCACCTTCACCGATTGCAGTTATTGTAACAGATGCACCAACAAGACTTGTTTCACTTGTTGTGAGTGTAAGAAGGCTATATCTGCTGCCCCCACCACCACCAACATTTGTTCTTCCAATTGCCATTTAATTCACTGCCTTCCATAAAATGATTGTGGGAATCGTTATAGTTTCGGATTCAGGCACATCTGATGCCCATATTGATATGCCACCTGCATAGGCTTCCGCAATCGGCGCATAGATTCCTGACACCGCATCTGCCAGACCGAAGACAACTTCAGGTGTCATTGTCGCCAAAACACCTGTCAGCGGAATCTGCGCTTTATACGGAAAATCTTCATAGGTTGAATCCGAAAGAAATGCAGATTTTGCCACAGATGTGTTTGTAAACTGTAGTCTTTTGAATTCAAATGCAGTTCCTGCATTAAGCTGATTCAGTTCTTCCTCTATTGCAGTTAAAAATGCCTGGAATTGTGCTTGCATAGTTGTGGTGTCAACAGTCAATGATTCTGTGACCAAGCCACAAACAGACGGATCCAGTCTTTCATCCGTAATCATTGAAGGCTGAATGGCAGTTGTTCCAGCTGCAACATTAATCTTAGCTAAGGATATCTGTCGCTTGCTGCTGTTGTTTGTCAGCGCAGGAACAACAGCTGTAGATCCAGGTGTACCCTTTAAAACTTTAATTTCAGGATAATCAACATAGTTTGTTGTGGCCCATTCGACAATGATTCTGTCAATTCTGTTCAGAACACCATCAGCAGAATCAATTGACAGCTGCAGCAATGATCCTGTGATGGTGTTTTCGTCATTCCACCAGACAACCCCATCACCATTGCCATCGGACATCCATCCAACACCATCTGACACTGTTACTGCCATTGTTGGTGTTGCAACTGCTGCAACAGCCGCATTGCCTGCTGCAGCAAACACACCACTTGTGCGGCCATGCAGCCATTTCATGACTTCTTCCGCTCCAATATAGGTGTCTGCGTTATTCGGAAAACTTTTAATACTTGCCATTGATTTTATAAACCCCCAGTGCAGTAAGAATAGGATCGCCCAGGATTATTTCAGTTTTAATTTTGTTGCTGTCCATTTCGTATTTGATGCCTGTTATCCTGGCATTAAACGAAACACCAAAACGCACAGAAACGCAGGAAACAATGTCACCAAGATTATAAATGGATCCCAGTTCGCTGCTGTCGATTGACACAGCAAATGATTGCCTATGGATCCGCTGGCCAAGTTCCATTTGCGCATACGCAATGGCCCTGGCCCTACAATCCGATTCCGATTCGTCTGATTCCTGGAAAACGGATGTATCCAGCCAGATTTCGCGCCTGTCATCAGCAGATGCAACATCACCGACCACTTCAACAAATTCTGTGTCATTCTTCAGGGATCCTTTGACATAGGCGATATTTTTGAAAATTGAATCATCATCATTAATGACCAGTTCCTTCGCTGTTCCCATTTCTTCCGAAAAGACAACTGCATGGATCCCTGATGTTAAATCGCGGCCTTTATAGATCTGGAATGTCCATGACAAGCTGTCAGGATCCCAGATCATTTTCTGCCCCAGGCCTGCTTCATCCAGGAAGGGCAGAATTTCATCCAGGATCTGGCCACCATAAAATATGTTGTTAGTTGCTTCAGTTAAACCTGTAGGTGATGCTGTGGACACCCTGGGCAAGTTGCGCATATTTTCATTAATCAAGTCATAGATGCCTGATTCCAGTGTGGTAACTGTGCGCTTTACAGCAATGGATCGCTTGTTCAGGATCCAGTTTGCTGTGTAACCATTAACAATGATCTGGTTTGCTTCTGTGTCGATTTTTGTGTTTGCAATGATGTAAGTTTCCTGCCTGGACACATCATAGATTATATTTCTGACCTTCAGCGCGTTGATGTTGTAATTATTAACTGGCGCATAAACTATGATTTTTCCAATATCATTGTAATAAATCGACATCTGGACTGATATTGCATGTGTTAATTCATACCTGGTTGCAAAATCCGCAGGATAAATTTCTAATGCTGTCATAATGTTATACCTACGATTTCTGTTGCAAAGCTGATATCTACCTGCAAGTAAGTTCTGCCTTCAGTTGCTTCCGTCTTCAGAACATTGTCACCAACATCCAGGCGGATCAAGTTGCTGTTCAGACTGAGTGCGCCACGGCAGTCACCATCGACTGATGATGTCAAGTATGTCCGTTCATGTGTTATTTCCAGCACAAGCCTTTCACCTGTTACCATGTTTTTGTTGATCTGAATAAATTGGCCTGTTTCCGCATTACTGATTTTCGGATTGCTCAAAGGCCCACGCGCAAACATGGTTGCTGTAAACGGCACAGGAAGCTGGCCGCGATTCTGGACATTCATAAACTGAGTTTCAATGTATGCACCAAATCTGTAATTAGCGCAGATCTTCCAGGGAAATTTGAATTTCTTATCAACACCAGACAGGGCCTGTGACACACTGTCATCCTTCATCCAGTAAGGATACGGCGCAAGGAGTGAAAACTGAAACCTTGCCAGTTCCTTCTTCGGCTCAATGACTGGTGTTGATGTAGGATGTACTTCCAGATAATAATCATCTGCGTATAATCTGCCAGACAAATCAGGCCTGATAACAGACATGATTCTATCTTTATTTTTGGCTTGCTGTTCACCGACCAGATAACCATTAATTGTGACAGGCCGCGGCTGAATGTTTTTGCTTTGTATTGTTGCACCGACCTGGTTAATGCCATTCGCCTGGGAAAGCGAAATGGAAACTGTGTCAATGCCATTCGGTTTGTTGATCAGGAATCCATCGGAATAATTGAATATTATCTGATCCCCATTTTCGTTAACATAGCGGAACAATTTGGAAAGATTGTTATACATTATATTGCCCACCTTATCTGCTCGAAATATGCCGCTGTGACATCAGCGAATTCCACAGGTGTTTGTGGCACTGCAGCAATATTCTGCACGATTGTCATGCCACCAGAGGATCCTGAATCTGATTCGCTTCTGGCTTTGCCTGCACTGGCATCATACTTGTTTCCACCAGCGCGCCAGATTGCCGCTTCCGATGATGTCAGAACAGTTTCGCCCTTATGCAGCAATGCAGGCATGTTATCATATGGCACAAAATCCAACCCTGTTGCGTATTTACCAGGCGGATTTCCGCCATCCCAGTGCCATGTAACAGGAATGTCAATTTTGCCGATATTTGCTTTCAGGGCAGAAACAACCTTTGATGCCATGTTTTTAGCCGCAGAAACTGCACCAGCTGTGCCACTCTGAATTCCTGAAATATAAGAATTGGCAGTGTTTTCCGCTGCAGTTAATGCTTCGCCGCTTTTATCCAGTTCGTCAATTCCCTGGCCAACTGATTCTGCCCAGGATGCAACAGCTGTGTCGAATTCGCCTGATAACAGTGTTAATTGCTCTGCCAGGCCTGACTGTGATTCCGTAACTGCCGCATTCATTTCAACGAAGGATGTAATGATTTGCTGTCCGCCTTCAGTTGTTGCACCACCAGCCTTTTCGACTGCGGAAACAATTGCCTGGGCATATGCTGCACCATCGGATCCATAAGACTGCAGTGCTTCACTCAGGCCACCAAGGCCATAAGTCTTGAGCTGTTCCAGGTTTGCAGCATATGAATTATTAAAATCAATCTGCGACTGCATAGCAGTCATCATTTCGCCAATACTGGTTGTTACATCAGTTGATGCTTTCTGGAATGGCTGAAACCATCCGCTGACATTGGCAAACATCTGTTCATATGCAGCAACAAAATTATCCAGCAATGCTGTCATGGAATCAATCTGTGTCTGCACATTGGCTTCCGCTGATTCTGCAACATCGCCCATTTCTGCCGCAAATTCCGCTTCGGCTGCAGCAGCTTCATCTTCCGCTGCCTTGAGTGTGTTATACTGTTCTTCGGCCTGAGCCAGTGCGATCCGCAGATTGTCATATTCTGTTTGCTGCATATCGCCCCAGAATGCAGGATCTGTTGCTTCCAGTTCTGCGATTCTGTCCTTCAGTTCCTGGATCTTGGCCGCTGCTTCTTCTGATGTGTCTGCCACACCCACAATGCCATCAATTATGTTGTTATGGGCAGCCCAAAGGCCAACAAATGCTGTTGCAAGCAGGCCGACAACACCAGCTGTGGATGTCAGTGCGGCCTTCAGGACAGGAAAGTATTTTATCAAATTGCCAATTGCAGTGCCGACTTTACCGATTCCGATCAGCAAAGGGCCAAGGGCCGCAGCAAATCCTGCAATTGTTACGATGATTTTTTTCGTTGATTCATCCAGGGCGGAAAACTTCGACAGACCTTCATTGATTTTGCTTAATACTTTCGCCACAGCAGGCAGAAGCATTTCGCCAAATTCAGCAGCCAGTTCTTTTACAGATTCCTGGGCCATGCGCAGCTGGTTAGCAGTGCCATCTGATGTCCTGGCAAAGTCACCCTGGGCATTGGTTGTCATGCTCATGACATAAGAATAACGCAGCATAACCAATTCAGCCTGTGACATTTCCGCTGTGGTTTTATTAAAACCATTGGCCATTGCATATGCATCCAGGTTTGTCTGTGTCATGACAATGCCCAGCCGCTTCAGGGATTCGGTTTCACCAGTGAAAACACCATTCAGTGCTGTGGTTACACTGGCAATGTCCATGTTTTTGAATGAAGCCAAATCACCAGCCAGACCGACTAAGGATTTTGACAGTTCCGCTGCTTTGTCAGGTGCGATTCCTAATGATGTAGACATGTCGCCAAAAAGCGCAGCCATATCCAGGGCAGTTCCTTTTGCTATGCCATAAGTCTTTAAGGTTGTGGATGCGAAGTCTTCAACAGTGCCTGCGGAATCGCCAAATGCCACTTCAACTTTGTTCAGAGCTTCCTCTGTATCACTTGCGTATTTAACTGCAGCAACACCAGCAGCTGTAATTGCCAGTGTAACAGGCATAAGTTTTTGGCCTATTTTTGATATTTTATCGCCTGCAGTTATCCATTTATCGCCTATTTTTTGCGCGTTTTCGCTGGCTTTTTCAGTAAAGTCTTTCAGAGCTGATGCAGCCTGTTCGGTTTTCACACCGACCTTAACAAACAGGCCAGCTAAATCCATACCTTCACCTTCTTCCGTAAGGAATCAATTGGTGCTATCACTCAGGATCTGCCTTCAGACCTGGTGCAATTGATCCCATTATTCAGGAATTGGCGCAAAATCACCGATTATGTTAAATGAATCAGCAACAATGCGCTTTAATTTTTCATCAGTCATTGGTGCAGAATCAGCTTTTGCCTTTTCGCTGATTTGCTCCTTAAAATCCTGAAAAGATTTGTCAAACACCTTGTGCAAATAGTATTCCCACAGTGTTTGTTCTTCGGTTTCTTCGTTCAGAATACCGATGAATTCAATGATGAATTCTTCCAGTCTGCATGTTGCCAGCATATTATCGATTAATGACAATGGATCCGAATATCTATGATACAGTAGATCCCAGAATTTGAAGTCATTTAATCGGCTAATTTGGCAACAGCCGCGAAAAAATCCTTGAATTCCTCTTTCTTCAGCAGATCAACAATCATTGATGCAAAAACACCCATCGGAAGATCTGCAATGTCTTTCTTTGTCATGCCTGACATGTTTGCAAGAAATGCAAAGATTTCATTTTCACAATTCGGAAGATGATCAATGATAACCCTGGCAACTTCCATCAGAACAGGCAGGCCGACTGCTGCAGGCTTAGCATTGGTTTTTACTGCATTCATTACAGATTCGGCTTCAAAGCACTGTTTAATATCATTGATTCCGATCTTTGAAATTATTTTCAGCATTGGGAATATGTCTTTTGCTGTTAAGGCCCTTAATTCATAGGGCATTTCGTTTGAATTCATATGCATTTCCTTTCATTTAAAAAATAATAAAATAGCGGAATCGCGCAACAATCAGCGATTCCGCTTTACTTATCAAGTTGTCTGACCTGATCCGCCAGATCCGCCAGATGTTAATGCCTTCGGATAATAGATCTTCCAGGGCAGTTTATCCATGTCACTGGAAGGATCCGCATGGCATTCAAATGTGCAGGATACAATTCCTGCTTCTTTGTTCTTGCCTTCGATTTCAAATCCGCTGGTGCAAAGGGCATTTTCCAGGATTGCAATGATCTTGCGGCCGTCTGTGGTAACACCCACAAAGGCGATATTTGTCCAGTAATCGCCTGTTTCGATTGAAGCCTTGGATTCCACAAGATCATAATTTGTTGAATCTTCGGAAGTGCCATCTTTGCCCATTGTGGCGGCCTTAATCAGACTGGTATTCAGTTCAATGAAGTTGATCTGCATTGTTGCAGTTTCGCCAGTTTTTACTTCCAGGCCCTTGGTTGCAACATTAGCACCATCAATTTCGACCTTTGTCACTTCAGGAACAATCGACAGTTTTGATCCGCCAGAAGTTGCACCAACACAGGATGCTGCAAAGTTCCAGGATCCGCTGGATCCGCTTGTTGTGTAAGTCAGGCCCTTGTGAATTGTGCCAGCACCAAACTGGATGTTGGCAGGTGTTACAGAAGATACACCATTAATGCCTTCTTTCATTTCATTTCACCCCATATTCTTTGATTATAAGATTGACCTGGATCCGCTTCAGTTCTTCTTCCCCTGTGGGAATCATCTGGGATCCAGAAAAAATAATGATAACAGCGGATCCGTCTGCCGCTGTTATAAATTTGCCATTTCTGCTGAAATAGGATTCAATTGATTCTGAATCCGCCTGTAACTCAGACAGTGTTGATCTGGTGAATCCGTTCAGCATGAATGTGTCTTCAGACAGGCCATCTTCACTGTCTGTTTCTCTTGGACTGTTTGATCCAACCCAGTACGGATAAACAATCGGATCTGCAACATATTCCAGCAGGCCGTAATTTAGGCCCAGGGCAGACATACTGTCCGCAATTGCCTTATATCCATTAGATGTCATGATAACACCCCTTCCAAGATGCTTTTCAACCTGTCTTTAAGTTTACTGATGTTTGTATCAACAGCAGTTTGCAGCGCAGGATTCGGATGTTTGCCTTTGGTGTAGTATGCTTCCAGGCCCTTTTCACGCAATATTGCCATTGCCCTTTTTGCTTCTGCCAGTGTGTATGATTTACCAGATCCACCAGTTCCTGAAGATCCACCAGATCCGCCTTTAACAAAAACCCAGTATCCTTTGCGCCCATTGCCTTTTGTGGCAAATTCTCCAGTGCCGAATTCTTCCCAGACCGCATTTTCCAGCGGACTTCCAATCTTTGTTTCCTGGTTGCCCAGATCCACTTTGTAATCCCAGGATCCGCGAAGTTCGCCTTCTGCAACCCTGGAATTGTCCGCTGCTGCGCCTTTGATCAGTTCGCCTGCTTCGTATAACCAGGATTCAACTGCGGAATTGATTGCGCCGATTACTTCAGACGAATAGTCTTCAAACTTAACTTCCATATCACTGGCCGCCTGTGTACTTCAGATATATTTCAATCTGAGCATTCAGTTCCATCGGATTATCAATCAGCACAATATCATAATACTGATTGTTGATAACCATCCTGGAATTTTCTGTGTTGATGCTGGCATTCAGGGCCACATAATCCATGATCCAGACATGTGTGGATTCCTGGATTTTGCTGTCATATGATGTGTATTTTGATTCACCACCTGACAGATCCAGGAATCCTTTCACATTCTGGATGTCTGTCCAAGTCTTCACCTGTTCGCCAATTTCGTTTTTGGTTGCGGATCTGACCTGAATCTTTGCTGTTAAATTTCCACCTATGCCTTTCATTCAGATGCCCCTTCCGAATCTGGCCTTCATATAAGGCCTTAAAAACCCCATAAGGGCCTTCGGATATCCGCCTGTAGTATTATCCCCATCCATGTTGACATATGTCACAGAATGCCTGGAAATGGTTTCTGAAGCAATTCCAACTTTGTCGCGCTTTTCAAGATCCCATTTGATCAGGTTAACAACACCCATTTTGACATCATCAGGATAAACAACCTTGGTAAGCAACACACCTGATTCATCATTCAGATCTTCAGACACTGTGACTGATCCGCTTGAAACGGCAGTCACAGTGTAAAGACCTGTATTCAGATCAGATTCACTTATTTGGATTGTATCGCCCTGCTTGAAAGGATTAGAATTGACCAGCAATTGTTTGCCATCGGCTAATGCGACAGCAACTGCCCTGAATGCCCTTGCCTGGAAATTGTTGTTTGTGATCGCACGGATCATTAATTCAACAGCCTTCAGACGGGCCGTGATCATCGCATCAGTTTCATCTGTTGTGATGAATGTTTTCAATTCAGCAGCAGTCAGTATCATGGTTTATTTCCCCTTATGCTTTGATTCTGGCAAGAACAACCTTGCTGGTGTTGGAAAGTGCTGCGGCATACATCTGATCAACGGAAACCACAGTCTTTCTTGCGCGAGTATCGCGTTCAGCTTCAACATTGGCTTCACGCTTCATGTAGATGGTAATGGCCGCTGCATCATCTTCAGCTTCATCATCATTGTTCAGCTTCAGGATGACATTGTTGTATGACTTTACACTGACGAGAAGCACATAATCATCGGCCTTTGCGGAAGGAAGTGTGGGAAGAACATCGGCCAGATCCACTTCATTGGTTGATGCGCCAGATGCGACA
>NZ_JAZUGX010000057.1:0-36035 GCF_045641405.1 Treponema sp.
CATTATGTCGTTATGAATGATTGTCTCATCCAGATCGTAAAGATAATCTTTCATGGACTCCCCGTCAAATTCCAGCCTCTTTGGAAAACCACCCCACACAAGGTAATCTGTTATGGAAACGTCTTTATTCAATTCTTTTGCATATTCAAGAATTTCCTTGTAAACAAAAGGCCTGATTCTAAAAGAAACGTAGCGGCCGCTTAATTCTTTTGTAAATTCTTTGGAAAGAAGTTTTGAGTTGGAACCGGTTATAAAAACAGAATTATTTTCCAGCCGAAGAGTTTTACATGCTTCCTGCCAGTTTTCAAGAATCTGGATTTCATCTAGAAAAATGAAGCATTTTCCTTGCTTTTTATGTTCATCCACATAGGCTAAAAGAGAATCAATATCTGGAATCTGATTTTTTATACGACGGTTTTCAAATTCTAAAAAGATTATGTTGTCTGTTTTGGCTGCTATTTCATCACGAACCTGTTGCAGAACAATGGATTTTCCACAACGACGAATTCCTGTAATGATTTTGATTAGGTCAGATTCATAAAATGGACGGATTTTTTTGATGTATTTTTCTCTAACTACCATGATACTGTTAATTTACTGCAAGATTTGTGTATTTTCAAGCAAATCTTGCAGTGTTATGCAAGATTTGTAATATTTTGAACAAATTTTGCAAAAACATCATCACTATCGCAAAAGGACGGAATTAACGAAGTTTCTAACAAGCGTATATCATCAAACTTGTTCATTTATGAACCTCTGAGTTTTCATTAATGAGAATAGTTTTTCCAGCTGCTCGAGCATCGGAAATCAATTTTTTTTATTCGTAATTAAACCATCTATTTGATGAGACAGAGAATAGTAAGTTGGAATATCAGCACTAAAACTGTTGAACGAACTTTAGCTGAACTTGTCAAACAAGGGATGATAGAAAAAGTCGGAGCAAGTTCAGCAACGGCTTACGTTTGGATTCAGAAATAGTCCTGAAAATTTATCATCTATGGATGATATTCCCCGAGAGGATCGCTCTTGATTTTTACGTCGCTGGGACCCACATTTTTTCTGTATGTAAGTCCCTGATATGATATAGCGGCATTCTGAAAAATCAGTGAAAATTTTTTTGATATATGAAGCATTGTCGAAATCAAAACACGTAGGAAAGGTTCGTCTCAAAATGCGACTTTCGACCCAATGAAATTCTGAGGTAAAACCAAAGCTTTTTACAATTGTAAGGGAGACCCGGAGCAGGCTTGGGGCGGTTCTTTCCGTGAGTGTTTTGATATGAACATAGCTTTGATTTATTCATAATTGAGTTTCACTGATATTTTCAATATAATGTCTGCATAATTTTCTATTATATCAGAGGCGCATTATGGCTATGACAATTTTGACATTGAACTGTGGTTCATCATCAGCTAAATACCAGGTTTACGACTGGGACAACAAGGAAGTTCTTGCAAACGGTGTTGTAGAAAGAATCGGAATCGAAGGTTCATGCATCACACACAAGGCAAAGGGAAACAAGGTAGAACTTGAAAGCCCATGTCCAACACACAAGGAAGCAATTGAACTCATCCTCAAGATGATCACAGACAAGGAAACAGGTGTTATCTCTGACCTCAGCGAAATCGGAGCCGTTGGTCACCGTGTTCTCCATGGTGGAGAAAAGTTCACAAAGTCTGTTCTCGTAACTCCAGAAGTTCTTGCAGGATTCAAGGAAGTAATCGACCTTGGACCTCTCCACATGCCAGCAAACATCATGGGTATTGAAGCTGCACAGAAGGTTATGCCAAATGTTCCACACGCAGCAGTCATGGATACAGCATGGCACCAGACAATGCCTGCAGAAAACTTCATGTATGCAATTCCACACGAATGGTACGAAAAGTACGCTGCACGCAAGTACGGTTTCCACGGAACATCATTCCTCTACACAGCAAAGCGTGCTTCAGTTCTCCTCGGAAAGAAGCCAGAAGATACAAACGTGATCATCTGTCACATCGGTAACGGTGCTTCAATGTGTGCAGTTAAGAACGGAAAGTGCTACGACACAACAATGGGTATTACTCCTCTTGAAGGTCTCGTAATGGGTACTCGTTCTGGTGACCTTGACCCTGCTCTTCCATTCTACATCATGCGTAAAACTGGAATGTCAGCAGACGAAATGGACACAGCACTCAACAAGAAGTCTGGTTGTCTTGGTGTTACAGGAAAGTTTGCAGACCGCCGCGATGTTGAAATGGCAGCAAAGGACGGAGATGAAAAGGCAAAGCTCTGCATCGAGATGGAAGCACTCCGCATCAAGAAGTACATCGGTGCTTACATGGCTGAACTTGGTCATGTAGATGCAATCGTATTCACAGCTGGTGTTGGTGAACGTGGTCCAGTATTCCGCCTTAAGTCTACACAGGGTCTTGAAAACTACGGAATCAAGATCGACGAGCAGAAGAACCAGTGGTCATTCACAGGAAACGCTGAAACATGCATTTCTGCAGATGACAGCGCAACAAAGATTTTCGTAATTCCAACAGACGAAGAACTTGTAATGACAGAAGATGCCTATGCCCTCATGAAGGGAACATACGATGTTCATACAAACTTCACATATTCATTCCAGAGCAAGGACTATGTAAACAAGGCTCGCGAAGAAGGCCTCAAGGCTGACCTCGTAAAGCGCCCTGACCTTGCAAAGGTTGTAGTACGTCCACAGTAACAGATAGTTTGCAGGATAAGAAAGCCCCCGCTTCAGAAAATGAAAATCTCCTGAAGCGGGGGCCTTTTTATGCACCGGCATCTTAAATTCTGAACTTTCCAATCTGGCTTGCGACGGTCAAAATTGATTCGTTTACCTGATTTGAAATCTCTGAAAGAAGAGATTCGTTTTCATTTATCTTTTCTGCGCCGTTTGCGATGTTAGAAACCTTGTTCCTGATTTCTTCAGTAGCTTCAAGCAGCTGCTCAACTTCTCCGGTTATGGCCTTGTTTTCATTTGTCATTTCAGAAGCTGCTTGAATTACAAAACCGGAACTTTCATTCATGTTGTTGAGGATGGTTCCGATCTGACGGGAATTGGTCTGCTGCTCACTCATGGCAGATTTTATTCCTTGAACGATGCTGTCTGTTTCAGTAATTTCAGAATATACATTGTCGAATGCGATTCTGGATTCATCGGAAGTCTGAACGACACTCTGAATGGAATCACGGATCATCGCAAGCTGTTCTCCAATTGTCTTTGATTGTGTTGAAGATGTTTCCGAAAGTTTTCTAATTTCATCGGCAACAACACTGAATCCTTTTCCGGCTTCTCCGGCATGGGCTGCTTCAATTGCGGCATTCATCGCAAGAAGGTTTGTCTGGGCTGCGATGCTGGAAATTGTCTGGTTTGCTTCCTGAAGCATCTGGGACTGTACGACAATCTCCTTGATTTTTTCGTTGACGTCATTCTGTTTTGCACTGCCTTTCTGGGTGTTGTCCTTAAGCTCGCTGAAGGATCTTGCCATGTGCTCGACGGAACTGTTTACGTTTTCTATGTTGCTGATCATTTCTGAAACGGCGGAAGAAGCTTCCTCGACTCCGTTTGTCTGCTCCGCAATCAGTTTTTCAAGCGATGTGATGTTTGTTGAAATTTTTGAAACGGCTGCTGCCGTATTTCCGACACTATCATGCTGCTCGTTGACCTTCGTATTTGTCGTGTTGATTTCTTCAAGAATGTTTTCAATGGCTACGGAGGTTTCTGTTATGATCCTGTTCAATCCTGTTCCGGCTGTGTTCAACCCACTTTCAGATGCCTTGATGTCACCTACGATTGACTGAAGTTTTTCAATAAATCTGTTGAACTCGTCGATCATTTCTCCAAGTTCGTTGTTGTTTGCAGATTCAATTCTCTTTGTAAGGTCCGCTTCTCCGTTTTCAATTTCCTCAACTGAATTTCTCAGAGCCTTAAGGACTTTTTTTATTCCGCCTGTAATCCTGAGAAGGAAAACCGTAAACACGAATATGATTAAAAGAGAAACAAGGATGACTGCTATTCCTATTCTGATGATGGATTTGTCATAGAACGATGCATTGTCATTTGGACATTTGATGACAAGTCCCCAACCTATTTCCGTGAGAGGACATATTACATATTCACCGTCATCAGCAGAGACCAGGATTGTTTTATCCGGAATACTGGTTGGTATGTTTGCCTTTGGAAGTACATCCTGAATTGGTACCTTGTCGTCTATGAGTTTCTGATTGTCACGGGCAGCAGAAGTGTCCATTCCGCTGTTGAACATGTACATTTCAAGACGAGGGTCAAAACCGTCATATATCTCGTTTATGAACTGGGTAAGCGGAATTCCTGTACCGGCAAGTCCTAGTGGAGTTCCTTTTTCATCGCGTACGATTCCGTTAATCCAAAGGAAAGTCGATTTGAGGGCAACTTCATAATCTACGTAGAATGAATAGTTGCCGCTTGCTTCAAGGTTTGGCTTGTACCATGAATTTTCAGGAAGGGAAGGATCCAGTGTATATTTGTATTCGCAGTTTGCAAAATACTGTTTGTCCTTGTCTGAAATCCAGAAACTGAGCTTGCTCTTGAACATCTTTTCATAGGAAGAAAGTTCCTTCAGTCCAATGTCATGCCACTGGGGATTTGATGGATCCTTCATGTATTCCCTGATTACTGCGGAAGTGACCATCTTTTCCGAAAGAATCATTTCCTTCTGTACACTTGATATGAAGGAAAGCTTGATGTTTTCTGCAAGTGAAGTAATCATTGTGTCGGCATTTTTCTTGAAGTTCTTTCTTGTAAGAATTGCACAGGTAATTCCGGTTACGGTAATGATACCTACGCTGAAGACAACAGCAAAAGCCGTAGCCTTGAATGTGAGTGACTTGTTTTTAAGCATATAGACCCCTTGCGGATTTAAACTCTCTATTCTGATTATAACACATTATTCAACATATGAATATTGCATCTTTTAATTGCTATTATATCCTATTGTTTATGTAGGCTTAGTGTTGGGTGAGTTGAGTTTTTCATTGGGTGAACTATTTCAATCTTAAAATGAAAATGATTATGAAAACTGACACCGTGACGATTTTCATCAATGTTCCCGAAAGAAATCCAATGAAGGAAGCCCATGCAGATCTTAACGCCTTGTGGTAATCGCTTGAATCGTGGATCAGTTCTCCAATGAATGCACCGATGAAAGGTCCCACAAGGATTCCGAAAGGTCCGCTGAAAAGTCCCACTATGAGTCCGATGGTTGATCCCCAGGTTCCGTATTTTGTTCCACCTGATTTTTTTGTCTGTATTACTGGGAATGCAAAATCAAGAATGGTTATGATTACTGCTGTAATAAAAGTTATGGTCAGGACGGGTATGGAAATTGTGCTGTATGGAATGAAGTACTCACATAGTAGACCAGCCCAGGCGAGCGGGGGACCTGGAAGAACCGGAAGAAAAGTTCCGAGTAATCCCAATCCCAAGAGGATGATTGCCAGAATTAAAAGTGCTGTTTCCATTAAAATCTCCTGAATATTCATTTACAGAGTTTACGTTATGCCTTCATGCATATTATTATAGAACGAAAAAGGGAGAAATGTAATGAAAAAAAATATGATTAAGATTTTAAAATGGATTCCCGCCACAGTCATTTTGTCCATAAGCTGGATTCTTTCAAATCAGGAGCACGTCGTCGGAATGCCTTCGTTCTGGAATGCAGATAAATTGGTCCATTTTGTATGTTTTGGCGGACTTTGTTTTTGGGTTGCATTGGGCTGCAATACTAAAACTATGCCAAGAAAACTTATTGCTTTGCCTGTCATGATTGTCAGTGTCTATGGAATCATTGATGAAATCCATCAGAGCTTTGTCCCTGGGCGTGAATCTTCTGTTCTTGACTGGTGTGCAGATACGCTTGGGGCTGTTTTGGGAGTTTTTATTTTTCTCTCTATCAGGAAATTGCTGAAGAAATAGTTCTACTAAAATCATTCAACGGATAAAAAAAATCCGCCATGAACTTGAGTCCATAGCGGATGTGCTTTTGATGTTTAGTTATTGATTATGCGTAGATAGGTCTAACCTTGATTACGCCGTCAGCAGCAGCAAGCTTGTTGAGTGTGTCTTCTTCAACCTTTCCATCTACATCGATCATACAGTAAGCGATGTCACCGCGGTTCTGGTCAACCATGCCGGAGATGTTGAGCTTTGCTTCACCAAGTACAGATGTAAACTGAGCGATCATGTTTGGAACATTCTTGTGTGCGATGCAGAGGCGTGTTCCGTTCTTTGGAATTGCGTTGTCCATCTTGCACTTTGGATAGTTTACGCTGTTTTTGATTGCACCTGTTTCAAGGAAGTCGCGGAGTTCCTTTACTGCCATTACAGCACAGTTGTCTTCTGCTTCTGGAGTTGATGCACCAAGGTGAGGCATACAGATAACCTTGTCGTTGTTGAGGAGTTCTTCTGCGGCAAAGTCTGTAACCATACAGCTTACCTTTCCGCTGTTGATTGCGGCAAGAACATCTTCATTGTTTACAAGACCACCGCGGGCGATGTTGATGAGGCGAACACCGTCCTTCATGTTCTTGATTGTGTTTGCGTTTACAAATCCCTTTGTGTCTGGTGTCTCAGGTACATGGAATGTAAGGTAGTCAGCCTTTGCAAGAACTGTATCAAGAGTTTCTGCGTGCTTGACCATGTGGTTGAGGCTCCATGCTGCATCGATTGAAAGGAATGGGTCGTAACCTACAACATTCATACCAAGTTCGATTGCTGTATTTGCAACCTGTGCACCGATTGCACCAAGACCGATTACACCAAGAGTCTTTCCCTTGAGTTCGTTACCGATGTAGTCTTTCTTTCCTTTTTCTGCGAGAGTTGCGATTTCTGCACCCTTTCCTGCAAGTCCGTTACAGAACTTGTTTGCGGCGATTACAGGGCGGCTAGCAATGAGAAGTCCGAGGATTACGAGTTCCTTAACTGCATTTGCGTTTGCACCAGGTGTGTTGAATACTACAACACCCTTTGCTGCCAAATCCTTACATGGAATGTTGTTGACGCCTGCACCTGCACGGGCAACAGCCTTAACGTTTTCATCAAGTTCCATGCTGAGCATGTCGTGTGAGCGGACAAGGATTGCATCCGGCTTCATGATTTCCGAAGCGATTTCATATTCGTCGCGTGGAAAATTATCCAATCCCACTGCAGAAATTCTATCAAGTGTCTGAATCTTATACATTTTCTTTTCTCCGTGTATAGGCACTTTGCTAATGGTTAATTGCAAAATACCATGATTAATTAATATGCAGAAAGTGGGACGCAGGCGAAAAGGGGAAGGAGGGACCCGCCAATAAAGCACAGCGCCTTATTCGATGAGGCGGGAGGTTATCCATTGCCCTTTACGCCGTCGCTGGGGCCCGCTTTCTGCATATGTAAATTTAGTTGTTCTTTGCAAATTCTTCCATGAACTTAACGAGTGCCTTTACACCGTCGAGTGTCATTGCGTTGTAGATGGAAGCGCGCATACCGCCTACAAGTCTGTGTCCCTTGAGGTTAACAAGACCAGCTGCTTCTGCTTCCTTTACGAACTTGCTGTTGATTGCCTTTTCCTTTGCCTGTGCTTCTTCCGATCCGTCGTTGTCAGAATACTTTGTAAGGAATGGAACGTTCATCAAAGAGCGGCTTCCCTTTTCTGTTGTAGCATGGTAGAAGTCAGAGTTGTCGAGGTAGTTGTAAAGGTAATCTGCCTTTTCAACGTTGAGCTTGTTGATTCCCTTTGCACCGCCGTTCTTTTCGATCCAGTTGAGGACCTTGTCGAGAACGTAGATTGTGTAGCAAGGAGGTGTATTGTACATTGAACCGTTTTCGCTGTGTGTCTTGTACATGCTCATTGTAGGTGTGCCAGGAAGACATTTTTCTGGTTCTGGGATAAGATCTTCGCGAACGATTACGAGAGTAACGCCAGCTGGAGCAAGATTCTTCTGTGCACCTGCAAAGATGAGGCCGAACTTTGAAACGTCGATTTCTTCTGAAAGGATGCATGAAGAAAGATCAGCTACGAGAGGAATGTCTCCAGTTTCAGGGATGTATTCGTAGTGTGTTCCCATGATTGTGTTGTTGAAACAAATGTAAACATAGTCATAGTCGCCAGTTACCTTTTCAACGCGTGGAATGTAAGAATAGTTCTTGTCCTTTGAAGATGCGATTACATCAACTTCAACACCAAGGTGCTTTGCTTCTGCTGCGGCTTTCTTTGCCCAAACACCAGTTTCGATGTATGCAGCCTTCTTCTTGTTGATGCCAAGATTCTGTGCAACCATGGCAAACTGTGTTGAACCGCCACCCTGTACGAAGAGTACCTTGTAGTTTGATGGTACGTTCATGAGCTTGCGGATCTGTGCTTCTGCATGTTCGATGATTGGTTCAAAAGCAGATGAGCGGTGGCTCATTTCCATTACGCTCTGGCCTGTTCCGTTGCAGTCCATCATTTCTGCTGCACATTCCTTGAGAACTTCTTCTGGAAGGCAAGAAGGACCTGCACTAAAGTTGTAAACACGACTCATAATATAACCTCACTAAATAAATTACTATTTTATGTGGAAGCAATGCTCCCTTCATTGAATTGCCAGGGTGGAAAGCGCCGTAAGCAGACTTACGTTTTCTACGCATACACCTTTTGGAACTGTCAGCACACAAGGAGTGTAGTTGACGATTCCCTTTATTCCGCATTCTAGAAGAAGCTCTGTCATAGGCTGTGCTTCTTCAGGATCTACGGTGAGGATTGCAAAACTGATTGCTTCCTCTTTGATTATTTTCTTCATCAGTGTTGTAGGATGAAGTGGAAATGCCGAACTTAGAACTTCTGTCTTGTTTACGCTGGAATCGAATCCTGCAACAATCTTAAAGGATGATTCAAAAAGTTCGGATGTGTCCAAAAGGGCCTGTCCCATTCTTCCAAGTCCTACAATGCAACATCTCTGTTCTGTCTGTTCAAGGTTAAAGGATTTTATAAGTGCAGCTTTGAGTTCTGCGACTTTATATCCGTTGGTGGCCCCGCATTTAACATCAATCCAGGAAATGTCTCTTCTTACTACTGCCGATGTCCAGCCCGTAAGTTCCTGGATCTTCTGTGAGGTGATTGTCTTCTCTTTGTAAGCAGAAAGAAGTCGTTCAAGAAGAACAAGCCTTCTTTTTGCAGGCAACGGAATGTTCTGCATCTAAATCTTTTGTTTGTGTGATAAATATCACACAAAGTAACCCCTGATAATTGCTATATTAACACCTAATTTTCCCTTGGTCTATTAAAAAAGTCGGTTTTCTGTGATTTTTTGCACATAAACAACTAAAATTCACTGTTTGAGGAGGAATTTAGCGTTTTGCGTGATAAATTTCACGGCAAGAACGTGATTCATCATCTATGGGTCATTCCCATTGTTCAAGAATCGCTTCTGCGATTCTTGTGACGAAAGTTAAGAGAACATCGGCTTCTAAGGCATCAAAGCTTTCGTCCGGGGTCTGTCCCCTCTGTCACGATGTTATAAATGCATGGAAATAAATCATCTGAAAAAAAATCAATTTTTTTTCAAAAACAGTCACTTTTTTATTTTTAGTGAAAATAATATTTATGGACATTCCTGTGGACTGCCGCAGGTTCTGGAGGTATTTTCATGTCATTTAAAAAAGTTTGGTTCCCTTCCAAAAAAATCCTGTCTCTTCTTAGTATGTGTGTGGTGATTGTCTCCTTTTCCTCCTGCATTCAGAACTTGCCTGAGTCTTCTCCTAAGGAAGGTAGGCTCAAGGTGGTCAACTGGAATGTCCAGACTTTTTTCGATGCCGTCACCACTGGGGAGGAGTATTCAGAATTTGTAAGAAGCAGCCGTTGGGGCAAGGATGCATACATTGAGCGCCTTAAACGGCTTTGCTCTGTCATAAGGGCTTTGGATGCCGACGTTTTTGTAATGGAAGAGATTGAGAATGAAGGCGTTGTTCATGACATAAGTAATTTTCTTGCAGGGGAATGGGACAAGGGAAAAGTCTACAGTGATGCCTGCTTTGCTAAGGATGAGGGTAGTTCCATCGGCTGTGCTGTTCTATCCAGAGTGCCGATTTCTTCAATGACGGTCCATTCCCTGGATGTCCGTACCGAGGAGGAGGATATGCCTAGGATGAGACCTCTGATGGAAGTCTGTGTTTGTTCTGATAATAAGGAACTTACCCTTATGGTAAACCATTGGAAAAGCAAGAGCGGTGGTGAAGAAGAGACTGAAAAATGGAGGAACCGAGAGGAAGGTGTCCTAGCAGATTTAGTGTCTGCGGCTGTCGTGGAAGGAAAGAGGGTTTTGATTCTTGGTGATTTCAACAGGGATATCAATGATTTCTGCCTGACAAGAAAAGGTGATGTAGTTCTTAGGCGATGGAAGAACGGCTCCCTTATGGATGATGGAATACAGGTTTCAAGTCCTTGGTTTCTTCCTGGGCGTAAATTGATTCAGCCAGGAAGCTATTATTTTCAGGATGAATGGTCACGGATAGACAATATGTTTACAGCTGGAGGGGCTGAGATCATGGATTTCTATCCTGCCGTTGAAGGTGAGTGGTGTGATTCACATACCTATGTGCCAAATCGATATTTCATCTGGAATGGAACTGGCTATAGCGATCATCTTCCGATTGTTTGTGTTGTAAGATTTTAGGTTGCTTTTTTTACATAAGTTTTTCATTCAGCGGTTGCAGGAAAAGCATCCTGAATTTCTGACTGAACTTTACTTGAGATGTATGCGGAATATTCTTCTTGTGTGTGATAGAAAGCGTAGACTTCTGTCTCCTGGTTTTCGATGAGAAGTGTTGCTGAATAAGTTGCCTGCTCTGGATTTGAAAGTTGAACATCCATTCCACTCATGTCAGGCTTTGTGTTGAAGTGTAGGATATAGCTTGTGCCCTTTGATTTTTCCATGGCGGATCTTATTCTTTCGCAGCAATCATAGAATCCAGTCAGTGGATATGAATGCTTTTCTTCTGGCCATGTCTTGTATGTGACGGAGATTGTTCCCTTGTATCCTGGAATTGTCGCCTTGAGCGAAACTTCCTCGTTGAGTGCAGCCGTAGTCTTTGGGCAGTTGTCGTGGAAAAGGATAGTGTGTGGTTCTGACAGTTTCTTCTTCTGTGCAGGTTTTACGCTTTTTTTTGCAAAGGCGCTTGCCGAAATCATGAGAAGAGATGTTGCGAGCAATAATCCTTTTTTCAAGCGATAGTCCATGGTTCAGTCAATGATCTCGTATTTTTCAAGCAGTGTATTTTCTGTAATGGCAATGAGTCCCTGCATTGTCATTACGGTATATATGACCTCGTCGTTCTCGTTCTTAAGTGCTGAAAGAATTACAGAAGCCTCGCATATTTCTTTGTTGCGAGCTGTTTTGCCGACACGACGTTCCCACTCATTGTAGGCTTTTATCTTTGATTCTGTACTCTTCTTGAAACTAAGAACATTATCCATTTTCTGATTCCGATTTATTTGCTGCAAAGTATGCGGCTGATTTCCTCGTATAGGTTTTCTTTTGCTAGAGGCTTTGTCACATAGCCGTTCATTCCGTAGTCTTCTGCCTGCTTTTTATAGTATTCAAAAGCATTTGCGGTTACTGCGATTACTGGAAGGGTTGCAAGATCCTTTCTTTTGCTTTCCCTGATTCTTGCAGTGGCGGTGTAACCGTCCATTACAGGCATCATGATGTCCATAAGTACAAGGTCGTATTCATTAGGCTGCGATTCTGTAAGGATCTTGATTGCGTCGTGACCGTTTGTTGCGTCCACCACTTCGATGTTGATGTTCTTGAGCATCAGTCCGACAAGGACACGGTTAAGTTCAATGTCATCTACAACTAGGATTTTCTTTCCTGCAAGCTCCTGGTACTGCAGTTTCTCTCCAGAGAGTTCAGTTTTAGGAACTGCAAGATCTGGTTTATCTTCGTATTCCCGCTCGAGGTTTTCATTGAGTAGAGAAAGGATGTGCGAGGTGTTTTCATCCAGTGCATTTACAAGGTCAAGCAGTGCGTTGATCTGAGACTCAGAATATGAATCCATGTTCTTGAGGTTGTATTTCAGAAGTCTGGAGATTCCTGTGATGTCTGAAAGAGGAATTCTTATCTGATTCAAAATATCCATTGTTTCTGAATTGTCCATGATGCTTCCCATTTTTTTCTCTCCATTATCACTCTTATTGCTATGCTATCAGAAAATCAATTCTATGACAAATACTACGACGCAACATGCCGCCGCTACAGGTAAAAGTCCCGCTCCCAGCAGTGAAAGAATAATACCGACTGCCAGCGCTGCATAGCCTGCCCATGCATTTTGAGTCGCCTCTGTGATTGCAGGGAATGTCATGACGGCCAATGTCACATAAGGTACATAGTAGAGAAATGATCTGATGAACTTGTTCCTGATCTGGTTTCTGATAAGGGTTAGAGGAAGTGCCCTGATGATGAGCGAAACGATGGCTGCGACAGATATGTAGATGTAGATGTTGTTTTTCATTTTGCCGACTCCTTGTTTTTCTCGTCTTCATCTACAGGTCGGATGATGGCTGCTGCAGTTGCTATTATTACTGTCAGGATGATGACCTTGTTTCCGCTTGAGATATTCTTGAGTCCTGGGATTATTCCCAGTGCCCAGCTGGAGGCAAAGCTTATGACTACACATAGGGCGATGACGATGTTTTTCTTTGCTGGTGGAACGATGATCGCAAGGAACATTCCGTAGAGTGCGACGGAAAGTGCGCTTACGATTCTGAGCGGGAGGATGTTTCCTGCAAGTATTCCGCATGCAGTTCCAAGGCTCCAGAGTGGGGCTGCGCAAAGGAATGCTCCATACATGTACCATGGATTGATGAAACCTGGCTGAGCGATGGATATCCCGAAAATCTCATCGGTAATCACAAAACCAGAGAGAAGTCTGTGGGTCAATCCTGTCTTTGGATCAAATTTCTGGCTCAAGGCACTGGACAGAAGAAGGTATCTTGCGTTTGCGATGAATGTAACAAGTGCCACCTCTATATAGGATACGGAAGCTCCTATTGCAGTAAAGAGAGCGTATTCTCCTGCTGAGGCATGGTTTAAAAAACTGGCAAGAAACCCCTGGTAGAATGCGACCCCTGAATTTTTTGCAATGATTCCAAGAGAAAAGGCTACGACGAAGTAACCAAGACCGATTGGAATTCCGTCACGGAATCCTCGTAAAAAGACATTTTTGCTGTTCATTGTATTCCCTATGATAACATAGATTTTCTTTGATTTTTGGGATTTGTGCAATATAATGGAACAAAGAGGAAGATTTTGAAATTCAGTGATTTGAAGAGAGGCATAAACATGCAGAATATGCATCTGTTTATGGCTTGTGTATCGGCTGCAGTGCTTTTGATTCATATTGTTTTCTTTAGTCTTATGAAAGCTGCTGGTGCAGGTTTACTTTCTTTTTTCAATTTCTTTAGTTTCATTGTCTATGCTTTTTGTTTTTACCTTTTTCTTAAAGAAAAGCTTCTCTATCTTGCCTACATAATTTTTTTCTCTGAAATATTCCTTTTTTCTTCGGTGATGACCTGGGTGATAAGATATGACTGGGGATTTTCAAACATCGTGACCCCACTCATTCCTCTTATCGGTCTTCTAGGATTTATATTCAAGGCAAGACATCAAAAGCACAGTAAGCTGTTCTATCTCGTCAGCTTTTTGGCGAGCCTTGTTTTCGGCATAAATTCCTTTAAAGGAGTGGCGCGTCCAGAAATAGGATTTGTCGACCTGAATCTTTCATACCAGTTTATGCTTACTTTATTCTGCAGGGGAATCGAGGCTGTTTGTCTGTTCATCATAAGCATGGTTTCATGTTCCGTTGCAGAAGCAAAGCATGATGAGCAGAACTTCAAGATAGAAATGCTTTCACTCAGACTTTTTGTAACATTGAGTCAGACTGTTGAAGCAAAGGATAAATATACAAACGGTCATTCCATGAGGGTTGCAACCTATTCAGAGATGATCGCAAAAGCAATGGGTATGTCGGAGGATGAACAGAAAAAAATCTATTTCTGTGGACTCCTGCACGACATCGGAAAGATCAGTATACCTGACGAAATCATCAATAAAAAAGGCAAGCTTGATGATGCTGAATATGCAGAGATCAAGAAACATCCCCTTGCTGGCTGGAATATTCTTAAGGATATCGAGGAGGTTCCAGATCTAGCCATAGTTGCAAGATGGCATCATGAACGATATGACGGTAAGGGATATCCTGATGGAAAACCTGGAACAGAACTTCCAATTTTTGCACGTATCGTAAGCGTTGCTGATGCCTATGATGCCATGACCTCAAACAGAAGCTACAGAAGCATCATGCCACGGGAAAAGGTGATTTCCATAATAGAAGAAGAAAGAGGAAAACAGTTTGATCCTGAGGTTGCAGATGTCTTACTCAAGATCCTAGAAAAGGATATCCATTACAGGTTGAGAGAACAGGAAAACTCCGACAGTGCATCGGTGTATAAATATCTTTCAAAATAAAAGAGGATGTCTAATAAGTAACGACCGTAGCGGTCATTGCATATGGCATCGAAGCGCTCAACCACCGCAAATTGAACTTTTGAGACATCCCCATCTATCTCTATCTCTTCGATTATATTCCCGAGTTTTCTGGCGAAAACTCGGGGGCTTTATAGATCTACTGCAATCCCAGCCATCCATGGCTGGATAGTATTACAGTGGAATGTTTGTCACAAAAATTGAGTCCTTCAATTTTTGTTCCCGAGTTTTCTGACGAAAACTCGCGGGCTTCATAGACCTGCAGCAAACCCAGCCATCCATGGCTGGGAAATATTACAGAGGAATGTTGCCATGCTTCTTGCAAGGCATTACGTTTTCTTCCTTGTTTGCAAGGAAGTTAAGGCTTGCAACGATTCTTGCACGAGTTTCTGAAGGTTCGATGATTTCAGAAATGTAGTCGCGCTGTGCTGCAATCTTTGGTGTCATGATTTCTGTAATGTATTCCTGCTTCTTCTGTGCAACTTCTGCTGCGCGAGAAGGATCCTTGAGTTCCTTTGCGAATACGATTTCGATGGCACCTTCAGCACCCATAACGGCGATTTCTGACTTTGGCCAGGCGTATACGAAGTCTGCTCCAAGGTGCTTTGAACACATTGCGATGTAAGCTCCACCGTAAGACTTGCGTGTGATGATTGTTACCTTTGGTACTGTTGCTTCGCTGTATGCGTAGATAACCTTTGCACCGTGGCGGATGATTCCCTTCTGCTCTTCCTGTGGTCCTGGAATGAATCCTGGAACATCAACGAAGTTAACGAGTGGAACATTGTATGCATCACAGTAGCGAACGAAGCGGGCAATCTTGTCTGAAGCGTCGCAGTTGAGGACTCCACCCCATCCTGCAGGGTTGTTTCCGATGATACCAACGCTCTTTCCTTCGATCTTTGCAAATCCTGTGATTGCGTTTGGTGAGAATTCTTCCATGACTTCAAAGAAGCTGTCTTCATCAACAACGCAGTTGATTACATCGTGCATGTTGTATGGCTTCTTGCTTTCTTCAGGAATGATTTCGCCGATTTTCTTTGCGTTCTTCTTTTCGTCAAACTTGAACTTTGCATCTGCTACGATTTCTTCACCGTAGTAGTGTGGAATGTAGTCCAAGAGCTTGCGTACTTTTTCGTAGCAGTCCTTTTCTGTAGGGCAGCGGTAGTGTGCAACTCCAGACTTCTGAGAATGGATTGAAGCGCCACCAAGGTCTTCTGCTGTGATGTCCATGAACATGACTGCCTTTACAACTTTAGGACCAGTGATGAACATCTGGCTGATTGAATCGATTGTAAAGATGAAGTCTGTAAGTCCAGGTGAATAAACTGCACCACCTGCACATGGACCTGCAATGATGGAAATCTGTGGAACTGCACCTGAAGCGCGAACGTTCTGGTAGAAGAGGTCACCATAACCGCAGAGGGCGTCAACACCTTCCTGGATGCGAGCTCCACCCGAATCGTTAACACCGATTACAGGACATTTTGCCTTGATTGCCATTTCTATGAGTTCTGCAATTTTCTGACCGTGAACCTTACCGAGGGATCCTCCCTGAACTGTAAAGTCCTGTGCATAAACTGCAACTTTTTTTCCGTTGATTGTACCGAAACCTGTGATTACGCCGTCGTATGGAATTTCTTTCTTGTCCATTCCAAAGCTTGTGCAGCTGTGGCGTGCTCCTGAATAGATTTCATTGAAAGAATCCTTGTCGCAGAGTGCGTTGATTCTCTCGATAGCATGAAGCTTTCCCTTTGCATGCTGCTTTTCAAGATCATAATTGTATTTAGCCATTCATATCTCCTTCGGCTGCTGCAGATTCTGTAGTGAGGTGGACCCCAGCGACGTTCCACCCTCACAAAGTCTGGGCGACAGCCGAATAATAAAATAACATATTTTGATTCTATTCTAGACATAGAACTAAAATATGTCAATATGACAAAAAGTGTAATTTTGTCATTCATTATCCTATCATAGTGTCAGTCGAACTTAAAGACGCTGATTTTTTTTAGATATTCGTAGCCTTCATCGATTTCGTGTTCCGTTGGAATGAAGAAATATTTATCTTCAAGAACATGGCAGGCTTCGAGAACGTCTTCTTTAAGATTGCTGTTGGGCTTCATGCAGGAAAGATAGTCTTCCGTCAATTCCGATAGAGAAAATTTTTGGACTTCGTATTGCTCTGAAGGTTCGATGGAGGTGAGCACCCAACGCCCGTTTCTATAATTCAGCGTGGCTTCTTCCTTTGATATGGTGGCTTTTATTTCATCTTCTCCTGTGGTATCAAGAAGAATATATTCCACCTTGTAGGTCCTTGAATCTCCTTCCTTTAGCTGAATACCCTGTTCTTCCAAAAGAGATGAAGGTCTTGTCTTTTTTCTAGGTCCTTCGACGTTTAAGCTGCCTTCTTTGCCTTCAATATAAAAATGGCTAAGTCCAAAGATGTTGTGCTGAATCTGATTTTTAATGAACCACGCGGCGGGAGTCACTGTATCTGCCTGTCGGTTATACATGGATCTTGTGCGTGTCTTTAAGAAGTAACTGCTTATGTTGTCTACATGGCTCTGCATGTCTTCGGTGCAGTTTTTTGCTGCGTCAACATTTAGTTCGTTCAATGCAGTGAAATACATTTGAAGGGTTTCAATGGAAGTAAGGCTTCTGCTTGTAGGTTTCTCAAGGGATGTGTTTACCAGATGTCCAGTGATGACGAGGGTTATGAATAATGCGATTCCAGAAGAGATGAATGCCGTTCTGTGGGCTCGGACAAAGCGCCTTGATTGAACTTTTCTGTCCCTGTGTTTTTTTGCAGTCTCTGAATTCCTTTTAAAACTCAGAAGATCCTTTTCTGGTAATTCATTTTTTTGATATGAAGAAAATTGCTCCGATGGATAGGTGGCAATCTTTCTTGCGAAGGCACGCTCCGTAAAATCAGTTATTTTTTTGTCTATACCAGGAACTGTCCAACATAGTTTCGTGTAGTTTTCGTCATGTATGTCCATGATTCTTTTTTTTGTTTCGGTTTCAGTGAAAGGGAAAAGTCCTGTTATGGCTTTGTAAATCAGTACTGCCTGAGTAAAGCGCAATGAAATTTCCCTGTCTAGATTTTGAGTGATATAGATTCCGTTCAGCGTGCTGAAAATTTCATCTCCTGCAGTCATTGAAGCTGAGGTCCAAAAGTTATACGGTAGGAATAGGAATTTGGTAAGGTCGTCGGAAACGATTATTCCTCCTCCACCGATGTTTTCAACAGGAGCTTTTGAACCTAGTGAATTTTCAAGGACTTCACACAGTGTTACCGCAAGCTTCTGGATTTTATTTTCACTATCGCAGTTTAGGATTTCATCTACAGTGCGGCCGTCAAATGCAGTGCCCTTCAAAAAAAGAAGTCCATCTCGCTCTTCTGTATTGTCAAAGATCCATGGACTGTATTCCCAGTTGGTTCCATTGAATTCTGCAACCACACCTTTTTCCCTAAGCCTTTCGGAAAATCTTGCCTTCGCAAAAAAAATCGGGGTCATGTTTGTGTTCAAGGAGATGGTATTGTTTTCTATTGTAACAAGCTGAGTCATGAATATAAAAATAATGAAAAAACAACCTAAAAACAAGCGAGAAAAAACAATAAGTGCTATACTGAAGATATGAAATTAAGAACGATCAAGTACATGGTCCTTGCTGTGGTTTTGGCTGCAGCTGGTGTTTTTGGATATATGACCTACCGCAAGATGTTTGATGTTCGCATCGAACGCACCCATCAGGCTTTGACAAATCAGGTCATTCATGTGGCGGAATTGACTGCCATCAAGAACAGCTACAGCGACATTGTGAGCATAAAGAAATCTGCAGCTGGAGGAATGGCAAAGGCTTATTCCATAATCAAGTTTTCAGGTGTGATCAGGATTGGAGTCGAGGATCTAACCAGATCTGAAATTTCCATCAGTGGAGACGGAAAGGAAGTTACCATTAAAGTTCCTCATTGTGCGATTTTGGACAACACCCTAGTTTCTCAGGAAGTGTTCGATGAAAAGAAAAGCGTCTTTGTTCCGATAACCACGCAGGAAATCTTTGATGAAATCAACCTTGCCATGGCAGATTATGGTCTTGCGGCAGAACGAAACGGTCTTGTCAAGGAAGCTGATTCAAGGCTTGTTGAACTTGTGTCGGCAACAGTAAAAGGCTTTGGTTTTGAGAAGGTAAACGTAAAACTTATTTCCGCAGAATAGTACAAGGATTTACAAATGACTCTACAGCAACTTAAGTATATCATCGGTGTTTCAGAGACTGGATCCATCAACAAGGCTGCAGAAGCCCTTTATGTTTCACAGCCGTCACTTACTGCCGCCATCAAGGATGTCGAACATGAATTCAGCATCATCATTTTCAACAGGTCTTCAAAGGGAATTACCCTTACAACAGAAGGAAAGGAATTCATCCAGTATGCAAGACAGGTCTATGCCCAGTACGAAAATCTTGTGGATCGTTTTGGCGATGAAAACAAAAACAAAAGGAAAAAGCATTTTGCGGTCTCAACCCAGCACTATTCATTTGCAGTAAAATCCTTTGTTGAGATGGTAAAGAAATTCGATACTTCTGAATATGAATTTGCAATCAACGAGACACGGACACTTGCCATTGTGGAAGATGTTGCCACGGGTAGAAGTGAAATAGGAATTCTTTTTCTGAGTGACTTCAACCGTAAGGCAATGACAAAGCTTTTCAATGCCCATGATCTTGAATTCAAGAAGCTGATTACCTGCGATGCTTATGTCTATCTCTGGAAAAAGCATCCCCTTGCAAAAGAAAAGTCAATTTCCTTTGAGCAGTTGAAAGATTATCCTTGTCTTAGCTTTGATCAGAATGAATCGTCCGCTTTCTATTATGCTGAAGAAATTTTGACTGAAAACGAATATCCAAAAATGATCAAGACGACAGACCGCGCTACAAACCTTAACCTTATGGTCGGTCTTAATGCATATACCCTTTGCTCAGGAATCATCTGCGAAGAATTGAACGGAAGTGACTTCGTTGCTGTTCCATTTGAGGCTGACAGGGACAATCCCAACAGCAAGATGGAGATTGGATTCGTTGTCAAAAAAAACATAGTCCTCTCCGATACAGGAGAAGACTATCTTAAGGAATTGAAAAAATACCTAGCCAAGTGCAGGCAGTAATTCTTTTATTGAAGCTCAGCAAGTTCTTCCCAGCGGGCGTAGGCTGTTTCAAGTTTTGATTCAAGCTCGCTGTATTCCTGACCTGCCTTCTGTGCCTTTGTGTAGTCGCTGTCTGCCATAGCAGTCTCAAGCTGTTTCTTCTTTTCTTCCCATTCCGCAATATTCTTCTCAAGTTCCTCGAACTCTTTTTTCTCCTTGAAAGTCATCTTGCGTTTCTTTTCCGGGGCAGTGGAGGTGTTTGGTTTTCCTTCAGTATTGTGGGCTGAGGATACCTGTGCGGCTTTTTCTGCTGCGGCTCTTTCCTTTTCCTCTTCTTTTTCCTGTGCTCGCTTTTCTTCCCTGTAGTCAATGTATTCAGAACATTTTCCCACAAAGCCTGAAACGCTTCCGTCATTTTCAAGGACAAACATTGTGTCCGCAACCTTGTCCATAAAGTAACGGTCGTGGCTTACGATTAAAAGGCATCCTCCAAAGTCCATAAGGAATTTTTCAAGGATGTTCATTGTAAAGATGTCAAAGTCGTTGGTAGGCTCGTCAAGGATGATGAAGTTTGGGTTGCTGATTAAAAGGCGAACAAGGTAAAGTCTCTTTCTTTCGCCACCGCTCAAGGTGCTTACTGCACTGTGCTGTATTCTTCCTTCAAAGCCAAACTGCTCAAGGAAAAGTCCTGCACTCAAGACTGTTCCGTCTGCAGTCTTCATGACGTCGGCAGCTTCCTTGATGTATTCAAGGACCGTAAGACTTGTGTTTTCAAAAACAGGATTCTGTTCATAGTAGGCAACAAAAGTGTTTTCGCCTTTGATGACGGTTCCTTCGTCTGCCTGTGTTTTTCCTGTGATGATGTTGAGAAGGGTAGTCTTTCCGCTTCCGTTGTCTCCGAAGATTCCGATTTTTTCTCCCTTGTTGAAGGTGTAGGAGAAATTCTTCAATACAGGATGGTTGTCCTTGTTTTCTGCAAATCCCTTTGCAAAATTTTTTGAGATGTTGTGGAGTTCAAGAACTTTTCCACCAAGACGGCGGCCTTCTACATGGAATGTGAATCCCTTGTCTTCCTGAAATTTCTCGCGGTTGATCAAAGCCATGTCGCGCTGGATTCTTGCCTTTGCTTTTGTTCCTCGGGCGCATGGACCACGACGGAGCCAGTCCCTTTCAAAGCGGAGGACTGATTCTATGCGGCGTTCCGTGTTTGCTTCGATTTCTGCCTCCGTTTCTTTTTTTTCAAGGTAAGTGGAATAGTTTCCCACATAAAGCTTTACTCGGTTACGGTCCAGCTCGTAGATGTTGTTGCAGACAGCATCAAGAAAGTAACGGTCGTGGGTTACCATCAATACGGAGCGTTTTGTTTCTGCAAGGTAGTTCTGGAGCCACCAGATGGTGCTGATGTCCAGATGGTTTGTAGGTTCGTCAAGCAAAAGAAGTTTTGTGTCTTCAACTAGAACCTGGGCAAGGGCAACCTTCTTTATCATTCCGCCTGAAAGCTCTCCCATCTTGCGTTCCATGTCGTTGATGCCCAGGGTGCTCAAAATAGATTTGACTTGAGCTTCATAGTTCCAGAGGTCTCCTGCATTCATCTTTACCGTAAGCTCGTCGAATTTTTTCTGTACGCTGTCAGAGATTGAATCTTCAAGCTTTAGGCAGATGTCTTCGTAGTCGCGGATGATCTTGAGTTTTGGACTGTCAGATTTGAAAACATGGTCGCGGATTGTATCTTCCTTGTCATAGACTGGATTCTGCGGAAGAAAAGAAACACCTGCTTCCTTGTTTATTACAACAGTTCCACGGTCCGGTTCAAGAACTCCTGCGATTGTGTTTAGGAGTGTTGATTTACCGGTTCCGTTGCGTCCGATAAGGGCAGCCTTGTCTCCTTCGTTGAGGCCGAATGTAACATCTGTAAAAAGGTAATTTTCGCGGCTTAGTTTTGCAAGTCCACTTATAGATAGAAGATTCATAGAAATGAATTTTATCCATTGTAGGGATTTGTTCAAGAGGGGAATAAAAAAAGCACCTTTGCCGTTGAGCAAGGGTGCTTTATGCTTTTTAAAGATTGTAACTGCCTGTCAGTTAGTCAGCAAGGCATGCGTCAAGTTCTGCGCTGATCTTTGCCTTGTCAAGGTTCTGACCGATGACACAGAGCTTGATCATTCTGTCGCCAACGGTTTCGTCCCATTCTTCCTTGATCTTAGGATTTGCCTCAAGAATTTCCTTCTGTTCCTTTGCTGGGCATGCGGCAACCCACTGTCCGCTGTAGCCTGCAGAAATCTGGCGTCCTGAAGTTTCAAATACCCAGGCCATTTCAGGTTCATCGCTGAACCACATGAGGCCCTTGCAGCGGATGATGTTGCGTGGCCATTTGTTTGCGTATTCATCAAGTTTCTGGCGGTCAAATGCCTTGCGGCGGTAGTAGATGAATGTTCCGATTCCATATTCGTCTTCGCTTTCACCTTCGTGCTTGTGCTCGTGGTGGTGATGATGATGACAGTGCTCGTCGCAGTGATGTCCTTCTTCACCGTGTGCAGGATTGTGTTCGTGTTCGTCGTCATCATCGTGGTCGTGATGGTGCTCATGTTCGTGGTCATGATCATGGTGGTGTTCTTCATGGTCGTGATCGTGATGATGATGCTCGTGTTCGTCGTGGTCGTCATCATCTTCAACTTCGTCTTCTTCAAGGTGCTTGCACCATCCTGCGCTTGCATAGACTGTGTCGAATTCGAATGAGCCTGTTCCCATGATCTTTGAAACTTCAACATTGCCGTGGTCTGTTTCGATGATGTTTACTCCAGGGTGGAGGACTTCGATTACCTTGCGTACCTTCTTGAAGTCTTCTTCTGAAACAAGGTCCTTCTTGTTGATTACGAGTGTTGAACAGAATTCAATCTGCTGAACGAGGAGGCTTTCGATGTCTTCTTCTCCCATTGCTTCCTTGGCAAGAAGCTTGTCTCCGCCTGCAAATTCATCTACGAGGCGGGCAGCATCTACGACTCCGACAACATTGTCCAGTTTTCCGTTCTTTATGAGTTCAAGTTCCTGTGCGATTGGCATTGGTTCACATACGCCGGAAGCTTCGATCATGATGTAATCGAATTTTCCGCTCTTTATGAGGTTTTCAATGTTCTTTACCATGTCGCTCTTGAGGGTGCAGCAGAGGCATCCGTTTGTCATTGGTACGATGCTTGATGTGTCTGTAATTTTGGCACCGTCAGCAATGAGTTTTGCATCAACATTAACTTCGCCGATGTCGTTAACGATTACGGCAACCTTATATCCTTCCTGATTGGAAAGAATCCTATTCATAAGTGTAGTCTTTCCTGCTCCGAGATAACCGCAGAGCAAGGTAATAGGTGTCTGTTTCTTTGCCATTCTATTCCTCTGAATAATAAAAATATATATAGAAGATACTATATTTTTATACAAAATGCAAAATGATGGAGGAATTCCTTAAAATTTCTTGAAAAATCAGAATTTTGAACGATAATATAATGAAGAGTATTATTAGCACAAAAACTCCAGGAGGATCCATGGAAAAGAACGTAAAGAAAGGCAAGCTTGTTGTAAAACTTCTTCTTACCATTGCTATTGCTTTTATCGCACTTAACGCAATTCAGCTTTTTGTAATTTCAAGTTACACAAAGAAAGAAATGAAGATGACATCAGAAGATGCCTATTCTACAATGACAGAACTTTTCAGTAGCCAGATTACTGCAAAGATTGATGAGTATAATGCAGAACTTGCAACTTATACAAAGAACCATATTAATAGAACAAAAGACCCTGCCCAGATTGTCAGCTGGCTTCGTGAAAACGCAGACATTCGTCCGGAAGACTTTGACTATGTTGCTTTCGTTGATAAGGACGGTAACTTTGATTCAGATATCGGATCACATACAAACGTTAAGGATCGCGATTACTATCAGGCAATCATGGTTCAGAAAAAGGATTTCTACGTAGACAATCCTGTTAGTTCAAAGACAACAGGAAAGACTGTTCTCCATGTCTGCCGTCCTGTTGATGTAAGCGGAGACAGAATCGGATTCTTCTGTGCTGTCATTCTCATTGAACATTTGAGCCACATTGTTGACGGTGTTCACGTTGGAAAGACTGGTATCGGAACGCTTTATTCTTCTGACCATAATCCAATCGCTACATCAGGCAATATGGACAGCATCCAGCTTGCACGTGCTGACAAAGTTAATTCAGCAAGAATCGACGCTCTTATTGAATCTTTCAATGGAAAGACTACTGTATTCTATGAAAAGCTTCCAGAAGAAATGATGTTGATCTATGCTCCAGTTGATCATACAAAGTGGTACATGACTTTCGTTATGAACGCCAACGAAGTTTTTGCTACATCTAACGCAACTTCAAGACTTATCGTTACATTCAGCATCATATCAGCCTTTGTTCTCCTCATAATTATCGGTATCCTTATCAACAGTGCAATGAAGCCTCTCATGATTGTTGAAAAGGCTATCAATGAAATTGCTACAGGAAATGCAGACCTTACAAAGAGAATTGAGCTTAAGGGCAAGAACAACAACGAAATCGGCCGCGTAGTTGAAGGCTTCAACAACTTCTCTGAAAAACTCCAGGGAATCGTTTCTACAATGAAAAATTCAAAGAATGATCTTGATCGTTCTGGTAGTGACCTTAAGGCAAGTACGGAAGATACAGCCGCTTCAATTACACAGATTATTGCAAACATTGAAAGCATGGGTAACAGCATCAACGCTCAGTCTGACAGTGTTCACCAGACAGCAGGTGCCGTTAACGAAATTGCATCCAACATTGAATCTCTCAACCGCATGATTGAAGGTCAGAGTGCAAGTGTAACTCAGGCTGCTTCCGCAGTTGAAGAAATGATTGGAAACATCAACAGCGTCAACAATTCTGTTGCAAGAATGGCTACATCATTCAATGACCTTGAACGCAAGGCTACGGAAGGTGTTCAGAAGCAGGAAGACGTTAATTCCAAGATCCTTACAATCGCCAGCGAATCTGAAGCACTTCAGGAAGCCAATGCCGTTATCTCTTCTATCGCAGAACAGACAAACCTTCTTGCCATGAACGCTGCAATCGAAGCTGCACATGCCGGTGAAGCAGGTAAGGGATTCTCGGTTGTTGCCGATGAAATCCGTAAGCTTTCAGAAACATCTTCAGAGCAGACAAAGACAATCGGTGATCAGCTCCAGAAGATCGCAGCCAACATCGAGGATATCGTTAAGGTATCTAAGGATGCAGCAGAAGCCTTCGCTCTCGTTTCAAGCGGAATGAATGATACAAGCAACCTTGTTCAGGAAATCAAGAATGCAATGGACGAGCAGACAGAAGGATCTAAGCAGATTTCCGAAGCCCTCGGCCACATGAATGACAGCTCTGCACAGGTTAAGAATGCATCTGAAGAAATGTCTGAAGGAAACAAGGCTATCCTTGAAGAAATCAGAAACCTCCAGGATGCAACAACATCTATGAAGAGTGGAATGGATGAAATGTCGACTGGTGCTACAAAGATCAATGAAACGGGTGCTGCCCTTTCTGGTATCTCACAGCAGATGGCAGATGCTATCGAAGACATCGGTGCTCAGGTAGATCAGTTCAAGGTATAATTCACTAAAGTGAATTATACTTTGTGGCACCAACTGATTCAGCCGCAGTCCGCGTCTGTTTTCTCTGCGAGAAAAACATCAGTTGGTGGGGTTTTAGAGTTGTAAAGCGATAGAACCTTAAACTGACAAGAACTAATTCGCCCGCAAGTATGCGGGCGTTTTTTATTTGGGCTTTAGTCTTTTTCTTAAGATGGCAAAACAGATTGCATGGACTGTAAGGGTGATGATCCATGATATTGGATAGGACATGTAGATTGTTTCCGTTGCATGGAACCTTGGTATCTGGAAAACTGTTGCAAGCCAAGCGATGCGTAGGATGCACGATCCAAGAAGGGATACGATCATTGGAAGCACAGAATAACCTATTCCTCTCAATGCCCCTACCAGTACATCCATTATTCCACATAGGCAGTAGGATGTAAGTATGACCTTTAGACGATCCATACCTGCTTCAATGACATTCGGGTTTTCTGTGAATAGACCAAGTATGCATCTACCCGAAATGAAAAGAGAATAACCTGTGATGATTCCTGCAGAAATTACGCAGAGCAATGACATGAAAAGGACCCTGTTGATTCTTTCGTATTTCTTTGCTCCAAAACATTGGCTTGTAAAACTGATGCTTGCCTGATAGAAGGAATTCATCGCGAAATAGACTATGCCTTCAATGTTCTGGGCTGCGGCGCTTCCTGCCATGACGACTGATCCAAAGGAATTGACCGATGACTGGATGACTGTGTTTGAAAGGGCAAATACCACCCCCTGAAGTCCTGCTGGTAGACCGACTTTTAAAATATGAATCAAGTTCTTTCTGTCTATGGCAAGCTTTTTGAATGTCAGTTTTATGGAACTTTCTTCTCTTTTAAGACATCTTAAGATGAGGATGCAGGAAACTGCCTGGGAAAGAATGGTCGCAAATCCAACACCAGCTACGGACATTCTGAAAACTGCAACAAAAAGAAGGTTGAGGATTACATTGAGTATTCCTGCAGACAAAAGGCAATAAAGAGGTCTTTTTGTATCTCCTACGGCGCGTAAGACCGCACTTCCAAAATTGTAGACCATCATGCTGGTCATGCCAGAAAAGATTATCCTTAGGTAGAGGACAGCCTGTGGGAGAACATCCTTAGGTGTAAGCATAAGGGAAAGAAAGAATGGAGCTCCTATGATTCCAAGAATCGTAAGTGTTATTCCACTGATAAAGCCAAGAGCTATTGAAGTGTGGACGGCAACTGAAGTTTCCTCATCCTGTTTACCGCCAAAATATCTTGCAACGACGACATTTGCTCCAATTGAAAGTCCTATGAAAAGATTTGTGATAAGATTGATCAATGCTGAATTGGAGCCGACTGCAGCAAGGGCAGTGTCGCCTACGAATTTACCTACGACAACAATGTCCGCTGCATTGAATAGAATCTGAAGTATGCTTGAAAATACAAGCGGGATGGCAAACAGAAGGATCTTTGAAAGGACAGGTCCTTCCGTCATGTCCATTGTATGGTCTTTGTCCTTTGTTCTGTCCATGGAATAAATCTATTATTTTGATGTCATTGTATAAACACCATCCCAGAGTGGAGGAATGCCTTTCTTGATGTAGATTGCACAGCGCTTCATGAATACTTCGGAAGATTCGTCTGCAGGATAACATTCCCTTGCTTTCTTGAAGTATGCATAGGCGGTCTTCAATTCATCGATGCTCTTTTTCTGCTCTGGAGTATTGCTGCCCATCAGATAATATCTCATTCCCTCGTTGAAGAGTGCGGCGGCTTCAATCTGTGCAGAATCCATCTCCGACTTCAATCCCAGGATGTTGTGTATCTGGACTGGTTTGTTTACATTGACGACACGGACATAATCCATCTTTCTTGCAATCAGTTCACCTTTGTGTATTCCAGAATCTGCGGCCTGCCATGTTGAATCGGAACACATTATCCATGTGTTGTAGGCCTTGTTTGTTCCTTCAAGGCGGGAGGCAAGATTGACGTTGTTTCCCATGATGGTATAGTTAAGCTTTTTGTCTGTACCCATGTTGCCGACAACCATGTGCCCTGTGTTTATTCCAATGCGGGAGTGAAGGTAGAAAGGTTCACCTGTTTCCTTGATTATAGGAAGCTTGTTTCTGTTTTCTTCGTTGTAGAGTTCTTCTGCCTGCCTCATTCTTATTCCTGCAAGACAGGCGTGGTATGCATTTTCTGGATCATCTACAGGAGCACCAAAGAATGAAACGATTTCATCACCGACATATTTATCGATTGTTCCATGGCAGGTCATGATTGAATCACTTAAGGCACCAAGATATTCATTGAGGATTGAAACAAGACGAACAGCTCCATTGCCTTCGCCTTCTTCGTTGTTGATGACTTCCGTGAATCCAGAAAAAGTCTTTACATCGGAAAAAAGAGCCGTGATGTTTTTGTTTTCACCTCCGAGCTTTGCAGTGTCGGGATTCTTGATGATTTCATTGACGACTGCAGGAGCAACATAGGCTCCAAATGTTGACTGGAGGAATTTCTTGTCTGCGTTTACAGCGCGGAAGTTCATGATCACTTCACTGATGTAGATAAGACCGCACATTACAAAAGGAACTACCGCAGGAACATAGATTCTGAATAGAATCATAAGGCCTGCAAAAACCGCAACTGGAATGATTATGTAGAGGACTCCAAAAACATTCTTCCAGCTTGGACTCATCTTTAAAGTAAGAAGAAGGATGATAAAGATGAAGCTAGAACAGGCTGCGATTCCCCAAATAGTATCCACCTCTGTGATGAACTGTTGCTGTAGAATCGTATTTGCGACATTTGCGTGGGTACCGAGATTTGCGTAACGTTTGATGAAAGGTGTAACACCTAGATCTGTACTTGATGTAGCGCAGTTTCCGATGAAGCAGAAGGAATTCTTTATCACTGACCTCAAGGTTTCTTCATCCTTGAGATAGTGGTCTACGCTTGAGACAAGCTCTGCGATAAGAGGAACGCTTTGCGAACTCTGGATTGTTGAAAGTGAGTCTGTAAACTCCTTTAGGTTCTTGAAAAAATCGTTTCTTGCAAAGAAGTAAATGTTGTAATCCGCGTTTGTAAGGCCTCCCTTGATGGGAGTTCCGTCTTCTGTAAAGCCACGGCACTTAAGAAGGATGTTGTTCTTGTTTTTTGTAAGGTTCTTGTATTCCGAATAGAAATAGTTTGTGTTCAGAAGATAGTCGGCGTCTTCTTCGGAAAGTGTGCTTAGGTTTGCATTGTTTATTTTAGCAAGGTTTTCGATGATGAGTCGTTCCGCAAGGTCAAGGTTGTGGAGCATGTAGACTGGAACGTGTCTGAAACTTTCGTAGTAGTTGCCGTGAAGCCAGTTGATGAGCATGCGGCCATGCTTGTCCAAAGGAATTTTTATGTCCTGTTTTTCTTCATGTCCTGGAACCTTGCATCCGTAGAGGATGAGGGCATTTTTTGTTCGTTCCATTTTCTGGACATCCATGAGTCTTGCGAGAGGAGCAAAGGCAAGCTGACCTGCGAATTTTCCGTCATGAAAGTTAAGTAGCTCGACGCGGCGACGGATGCCATCCCTGTCAACAACAACGTTGGTAAAACCAACCCCGTTCCCACGGGAAACAAAGCGTTGCATCGCAGGGGTAAAGCTTCGTTCAACCGTGTCGTCCTCTTCCTTTGTTGAAAAAACATTTCCTGTATGTATCAGGTTAAGCGGGTCGTCAACATTGTCAAAAAGGAACCTGTTGTGTGTGTATTGAATTTCCTCTGGTTCTCTTTTGATGGCGAGATTGCGGAAGTTTACGGTCAATGATGTGTTTCCAAAAAACTGGATGCATCGTGCAAAGTAATCGTCGTAGTCCCTTGAGAAGTCAGAAGTAATGTCCCTCTGCATTTCGTAAAGTATACCGTCGATCTGGTCCGACATCATGGCAGAGGCTTTCTGCTGTGCGTTTACTTTGGTTACGATTCCAGATTCAATATCACCTGCAAAATTTGAGACGGAGGTAGCAATGTTTTCTTCTCCATTGGCGAAAGTTTCCAGTACTGTTTCCTCAAGGTTTTCATTGATACCTTTTGTGGATGAGGAAAGATATTCAATATCGAAGATTGCCTGCTTTGCGCCGAATTCCTTCATCCTAAGAAGGGCATCTCCAATTATGTCGCGGGTCCATGGCCAGGCACCGATGCGTCCAAGGGATTCATCGTCGATGTCGATAAGGACTATATCCTCGTTGGTTTCTATTTCCTTTGAAAGTCCAAGAATGTAGTCGTATAGACGGTAGTCAAGTCTTTGGAACATGTCGAACCTTGCAAGGAGAACTGCTATTCCTGTAAACACCGCAAGGAGAATTATTCCAATCATATTTGAAAGCGCCGAATTCTTGCGCTTGTTTTTTTCTTTGCTTTTCATGGTTAAAAAGTATATCATATGGAAGAAATATTTTACAGTTTGGGGATAGTGTAAAAATGACTTCAAGAAGACTTTTGCAGCTTGGAATGGCTTTTCTTTTTGTGACCTTAAGTTCATGCGGCAGAAATAAATCGGAACAGACCGTCATCATGTCAGGAGACGTGATTGAAATTCAGCCTGTGGATGTAAGGTCAGATAAAAATCAAGGCGTTAAATGGTCAGGAGATGAAGGTACTGTTTTTGTCATCTTCGGCTATGGTTTCAATGACAAGGAATTCTATGCAAAGGCTGAATCGGTTCTTGCTGAAAAATACGGGCTTGCTGAAAATGGAGGACTTGTAAAGTGCATAAGATTTCCTGATGATCTTCATAATAGAATTTCAAATTTCCGTGATCTTGCAGACTCCAGCAATGTGCGTGGCATAGTGGTCTTTGGAGCTCCAGAGGGATGCCATTATACATTCGCCAACATCCGTGACGGCAGGGACAACAATCCAAATTTCAATATTTTTTCTTTCTTTCCTCAGGATGATATTCTTGGTCAGGAAGGAACCTGTAGCTTTGTTCTTGACCATGAAAGCTCTGGGACCTTGGAGGCTGAAGAACAGGGACAGGTTATGGACAAGGATATCTTTGACATCATTGTTTCGGCTGTCCGTTATGCCGCAATTCTTCCAGGAGAACTTCCTTCTGACAATGAGCTTCATGCCCATGTTCAGGCCATCATTGGCAAAAGAAAGGTCCATCGTTTTGTTGATGGAGAAACAGGAATTCAGGCAAGAAACCATTTTGTTATCGAAGCTTCGGAGTGAGATTTGAATACATTTAAGCAGGATAATTTGACGAATCTTCTTGGAACACAGGAGGCTATAGATTCCCTTGCAAACAAGGATAAGGCAAGACTTCTTGTGGTCTCAGATTCCCATGGGAATTTTTCAATTCTCAGGAACATCGTAGAGGAGTTTGGAAAGGAATGCGACGGCATGGTCTTCTGTGGTGATGGGATGGAAGATATATCACGGCTTGTGGAGATCTCCGATTCTGTTCCGCCAGTTCTTGGAGTGGTTGAAGGCAACAACGATCCTGACAGCTATACGGTCAACGGAGAAAAGATTCGGGTGCCTCTCAGCTGTTCCCTTATTGCTGCGGGCCACAATGTTTTTTTCACCCATGGCCATAGGTTTTCTCTTTATGAAGGACTTGATGGAATAAAAGAAGTCGCTACAAGCATTGGATGCACGGCTGTTTTCTTTGGACATACGCATGTTGGTTTCAGTGCTCTTACCTCAGGTAATGTTTTTGTGTTGAATCCTGGAAGCTGTTCAAGACCAAGACAGTGCCAGCCGCCATCCTTTGCCATCGTGGATATCGATAGGGAAAAAGAGCATTATGATGCTGTTTTCTATCAGGCAATTCCTGGTGAACGTAAGACTTTCATTCCTGAGTCGATTTTTTTCTGAGGTATTATAGATGAGCATCAAGATAGTCATTGGAACAATTGCAATTTTAACCTGCATTATGGTTGCTGTTTTTCAGTCTAGGAAAACATGGTTTACCATGGGTGCTGCCTTTCTTGTACTTGTGCTTGGAACATTTATCCCTGACAGTATTTTTCACCTGCCTGAGGATATCCTTGCCTTGGATGGAAATGTCCATAGGCGTTCCTATGCTTTTGTCCATGCCTTTACGGAGGTCATCAACTGGAACGCTGTTCTCCTTTGTCTTGGAAGCATGATGCTTTCTTCTGTTCTTGCCCATTCAAGGGTAGCTGCACACATCGGCTCAAGTCTTGCAAAGAGAAGTTCAAATGCCTGCGGTGCCATCGTTTCCATTCTTGTGGTATCGGCAATAGTCTCTGCTTTTGTCGGGAACATAGCAGCGGTACTCATAATGGTTCCTGTGGCAATTTCCTTCTGCAAGGGGGCTGGAATAAGGCCTGGTCGTCTTGTTGCTGCGGTGGCAATGATATGTAACGTTGAGGTTGCCGCTACTTTGTCAGCAAGTCCTGAATCCGCCATGTTTGCTGGTTACTCTGGATTTCGTTTCAATGATTTCTTTATCTTTGACGGAAGGGTCTCATTTTTTGCCATATGTCAGGTAGGCATGATCGCAGGCTGTGCTTTCTTCTATTTTATATTCTCAAAAAGCAGAAGGAACAGGATGGAAGTTCAGGTGGTGTCGATTCTTTCGTGGACTCCTTCCATCATTTTTGGTGTCATGATCGCAGGTCTTTCTGTCATGTCATATTTCAGAAACCGTATGCAATGTTCTACAGGACTCTATGTTCTATTCATCGGCATGGTGTCCCTTATGTGGTTTAAGGTGACCCAGAAAAAAACTGCAGCTGAGATTGCAGATGTTCTATTAAAGACAGAGTGGAAGACAGTTGTTTTTCTTTTAGGAACATTCATTCTTGCTGGTGCTGTCAGGGAAGTAGGAATCATGTCCGATCTGGTGAATGTTGTTTCAACCTTTGCAGGAGATGTTAAGGTCACGGTTTTTGTGATTCTTCTTGTAGTTTCCCTTCTTGTGTCTGCTTTTGTAGATAACGTAATCTATGTCGCAGTAATACTTCCCTTTGCTTCAGTCTATGCTCTTGGAATTGAAGCGGAGCCTGAACTTTTTACATTTGCTCTTCTTCTTGGAAGTTGCATCGGCAGCAGCATCACTCCGCTTGGGTCTTCCGCAAACAAGACTGCGTCAGATATGCTTAAGAATGAAGGTGAGAACTATACCTTTGCTGAATGGTTAAAGACAGGAATTCCCTTTGCCGTCGTGACAGCACTTGTTTCTGGATTCTTCCTTTGGAGTGTCTGGAATTAAGCGTTTACGCTGACAACAGCACCTGCTTCTGGCATGAGACCTGCAAATCCGTATGTTGCAGGCTGTGCTGTGTTTGACATGGCAGACTTGATCTGCTGCTGGTATTCCTTTATGAGAGCATCCTTCTGTTCCTCAGACATTCCAGAAAGTTCTTCCTCTGAATGAGTTGTAGTTTTCTGCTTCATTGATACAAGCTGATTAATGAGCGTGTTGAGGATCCTGACCTTGCTGAGTGGAACTCCGTTCTGTCCGCTTTTTGCAGCAGTTCCATGAACATAGTCCAGCTGAGAGTAGATTACAGCACTTGGCTTTACAGGAACAAAGAGCGATCCTGAAGAAGTTGAGAAAACATTGTTGTATGATGCTGCGTTAAGATTTATTCCGTTTGAAAACATAATCCTACCCTCACTTTTATTATCGGAGGGGGTAGAATTTTGTTTAGTGTTTTTTACAGTTTAATTTAAGTAAATCAATAGAATTGTTTTGTCCATTCCGTGATTCTTTCTTCCAGCGTTGAATTGTTTTTTGCTCCGTTGGTGTTTGTGCTGTCTGCTAAATAGGGAAGAATTACGTTTGCCTTAAGGCTTTCCCATCTGTATGGAAGAATGTTTGGCAAAGTAAGGTATTCTTCTGGAGGCATGTTCCCGAGAAGCTGTCGATAGAAGGCAGGATAGTATTTTTCGTTTACATCATGTATGGAAGAGAATCCTCCTGCAATACCAAAGTTGACGCTGTCAAGCTTCATGCTCTCTGTGCGTTCAATGAGCTTCTGCTGCGTTTCTTCCTTAAGGAACCAGGAAATAAAAATTTCTGCCTGATCAGAATGTTCTGCGCCCTTGTATATTCCCATTGTGATTATGTCATCCTCTACTGGAATTTTATCTCCTTGAACGATCCATCGGAAAGAAACGCTTGATGATTGTGCATCGGTAAGCGTAAAGAGATTGTCGCTTGTAGTATAGGCAAAGAGGCATCTTCCAGAAGTGACCTGCCTGTAGAAAGGCATGTAAAGATAGCGGAACTGGAAGTTCTGTTCTGTTGTCGTGTCAGTGTTGCAGAAGGAAGTCCAATATTTTATCTGATTTATGGAATTGTGCATTGCTTCCTCATCCCATAGAAAGCTTGTGCCTTTTTCACGATAGGATGTACCGTTGAGTTTTGTAAGGGTGTAAAGGAATTCGCTGTCCCAGGAAGGTCCAAAGCCCATTGCGGTGTAGGCCTCCTTGTCGTTTCTGCTGTTGAATTTTGTGGCGATTTCCTTGATGTGTTCAAAGTCCAGGTAGTGGTCATTTCCAACAAGAGATTCATTCTTTCTGCTGAAGATCATTGCAGGCAGATTAAAGCTTACTGGTAAAAGGTATTGCTTTTCGTTGATGCATCCATAGTCCAAAAGCTTTTTGTAGAACTGTGTCTTTGAAACGCTTTTTTCCGCAAAAAGATAGTCGATGGAAGTAAAATATTTTCTTGTAAGGGAATTCTTAAGCCAAGGACCTATGATGATGTCTGGAGTCAGTTCATCCTTAGAAGGAGGAAGCGCGCGGGCAGGTTCTTTTTTGTATACAACGACTGCCTTTGTTTTTTCGTGGGTGGCGTTGAAAAGTTCAACATAGGAAACTATTTCCGTGTTGTTTGTCCATATGATAACAGTCTTGTCCTTTGATTTCGCACAGGAAATGAATGCGAATGGAACCAAAAGACAGGCAAGTTTAGCAATTATTTTCATAAAAATATTTTAGCAGAATTTTTTGAAATAAGGAACGGAGGATATAAAAAAGGCTGCCCGCAAAATTGTGGACAGCCCGTTTTCATTATGAATTAAACTGAATTAGTTTTTACCCATTTCGTCTGCAACCTTGTAGATTGCGCTGTAGACTACTTCGATGTTTTCTTCGTCTAGGCTTGAGAAAGCAACGCGGAGTGTCTGTGGGTCAATCTGGATTGTTCCGATTCCGTGTTCCTTAAGAAGCTTAACGCGGAGTTCTTCTGCATTGATTTTCTTTGTATCGAATGACATGAAGTATCCCGAGTTAAATGGAAGTGGCTCAATGTAGTCGCTCTTGTGCTCGTTAACAAACTTGCGGACGATTGCATAGCGGCGTTCAAGAATCTTGCGGAATTCCTTCTTTTCATTTTCAATGTTGCCTGCCTTGTATCCCTTGAGGATGAGAGACTGGCTAGGTGTTGAAGCACATGAAACTGAAGAACGGATTGCAGCCATAAATTTTGTTGTTAATGCAGTAATCTGATCTTCTGTAAGTGCTTTTGAAGCAAATGTAATGAAACCAGTTCTGAATCCCCATGCAAAATCTTCTTTTGTAGGACCATCAGCTTTAATTGCCAAAACATTTTCATGAACATCAGCCATATATGAGAAAAGTGACTGAGGTTCAATATCATCCTCGTAGTTCAATCCAAAATATGCATCATCTGAAAGAACCATTACTTTTTTGCCGCTTTCAGCAATTTCTTTTACAATGCGAACAAGTTCTTTAGCTTCATCTTTTGTTGGGCTATATCCAGATGGATTCTGTGGGAAATTCAAAATAATACGAACTGAGCCATATTTTTCAGCATCAGCTTTCATTGCTTTTTCAATTCCAGGAATATTGAATTTTCCATTTTCAAAACATTTGAACTGATGGAATTCAGCCCCTCGACGAGCAGAAGCAATCAATTCATAATTGTCCCAACTTGGATCTGCCGCGAGTAATGGCTTATCAACATCAACAAACAAGTCACAAACATATGATAAAACTGCTGTAAGACCAGGAACCAAAATTGGCATTGAGAAAGTTTTATTCTTTAAATCTGGATTCTTTTCGATAATTTTTTCTTTCCAAAGTTTTCTTACATCAGGATTACCTGCAGTTTTTGCATAAGCTACAGTTTCTCTTGGTCCCAATGTTGGCATCATTTTTTTATATGATTCCAATTCTATTGGAGTGCCATTTGCAACGGCCATACCAATTGTACCGTTTGCTAAAGAAGCATCTTTTGCAGCTTCTCCACCCTGAGAAATAATACCGTTTGGAAAATAAAGACGCTTTCCTAAATCAGACATGAGAGCGTCTACAACAGAACCTTTTAATGTGTCGTTTAATTGTTGTGCTAATGGATTAATCATGATGAGACAAATTATTCTGAATTTGCATAAAATTGTCAAGAATATGCATAAATATAGGTAAATAGTGCATATTTATACAATAAAAAGAGGCAGTGTAATAAGTATTTGTTAGAAATTGTTAAAAAATTTAAAGAAAAACTTGCCGATTCTCCATTTTTTTTATTAGATTTTATATATACAGAATAAATTGGGATTTTATGGCTCATATAGTCACAGGATGAAAATTAATGTGTCAATTTTACTCAGTGAAAATTATGTGTTGTGAAAAGTGTGTCAAAATGACTCAATTTGTTATCAAAATTAGATAGACACTAAAAAATTTCCCAAAAACAGTGCTTTTTTAACTCAAATTTCCATTAAATAATTATATTTTAT
>NZ_JAZUGX010000058.1:0-24133 GCF_045641405.1 Treponema sp.
TTATAATTGAAATTGATTTTCTAAAAATTGCAATTTTTAGGGATGCGCAAATGTATTAAATTATTGACTAGATGAATCCTGCAGTCTTTCTGAAAATCCCTTGAGCCTCTATGACTAAAGTGTCTTGAGCTCAGCGGAATCTACAGTCCACTTACCGTCTTTTTTGTTTACAGTAAGCCATCCGTATTTGCCTTCTGCAACAGCGCCTGGGTTTATCACTGTTGAATTTCCAACCTTGCAGATGGCGGCACTTTCGTGGATGTGTCCTGTGATGACGGCGAGAGGCTTGTATTCCTCAATGAACTTTGTAGACAATTCGCTTCCAACATGAATATCGCCTGGAATCTTGTCGCAGTCAGTATTCTTTGGTGGGTTGTGCATCACGACAATAAGGTTGTCCCATTCCTGTGCACCTTCGTTTGTGATGATGTTGAAGTCGGACTGAAGTTCTTCTTCTGTTCTTTCGTTTGGTGTTGTTCCTGTGAATTTGCTTCCGCCGTGGCTGCCTGCAAAAGCAAGGCCTTCGTGCATTACAAGCTGACGTTCACAGCTGATGTCGCTTCCTTCAAACTCTTCTTCAAGGGAAGGGTAATCGCAGTTTCCGCGAACAGCAAAAATATTCTCATTCATCTTGCAGAGGGCCTTGAGAACTGGAAGTCCAGTTTTTTCGTTATCGAACTCCGTAAAGTCTCCTGCAAAAATAATTCCGTCGGCTTCCTTTGCCATTGGATTTAATTTTTCAAGGTTTTCAAGATTTCCGTGAATGTCGCTGAGTACTAAGAATTTCATACTTCCTCCAAAACTGATTTCAAAAGGTCCATCTGCTTTTTTGTTCCGATTGAGATACGGACAAATTCTTCAATGCCAGGTGTTGCAAAGTGGCGGATGAGGATTCCTGCTTTCTTGACTGCCTGGTAAATATCTGTTCCCTTGACTCCATCCTTTTTTGCAAAGATGAAGTTTGTCTTTGAATCGATTACAAACCATCCACGCTCGCGAAGGAACTTTGTAATGCTTTCCCTTTCTGCAACGACTTTCCTTGCGTTTTCTTCGCAGTAGTCGTAGTTCTCGCAGCTTGCGATTCCAGCTTTCTGTGCAAGGAAATCAACAGGGAAGTGGTTGAAAGAATTTTTTACAGTGAATACTGAACGAACAAGATCAGGAGATGCTACGATATAACCAAGCCTCATCCCTGCAAAAGAAAGGCTCTTGCTGAATGTGCGGACGATCACAAGATTGTCGTATTTTTCAAGAAGAGGAATACAGCTTTCATCTCCAAAGTCTGCGTAGGCTTCGTCAACAATGAAGATTTTGTCCTTTGGTGCCTTTTCGATCATTGCCGCAACTTCTGCACGTTTGAGTGCGATTCCTGTAGGCGCATTTGGATTTGCAAAAATAATTGCACTGTCGTTTTTGTTTGCTTCCTCAAGCATTTTGTCTACGTCAAGTACCCAGGTTTCTTTGAGCGGAACCTGACACATTGGGATGTTGTAGTATCCGCAATATACAGGATAGAAGCTGTATGTGAATTCTGGCATTACCAAAGGTCTGTCGCTGTCAAAAAAAGTGTAGAAAACAAAACTCAATACCTCGTCACTGCCGTTGCCACAGAAAATCATGTCAGGTGTGATTGTGAATGGAAGTGCCTTTTTTGCTTCCTTTGAGTTGTTGAAGCATCCGCCAGTCTCGTTGAGCATCTCGGCGATTGCAAAGCGAAGGTCGTTGCTGTCTGGATCTGGATAGAGGCCAAGATTGCTTATGTTTTTTGCAACAGCTTTTTTTACTGCCTTTGCCACTGCCTTGCATGGGGGATATGGGTTTTCATTTGCGTTGAGCTTTATGTATACGCGGTCCTTAGGCTGTTCTCCTGGAACATAAGGATGTAAGTTTTCAAGTCTTTTAGCAAGCAACATTTTTCTGCCACCTTTAATTATTAACTATATCCGAAAAATAATTGGCTGCTGCGCCGATTGAGCTTGTCGAAATCAAGCGATACCTACTAAATATGCGGTAGTTTCGACAGGCTCAACCACCGCAATTAGTGCATCAACACTATCAACGGATACAGCCTATTTTCTTCATTATACTTAATTGAATTGCTTACTACAATAATGGGAATATTTAATGTAATATAAAGCCATGAACTTGAAGTTTGATAAATCTTTTTACAGAAATATATTCACCATAACATTGCCTATCGTAATTCAAAGCACCATTACAAATTTTGTAGGTCTTCTTGATAATCTTATGGTAGGCCGCTGCGGAACTGATTCCATGAACGGAGTCAGCATTTTTTCACAGCTTTTTTTTGTTTTTACTTTGTGCGTATGGGGTTCTTCCTGCGGTGCTGGAATTTTCACAGCCCAGTTTTTTGGCAAAGGTGACCATAAAGGCGTAAGGGACACTTTCAGAATCAAACTCTATCTTGTTGGAATTGCAACAATTGTTGGTGCTGCAGTTTTTCTGCTGTTTGGCGAATACTTCATGGAAAAATTCATTCACGAATCAGATAGCATAGGAGACCCAGTTGCCACCATGCGTCATGCTAAGGACTACATGATGATAATGCTCATAGGCATGATTCCGACTGCACTAGGAATGGCTTATGCAGGGACTCTTCGTGACATAGGCGAAACTTCAGTTCCCATGAAGGCAGGTTTTGTTGCCGTTTTTGTTAATCTTGCCTTGAACTACATTTTGATTTTCGGACACTTTGGTTTTCCAGAACTTGGCGTAAAAGGTGCTGCCATTGCTACAGTAGTTTCCCGTTTTGTTGAATCTGGAATCGAAATTGTCTGGACCCACACCCATAAAGACCGCTGCAAATTTATAGAGGGTGCTTTTGCATCGTTTAAGGTTCCATTTGCTCTCGTGGAAAAAATCATCCTCAAAGGACTTCCTCTTGCCGCAAATGAAACCCTGTGGTCGCTTGGTCTTACAATGCTGAATCAGAGCTTCTCTTTGCGTGGACTTGCCGTAGTTGCTGCTCTGAATATTACGAACACGATTGCAAATCTTTTCAACGTATTTCTTTTTGCCATCGGGGAATCCATTTCAATCCTTGCAGGTCAGCTTCTGGGAGCAGGAAAAAATGAAGAAGCAAAGTCTACGGCAAGCAGGATGATAGCCTTGTCTTTTGTCGTAAGCGCCGTAATCGGTGGAGTCCTTGTCCTTTGCAGGAATCTTTTTCCAGCATTTTACAATACGGAAAACGAGGTCAAGAATTTTGCCGCAAACTTCATAATGCAGACTGGAATATTCCTTCCAATTCTAGCCGTAGTACACGGCTGCTATTTTACACTGCGTTCAGGTGGAAAGACTTTTATCACATTTTTGTTCGACAGCGTCTTTGTTTGGGTTTTCATAGTTCCGACTGCTTTTGTGCTTACGCGCTACACCGCCATGGGAATCATATTGATCTACCTTATCGTAAAAGCCCTGGACCTGATAAAGTGCGCCATAGGAATTGTTCTAATAAGGAAGGGCGTCTGGGTAAACAACATAGTTTCTAATTAATCAGTCGCTGGGGCCTGCGTTTACTGTCTCGATTTTCATGTTTTATTAAGATAATGACTGTCTAAGAAATTGGCGGGACGCAGGAAAAAAGCAGGAGGGAGGACCCGGTCAATTCGGCAATGGCCGCCAGGCTTATGAAAATGAAACCGGGAGCACCACTCCTGTTTTTTCCGTCGCTGGGACCCGCCTTTTTTATATTGTCATTATCTTAATTAAACTTTCTTAGGCACCTTGATCGTTGCGGCATAGATGCTGTTGAAGATGCCAAGGATGGCAGAAAGAGTAAATAGAGTTTCGATCCCAAGAACCTGCCAGATCCATCCGCCAAACAATGCAATGAGAATTGTAATGAAATGGTTAACGGAAATTCCCGTGCTGATTGTTGCACGCACCTCTTCCTTTGAATCTGAAATGTCCTGGACGTAGACATTGCTTGCCATTGAAGCAAGGGAAATCACTGAATCCAGAATGTAGTTTGCACAGCATATGATGAAGGCAACATTCTGAGGAAAAATCCTGTGTGCAAATCCGTAGAAGAAACAGACGATTACAAGAATCAATGTGTCTGAAACCATAACAATCTTGTAGCCAAGACGGTCGATGATTTTTCCAACGAGAGGGCTTGCAAGGGAACAGCAGATGGCACTGATTGCAAACAGAAGGCAGATTGTGCTTGTGCTTGCCTTGTAAAAGAGAATCAGAACATAAGGTCCAAAGGTAAAGAAAATCTGCTTTCGAGCTCCATAGAAGACTTCAAGAAAATAGAATTTCGTATACTTCTTTCTGAAATAGAAACGGCTCTTTGACTTGTCGGTCTTGCTCTGTCCCGTCATGCGGAAAGCAAGGACAGTTCCTGTTCCCATGATGAGTGCGCTTATGGCAAAGAAAAGACGGAATGATTTTTCGCCACCGATGAAGCTGAATGCAATCATGACGATGAAGAAGCCTGCAAGAGTTCCGCCCTGATAGATTGAATTCTGGAATCCAAGGGCACGACCGCCGCGACCTTCCTTTGAATATTCAAGTGAAAGGGTGTTCCTCATTCCAAGCTGCATGTGTTCGCCAAGGGAATAGATGCAGATGGCTGTTGTCACAAGAATCCTGTCTGCAGGAAGTCCCATGTGAAGGAGCATGCCCACAAGCATTATGAGGCCACCGATTTTAAAAACTCCTTCGGCAGAAAAACGGTAGAGGAGAGCAAGAATGAAAACCAGAAGAAAGCCTGGAAGTTCGCGGAAAAATTCTGCAACGCCGCGATGGAATTCTCCCATGCCAACGACTTCCGCAAGATAGTTGTCGATCACTCCCTTGTAAAGTCCGTAGCCCAATCCCATGGACATGAGACTGATGAAAAAAGGAATCCAGCAGGTGTTGGAATCAAAAGTGTCGTCGAGTTTTGAAGTGAATTTTTTGAATGGATTTGCCATGTGCTTTACCCCTGTCTTTTGCGAGATTATAGCAAAAATGTCTTTCCTTTGAAAATTGTTTTTTTCCTTTAATCTCGGTATAATTTCGCCCATGGCTTTTTATGATTCATTTGACGTTGCCGTATGTGGTGGCGGTCATGCAGGTATTGAGGCTAGCCTTGCCTGCGCACGCATGGGATTGAAAACTGTTCTCATTACTCAGACCATAGATTCAGTGGGAAGAATGTCCTGCAACCCGAGTATAGGTGGTATCGCAAAGGGAAACATCGTCCGCGAAATTGATGCTCTCGGTGGAGAAATGGGTAAGCTCATCGACAAGTCCATGATCCAGTTCCGCATGCTGAACAAAAGCCGTGGTCCTGCAGTTCAGGCTCCAAGAAGCCAGGCAGACAAACTTCTGTATTCCCAGCTTGCACGCAAGACCCTTGAGACAACAGAAAACCTTTGTACCCTTATGGATACTGTCGTTGATGTTTTGACCGTTGCATCTGATACGCCGCTTCCTGAAAATTCCGACAGCTCTGCTGAACTCAATACCATTCCAGGTGAAAAGAGAAGCAACCTTAACTATGAATATGCAACCGATGCTGCAAAAAGCGGAATGCGCCAGAAGGTCATAGGCGTTGTTACCGAGCGCGGAAGAATCGTTACATGCCGTTCCGTAGTCCTCACAACAGGGACTTTCCTTGGCGGAAGAATTTTCATCGGTGAATATGATGCCCCTTGCGGCCGCATTGGAGAGACAGGTGCCTTTGGACTTACAGAAAGCCTTAACCGACTTGGCTTTACGACTGGCCGCCTTAAGACTGGAACTCCTCCAAGAATCCTCCGCCACACAATTGATTTTTCAAAACTTGAACTTAACGAAGGCGACGAAGAAATCATTCCATTCAGCTTTGACACTGAAAAAGTTGAACGCCCTATGGTTCCATGTCACCTTGTGTATACAAATCCAGAAACCCACAGGATCATTCGCGAGAACATCGGACGCTCTCCATTGTATTCAGGAAAAATAAGCGGAATCGGCCCACGCTATTGCCCATCAATTGAAGACAAGGTAATGCGCTTTGCAGAACGTGAACGCCACCAGCTTTTTGTTGAGCCGGAAGGTCTTGAGACTGATGAGATCTACCTTAACGGTTTGAGTTCTTCTTTGCCGGAAGAAGTTCAGGATGCATTCCTCCGCACGATGCCAGGTTTCGAAAACTGTGTTGTAAGCCGTCCGGGTTATGCCGTCGAATACGACTATGTTGAACCTACACAGCTTTTCCCGAGCCTTGAGACAAAACGCGTCGCAGGTCTTTTTGATGCAGGCCAGATAAACGGAACTTCAGGTTACGAGGAAGCCGCAGGTCAGGGACTCATTGCCGGAATCAACGCAGGTCTTTACGCACGGGAACACAAGAACCTTTGCGGACCTCTTTGCGCCGCAGATTCAAAAATCTATTCAAGTCCTGCAAGCGGAGAAAAAGGAAAGTTCCAGCCAAAGCCTGTGTTCAATGCAGAAGACCTTAAGAACTTTGCGGAAATTTCTGCACGGGAAACAAAGGAACTTTCTGAAAAACTTAAAAACTTCCAGACGGAAAATGGCTTCAATAATTTTGAAAAGATTCCGTCTTATGAACCTCTGGTCCTTGGACGTGATGAAGGCTATATCGGCGTTCTCATCGATGACCTTGTTACTCTTGGAACAAAGGAACCATACCGCATGTTTACCGCCCGCGCTGAATATCGCCTTAAGCTTCGCCACGACACGGCAGACAGAAGGTTGCGCCAGAAAGGTTTCAATGTCGGCTTGATTTCAAAGGAACAGATGGATTCCATGGAACTCAAGTACCGCAATGTAGAAGAAGCCATGGCATTTCTGGACAAGCATCCTGATGGAGAGAATCCGGGCAACTACACTTTGCTTGAATGGACTCTTGCAAAGGAAGATCACAAGTACCGCTACTACATTGAAAAGCAGGACAACCGTGTTGCAAAAATGCACCGCATGGAAAATGTCCGCATTCCGGATAATTTTGACTATTCAAAGATTGTTGCCCTTTCTTCTGAAAGCCGGGGCAAGCTTGAAAAGGTTCGCCCTGTAACTTTGGGACAGGCATCCCGCATCAGTGGAATCCGCAACAGCGATATCATGCTCCTAATGGTTTACCTTCAGTAGGTGGCGGCCTGTAATGAGAAAACTGGCATTCTTTTCGGCCTTGTGTTTTTTTCTTTCCGCAGTTGAATATGCGATTCCAAAGCCTGTTCCTTTTTTCAGGCTTGGACTTGCAAACCTTCCCATCATGCTTTCCTTTCTTTGCATGACAAAAAAGGAAAGCACCGCCTTGATTTTCCTTAAGGTGCTTCTCCAGGGAATTATCAGCGGAACTTTATTCTCATACATTTTTTTGTTTTCCCTGGCAGGTTCAGTAGCCTCAGGTTTTATAATGATGGCAATTTTTCATCTTTTTTACGAGAAGAAACTTGTATCCTGGCTTGGAATCAGCATGGCCGGCGGTCTTGCAAACAACCTTGCCCAGCTTGGCGTGGCCTATATTTTTCTTTTTGGCGAGAACACAAGATTCGTTGCGCCGGTCTTGCTTGCCATCAGTTTCGTAGCATCCATAGCAATGGGCCTGTTTGCCAACGCCTTTGTAGAAAAATCAAAGTGGCTTGCAGACCTAAAAAATAAAAATTGGACGGAAGAAAAAAACGCAGAAAAAAAATCTGCAGCCGCAGAAGAAAAAAAATCATCTTCAAAGTTTCAGGCACTTATTCTGGTCTTCTCACTTCTGATGTTTATCCTGCTTTTCTTTTCTAAATCAATTTATGTGGTAACTTCAATTTTCCTGCTGTCCATTGTTGCGTGCCTTGCAAAAAATAAGAAGGTAAAGGTTCTTCCTTCACTTGCAATAATTCTGTCCGTAACATTCTTTTCGATCCTTGTTCCTCACGGCAAAATCCTTGTGGAAATCTGGAAGCTTAAAATTACCGACGGCGCAATTCTTTCAGGTCTTGAAAGGTCAATTAAGCTTTGCAGCTGTGTTTTCCTTTCAAAACTCATTGTCAACAGGAACATGAAGTTGCCTTCAAAAGCAGGTCTGTTCATGTCCATGCTCTTTGAATATTTTGAAAAACTTTCAGAAAAAGATACAGATAAAAAAATAACCTTTTCAAATTTCGTATCCATTCTGGATGAAAAACTTGAAAAGGCTTTTAGCTGCTAGGCTTGCAACAGAAATTTAACTGTACAGTTTTTCCAGTTCAGGCCGACACTTTATGAATTCCAATCCGAGGACTGGATCAAAGTGTGTTCCCAAATCCTCTTCGATAATCTGGAATGCCTTGTCGAATGAAAAATTGTCCTTGTAACATCTCTTGCTTACAAGAGCGTCAAAAACATCAGCCAGAGCCATTATTCTTGCTTCCAGCGGAATGTCAGTGCGAGAAATTTTTTCTGGATATCCTTGGCCATTCCATTTTTCGTGGTGATAGTGGGCTACATTTACAGCGATCTTTTTGAATTCAATATCGTCAGTGGAACTCAGAACATTTTCTACGATTCTTGCACCTTCAGCAGAATGAGCCTTCATTTTTTCGTATTCTTCATCTGTGAATTTCCCTGGCTTCCTTAAAATTGCATCGTCAACTGCAATTTTCCCCAGATCATGCATAGGAGCTGCCTTGATTACTGCATTGTAGAAACTTTCAGGAATATCCTTGTATTCAGGAACTTTCTTAAGATGTTCTGCAAAAATTTTTACACAGGAACTGGTTCTCTTGATGTGGCCTCCAGTAGAGTTGTCGCGACTTTCAACCATGGTTGCCATTCCCTCAATGATGGAGTTCTGTATTTCTAGAATTTTCTTTGTCTTTGATTCGATTGATTCGGTCATGTCGTTGAGAGTGTCTGCAAGCTCTCCGAAAGAATCGTTGGCAACAAAATTTATTTTTGATGTGTAATCGCCTTCCTTGATTTTTTCGATGCGGTCCTTGATTTTTTCAAGCGGTTTTGAAAAATAAGTGTTGAGCAGAATGGAAATTGCTATTCCGATTGCGAGAATTACGACAAGCATGTAAAAGGATTTTGTATCGATGTGAAAGTCAAATCTTTGTTGCAGAGAAAGAATCAGTGTCGAAAGGAATATGACTGGAAACAAAGTTACTGAAACATAGTTAACAATGAATAGGAATCTCACTTTCGGATATTTTGTTCCTGTATATCGTGAAAGATTTCCTTCAGAGAAATATTTTGGAAGTACATATTTTCTATGAACTGTTTCCGTCACAAAAAATGATAGAGAGAAGGTTACAGTTGCTTCTACTGCAAGATTCAGTATTGAAGTTTTTAAAACATCTGCGACATTAAAAACATATCCTTGACTGATTGCAATTCTGATGTAGAACAGTTCAAGAATGAAATAAGAAATCCATCCTGAAATGCCAATGGTTGAATAGGCAATGGGAAGGTTTATGAAATGGCTAATTTTCTTTTCTTTTCTTGAAAACACATACATTATACAAAAAAAGGTTGGAACAAGAAATGTCATGTACTGGACCCAATTACAGGTTGGGCTGTTGTTTAGAAATTGAATCCATCCGTCCATTTCACCATGGGTCAAGTCATTGCTGGTAAAAATATTTGGTATTATAACACCAATGACATTGGCTCCAGCTACGATTATGCCATAGAGCAATGCGATGAAAAAAATTATTTTTCCTGAAAAAGTCATGAGGACATTATACTATTCATTTATAGTATGGGGAACAAAAAAAGAAACTTAATCTGGAACTGCAGTCCTTGTTGAATAGATGCATCCGCAATATTGCTGGCGGTACAGTCCATATTCTTCACTGATTTCAAGGCTTCGTAAAAACCCGCTTTTCTTTTTGAAGTCAGAGTAAAGCCACTTTGGACCCTCTGGATTTTCAGAGGCAATTTTTTCGCCCTCGGTATTTATCTTTACAGAATCTTTGAATGGACTTATAGATAGTGTAGTACAGAAATATTCGAAATTGTTTTCTGCCGCATAGGAGCATGATTTTCTCAATCTGAATTCATAGCATCTTCTGCAGCGTTCTCCTTTTTCAGGGTCATCTGCCATGACTGGTTCTTCACGGACTTTTATTGCATCGTAGAATTCTTCAGGATCATAATTCATTTCCACAAGCTTGATTTTGTTTTCAACGGCAGGTGAAAATCTTGGAAGAAAATCCTTAAGCTCCTGTAGCCTTCTTTCATATTCTTCCTGAGGATAAATGTTTGGGTTGTAGTACAAAATCGTAATTTCAAAAATTGAAGCAAGGTATTCCATTACATAGCTTGAGCATGGACCGCAACAGGCGTGAAGAAGTAGACTTGGCTTTCCTTTGAGGTTTCTGATTGTTTTTTCGAGTTCTGCCTGATAGTTCATGATGAGCCTACAGAATGAATTTAAGTTTCTTTTCAAGCTGTGAAAAGTTCAGGTACTGTGCCTTGTATCCAACTTCACCGTCAGTGTGAAGCCAAAGTGGAATGGAAGTCTTTACTTCGGCTGCCTTGAAACGATAGATTTCAATTCCCTTGAAGATGTGATGGAATCCAAAGAAAGCGGTAGGAAGCGCTAAAAGAATTCCTGGAATGCTCTTGTTGAAGGCGCATATGAAATCAAGTTCACCATCATAGGCATCGGCTTTAGGACAGAACTTGAATCCGCCGCCTTCATACTTGTGAACCATTGCTGCTAAAAATAAAAGGTTCTTTGCGTTGATTTTCTTTCCGTCGGTAAAGGTAATTTCTGCATCAACCTTTGGTGCGTTGATGATCTGGTTGAGCGCAATTCCAAGATATGTGAGTTTTCCAAGTCCAACTTTATTCAGTCTCTTTTTGAGAATTGAATGCACTGATTTCTGGCAGACTGCACCGTCAAAACCGATACCTGCACTTACGGCGAACCGTCTTGTTCCTCTTTCGGTCTCAACCTGTCCAACATCCATAAGTACAGGTTCCTTTGCCAGAATGATGCGGTTGAGATTCTTCTTTACGTTTTTTGAAAGCTTAAGGTCACGGGCAAAGTCGTTGCTGGATCCTGTCGGAATGTAGGCGAGGGTGGTGTTGTCAAAATCCTGAATTCCCTGGACGGCATCGTTTACTGTTCCGTCACCACCAAGAACGACAATGGTGCAGTTTTTTTCTTCCGAGGCTTTCGTTGAAATTTCTGAAACGATTCTTGTTACATCTCCGCGTTCCTTTGAAAAAACTACGGAATAGTCTATGTTGTTTTTTATGAGTTCAATTTCAATCTGCTTCTGCCAAAGCTTTAGTCCTTTGCCAGAGCGTGACATGGGATTTACTATGAAGTGATACATATAACCTATGATAATGCCAAAAAAAAGATCTTTCAATTTTGCGCATTATTTTTTATCAGCTTGTTCTCTTCATGAATTTCATCATTGTGTATGTCCTTGATTTAAAGACAACCTTCTGCTATTTTTATGTTAGAAGTTACGTTTGAGATGACTGTCGGCAGAATGGAATCTACCACTGCCTAAGGAGCCTACGACCGCTCTTATCACTACATCACCAAGTAAGTCAAAATCATTATCACAATTATTTTTTCTCATGAGGTATTGTTTATGAACAAGTACGTAAAGCGTTATTTGATTGATGCTTTGGGCGGAATGGCACAGGGACTTTTTGCATCCCTTCTTATCGGAACTATCGTCAAGACATTGGGTCAGCAGCTTCTCCGCATCGATGTCAACCCAGTCTTTGATTTCCTTGTAAAGGCAGGAACTTTTGCTGGTGAACCACATGTGGTCGGTGCAGCTATGGCTGTGGGCATTGGTTTTGCCATGCAGGTTTCTCCATTGGTTCTTTTTTCACTTGTTGCTGTTGGTAGTGCGGCAAATGTTTCTGGTGGTGCAGGTGGACCTCTTGCTGTCCTCATCATTGCCATCATAGCCGCAGAAGCGGGAATGCTTGTAAGTAAAAAGACAAAGGTTGATATTATCGTAACTCCATTGGTTACAATCGTTTGTGGTGCGCTTCTTTCTGTCCTCTTTGCAGGTTATATCGGAAAAGGTGCTGCGGCTTTCGGTAATCTCATTGTATGGGCAACAACATTGAGACCATTCCTCATGGGTGTGATCATTTCTGTCATTGTTGGAATTCTCCTTACGCTTCCAGTAAGTTCTGCTGCCATTTGTCATGCCCTTGCACTTACAGGTCTTGCAGGTGGAGCTGCCGTTGCAGGTTGCTGTGCCCAGATGGTTGGCTTTGCTGTCCTCAGCTTCCGAGAAAACAGATGGAGCGGAATCCTTTCCCAGGGGCTTGGAACTTCCATGCTTCAGATGCCGAATATCGTAAAGAATCCACGCGTTTGGATCCCTGCCATAGTTGCTTCTGCAATTACAGGTCCTATTGCTACCTGCATTTTCAAAATGGAAATGAACGGTGCTGCGGTTTCTTCAGGAATGGGAACATGTGGTCTTGTCGGTCAGATCGGTGTGATTTCGGGCTGGTTTGATCCAAGTGCTGCCGCAATTGAACATGGTGCCGTTGCGATTAATCCTGCGTTCATTGACTGGCTCGGAATTCTCCTTGTTTGCTTTGTTCTTCCTGGTGTAATTTCATGGGCCTTAGGACTTTTGCTTAGAAAGATTGGATGGATTAAGGAAGGTGATTTAACTCTTGCCTGAAAATTGAAATTCTGACATTTTACCATTAAAATAGCAGTAGTGAGGTTCAAGTGAAAAAATCATTGTTCTTTATTGCTGCTATTTTTTTCTCTGCATTCCTGAATTCCTGTTTTTTATTTCCTCTAAATGAATCTGAAGGGAAAATTCTTAACATTGGATTTGCCTATTCTGGAAAAGTTTCTGAACCTTATCTTTCCAATTATTACACATTGAAATCTGCCTTTGAGGACACGTCTAGATATAATTTCATTGAGTACAGTGCTGATTGCGACCTAAAGGAACAGACCAACCAGATATATAAACTTGTCCAGCGCAAGGTTGATTATCTTATCATCGATCCAGTCAATGAACATGGGTTGGACTATGCCATTGACAATTGTTTCCAGCAGAACATACCTGTAGTTCTTTATGGAAGTTCCGTCACCTTTGCTCCAGGGAATGAGAACAAGGCGATTTTTGAAGTCCGAACTGATTTCTATAAGGAAGCCTCTCTTGCAACCAAGTGTCTCGAAATATATGAGAAGGGCAAGGTTGATGTTGAAATCTGTGTTCTTAATGATTTTTCCGATAGTACCTCTGCCAGAGAAAGAGGCAAGGCCATCAGTGAGGCAATGGAAAAAAATGAAGGATGGAAACTCATCTCCAAGAGAGAAACAGGAGGCGACTATCTTACGGCAAAAGAATATATGGAAGAAATATACTTGAGCTGCCCTGGAATAGACGCTGTCTTTGTTGAATCAGAGAATGATTATCAGGGAGTCATCGATGTTCTCTTTAAGCATGGGAAAATGCCTGGCGAAGATGTGCTGGTGTTTGCCTTCGAAGATTCTGACAATTTGCGCAAGATGATTCTTTCTGGAGTTTTAAATTTTACCGTCATCAACAATCAGGATGCAGGTGAAGAGGTCAGAAATGTCGTTTCAAGAATAAGCAAAGGAAGGTCTTACGGCAGAAAGACTGTTTTTGATGCCAGTGGAGTATATTCCAATAAATCCATTGAAGAAAAAATCTTGAGTAAAGAAAAAAACTTCTTCAGCAGAATTTTTGACTAGAAATCGCTCATAGAAAAATTTCCCTCATTTTTTATCTAGTCATGCCGAAAATTTGAACATGAAACCTATCTCTGTAAGAATTTGCTTGGCATTATCGTTATTTTTTATTACTGAAACTGTTTTTGCTCAGACAAAGCCATTGTATCAGCTTCCCGAAACTCTTCCTGAAAAGAAAGTTTCTTTCAAGGAAAAAGACAAGGACGGTTCGCCATTCCTCCTTGGAACCGATAAGGGACTATATAAGGTTCTAGGTAATGGAACTGCTGAACCACTTTGGACAGAAGGAAAAGTCGATAGAATAATAAGGACAAGCGCCAGATGGTTTTTTCTTACCGACAAGGGAATTGTTGCTTCGTCGGATTTGAATACATTCGTTGAAAGAAACAATGGATTGCCTTTCCTTACTGTTAAGTCATATGACGGAGTTCAGAAGCAGCTTGAACAGAAGGTTGCTCTCTTGAAAGACATATGTGCTGATCCGTTCAATCCAGATATTCTTGTTACAGCAACAAAAGATTCGATCTTCCTTACAAGAGATGGTGGAAGCAACTGGGAGAACATAGGTTCCGCAAGCAAATATACTGCAGGAGTAAAGGCTGTCGCAGTAAGCCACATGCCTCTTTACGAAAAAGATGGCTCCATAGTCGGCAGTGAGCTTGTTGTATTCATGTCCCATCCTATATATGGGTTCAGTTATTACAGGGCAGATGCAAGAAAGCCAGCATGGTTTGATGTGAGTGCAGGTTTCGCAGCAATGCCAAGCATGACGCAGGTTGATGAGATAGCGGATATCCTTCCTGTCATGTGCAAGGATAAGAACGGAAACTATTTTTCAGAAATCTATCTTTCTCAGACATTCCTTCCGAACATCTACAGATTCAATTGGAAAGACAAGAAAGGTGAGAAAGTATATCACGGAGAAGAAGCAACAGATACTATCGATGGTCTTTGCCAGAGCGGTTCAAGCATTGTCTATTCAGCACTTGGAAAAATCAATGTATTCTCTATGGGTGAAAAGTCTGTCACCGAATTGACCAGTTACGGAACATGGAAGAATAGGCTCAATGCCGCCCATGCTATCGTCAATACCGCTTATGTTCCAAAGGTTGTCTGTGGTCTTGAAACACCGCTTGAGCTTAGCGAGCTTTGGCTTTTGAATCCAGATGTGATACTTACACCTTGGGGAGAAACTGCAAACAAAAAGAAAGCCGTTTACTCTTCTGTATATCAGCTTAGAAATGATACGGGAATTGCAAAGTATCGGAAGATTGTAAATGACAACAAGTTGAATTCTGTTGTCATCGACATGAAGGATGACTACGGACTTCTTCGTTTTGAACCTGAAAGTCCTCTTCTTAAAGAAAAAGGAAAGGTCACTGGATATAAGATCGATGTCGATAAGCTTGTAAGTGAATTCAAGAAAGATGGAACCTACCTCATCGGTCGTATCGTTGTGTTCAAGGACAGAAACCTTGCTGGGTACGGAAAGGGAAAATATGCTGTCTGGAACTACAAGACGAATTCTCCTTGGGTAGGAATCCGTGGTTATGAAGATATTGTCGGTCAGGATGGAACCGTAACAGGTCAGAAGGCAAACTATTACGATGAAAACTGGGTTGATCCTTACAGTGAAGAAGTATGGGAATACAACGTTGAAATCGCAAAGGAGCTCATCAAACGCGGATTTGACGAGATTCAGTTTGACTACATCAGGTTCCCGACAGATGGAATCAATATGGGTTCTGCATCCTACCGATGGAAGGACAAGGGTATGGATAAGGAAAGCGCACTCGTTTCATTCCTTTCTTATGCACGCAAGAACATTGACGCTCCAATTGGAATCGACATTTACGGTGCCAACGGCTGGTATCGTTCTGGTACAAGAACAGGTCAGGATGTTGAACTCATGAGCGAGTATGTTGATGTAATATGCCCTATGTTCTATCCATCGCACTTTGAACAGAGCTTCCTCGATTATTCTCCTTACGAAGAACGTCCATACAGAATTTTCTTCTATGGCTCGTATAGAAATACCGTCATAGGAAGAAATAGAATTGTAGTTAGACCATGGCTCCAGGCATTCTACATGGGTGTCCGCTATGATAGGAAATACTACGACAAGAACTATGTAAGCCGTGAAGTTTTCGGTGTTCGCGATGGAATCGACAGAGGATACATGTATTGGAATAATTCAGGCGGATATTATGAGGATATCAGTCCGGATCCAGAAGATTCTACATTGTCTCCTTGGCATAACAATGAAGCCGCAAAACAGACACGAATTCCTGCTTTCAGCAAGGATATGAATGCAAACGACAGCACGGAAGGAATAGCTGATGATAAGCCTATCAGCACCGATGAAATTCTTTCTGTTTGGAATACTGTGCTTGAACAGGATGATTATGAAAATCCTGTATCAAAGTCAAGGAACTTCCTTATTGTAGAACCTTTCCCAGCAGTGAACCATGAATAATGTCGGCTATACACCAGAAGAACCTATAGCAGCAATTGCCACAGCCCTTGTTCCAAGTGCCATTGGAATCGTAAGGGTGAGCGGCAAAAACTGCATTGAGCTTGCATCAAGGATATTTTCACGCCCAAAGGCCCTGTCAGAAGCACAGGGCAATTCTCTTGTCTACGGATGGATGATAGATCCTTTAAAATCAAAGGAAAGCAACAGGATCGATGAGGTCATGGTGGGAGTCTATCGTGCTCCAAAATCGTTTACAGGAGAAGACATGGTTGAAGTATTCTGTCATGGCGGAGTTTCTGTCGTGACTTCAATCTACAGCCTTTTTCTTGCAAATGGTTTCAGACCTGCGGAACGCGGCGAATACACTTTCCGTGCCTACATCAATGGCAAAACCGACCTTACAAAAGCGGAAGCCGTAAAGGAAATAATCGACAGTAAAACCGATGTCTCACGGGGAAGGGCTGCAGGGCGACTTTCTGGCAATCTGTTTGAACTCATCGACTCAATCAAGAAAAGAATCGTTGATGTTCTTGGCAATATCGAAGTTGAAATAGAATATCCTGAGGACGAGGAAAATATCGCAGACTGCTTTGATACAGCACCTCTGATGGATGTAAAGGAAAGCCTTGAGCGACTGGGAGCATCATGGAAAAGCGAAAAGCTCTATCAGGATGGAGCCCGTGTTGTTCTATGCGGTAAGACTAATGCTGGTAAATCCAGCCTTTTCAATACATTGCTTAAGGAAGAACGTGCAATAGTAAGCAATATTGAAGGTACGACACGAGACTGGATAGAAAGCTACGCTGACTTTGGAGGAATACCTGTAAGACTTTTCGATACTGCTGGATTGAGGAAGACGGATGATGTAATAGAGGCGAGGGGTGTGGAACTTACAAGGGATCTTTCTGAAGATGCAGATGTAATCCTATATCTTGTCGATGCAAACAATGGAATCCAGAAGGAAGACATCGATTACATTTCCGAGCAAAAAAATGTTCCATGCGTTCTTGTTATGAATAAATGTGAATGCAATGGTAGTGTTGTAATTCCAACAGAAGGTCCGTGGCGCAATGCTGTAAAAATCTCTGCAAAAAATGGAATCGGAATTGATGAGCTTGTTTCTTCCGTTAAGGAAATTGTTCTTGGTGATGCATCACAGGATAAGGAGCATGCAGGACTTGGATCTGAGCGTCAGAAGAATTCAGTTCAGGAAGCCTTGGAACGTGTGAGCCATGCGCTTGAAATCGCCTCGACAGGTGACTATGGTCTGGATGCTGTGGTTCAGGATCTTGAGGATGCTTTGGATAGTCTTGGAGAAGTAACTGGGGATGTTACACCAGATGACGTTCTTGGAAACATCTTCTCCAGATTTTGCGTGGGAAAATGACGAGGTTCCCATTTTTATGGCTGCAGCTGCATTCCATGTAATCTAAAAAGCGGAAGTTCTTTCGGTATGGGGGATATATTCATATGACAATTTTACAATCATTTCTTTTAGGACTATTGCAGGGAGTTGCTGAATTCCTTCCTATTTCTTCAAGTGGGCATTTAAGAATTGCACAGGCTCTTTTCAATCTGGAGGAAGTACCTCTTTTGTTTGATGTAATGCTGCATCTTGCAACCCTTCTTGCCGTGTGCATTTTCTTCAGAAAAAAGATTCTTGAATTGCTATGCTTTAGGGATAAGAAATATATAGTGGATGTCATCGCTGCTACGGTTATAACAGGTATAATCGGAATCATGACAAAGAAACTTCTTGATGAGGACAAGATTTCCATCAAGTTCACCTGTGCAGGTTTGATGGCAACTGCTTTGATCCTGATCCTTTCAAGCATCTGTGAAAAAAGAAGGGCTCCAGTTGAAAAAAAGACTCCCACATTGCTTCAGTCCCTTATCATAGGTTTTGCTCAAGGTATTGGAACTCTCCCAGGAATTTCAAGAAGCGGTTCTACAATTGCGGGTGCTCTTTTCTGCGGTGTTGACCGTGAAGTTGCAGGTGAATTTTCATTCATAGTTTCCATTCCTGCAATTCTTGGAGCATTCATGCTTGAAGTAAAGGATCTTGATAAAATTTCAAGCAGCATAGGACTCATGCCTCTGCTTATAGGCTGCATCACAGCCTTTGCCAGTGGATACTTTGCTCTTGCCGTTCTGATGAAGCTCATAAAAAAAGGTAGGCTGCTATGGTTTGCCGCCTACCTTATTCCAGTTGGTATTATTGGATTGATTTGCCTTTAATCAGTTTGATTCTGCAGCTCCAGGGAGCCCGATGTCTTTTCTGTAGAACATTCCATCGAAGCTTACATGTTCGATTGCAGCATAAGCTTTCTTCCATGCTTCATCGAATGTATCGCCCTGGGCAGAGCAGGCAAGGACACGACCGCCGTTTGTAACGATTCCGCCAGCTGTCCTCCTGTCTTCCATTGCTCCTGCAAAGAATACCTTGGCACCTGTTTCTTCAACCTTTGCAGTATCGATCTTGATCGTCATTCCTTTTTTGTAGGCTTTTGGATATCCGCCGCTTACGGCAACAGGCGCAACAACATAACCTGGCTTCCATGCTGTCTTGAATTCGTTCAAAGTTCCGTCTGTAACGGCCTTGCACATTTCTGCAAAGTCAAAATCCATCAATGGAAGTACGGACTGTGTTTCTGGATCTCCGAGACGAACATTGTATTCGATGACCTTTGGACCTTCCTTTGTGATCATGAGGCCAAAGAAAATGAATCCCCTGTAATCCCATCCTTCTGCCTGTATGCCCTTAAGTGTCGGCTCAAGAATGTTCTTGTTGAACTGGGCAAGGATTTCATCTGTAACATCATCAACAGGACAGATTGCTCCCATTCCGCCTGTGTTTGGTCCCTTTGCCCCATCAAGAAGTCTCTTGTGGTCGCGGGCGCTCATGAATGGAACGATGCAGGATTTTCCTGCCTTTGTAAGTTCTGGATTAACTGAAACTGCACCGAGGATTGAGATTTCAACTCCGCGCATGTATTCTTCAATTACAAGCTTGCGTCCTGCATCACCCACAAGCTGACCTTCCATAAGTTCCTCAACTGCCTTGAGTGCATCATCCATATTAAGGGCAACTACAACTCCCTTTCCTGCTGCAAGACCATCAGCCTTCAGTACGATTGGAGCTCCGTGTTCCTTGACATAGGCAAGAGCTTCAGCCTTGTCTGTAAAAGTCTTGTTGTCAGCACATGCAACTCCGTACTTGTGCATGAAGTTCTTTGCAAAATCCTTGCTTCCTTCAAGCTGTGCAGGATCTTTCTTTGTTCCTACTGTAGGAATTCCTGCTTCCCAGAATTTGTCTGCAAGACCAGCGCAAAGGGGATCTTCAGGACCAACAACACAAAGGTCACAATTGTTTTCCTTTGCGATTCTAATAAAATCATCCTGAGTCTTGCCTTCAACATTGCGGCACTTGTTTTCAAATGCAGTACCACCGTTACCTGGAGTACAGATTACTTCTTCAACTGAACTGCTCTGTGCCAGTTTCCAGGCAATTGCATGTTCGCGTCCACCGTTTCCAACAACTATAACTTTCATGCCGCTATAATAGACAAAAATATGGAAAAAAACAATTCATGCATAATTCTTCACGGCCTTTATGAATGAATGTCATTTCTTAAAGTTTTTTAATTTAATTCTCAGAATAGTTTACTTTTTTGAACTTCCCGTTGATGTCATAATCAAATCATAATCAATCAATGAGAGGTGATTTTTATGAATAAGAAATATTATGTTTTTGGTGCTGTTTTTGCTCTTCTTCTGTCAGGACTTTTTTCTTCGTGCGTGGTGATTGCTGCGGAAGATGAAGAACTCTATAACTTTGAATTTGTAAGCGACCACATCCTTGAATGTAACTATACGGGATATATAACAGAGGACAATATTGAATCAGTAAAGATTTATGACAACCGTGGAAGCTATAAATATTCATCAACTGTAACAAGCACAAGCTGCAAAAATTCAAGAGTAACCTTCATTCTTGACAGAAACCTTCGTGGCGGATGGTATGTGGAAATAAAATTCAGAGATAATTTTTCCCGCGAAACTTATAAGGTTTACTATAACCAGTAATGAAAAACAGAACTAATCGATAAAAATATAATCGTTGAAATAGACAGCCCTGATCTTTCCCATGACCAGCTGGCTGTTTATTTTTTCAAGGAGCTCTTCCTTGATTCTTGCTTCACCCTTGTCTTGAATTTCCTTTGAAGTAAGGCTTGAAAAGTAAGAGGTAAAGATTCCCCTCATCTGACGTTCCTTTTGGGAAAGCTCTTCAAAAAGTGCCTGATCCCCTGACGGATAGGAGAACCATGGCGAAACCACCACAACTGTGGATTCTTCATTTTCTGATTCAACCTTTGTCTGGATTCTTATCTGCTTGAAATCCGTAAATGCATCGACAGCATCTTCCTTTCCCTTGTTCATGTTTGTCACTTTCTGTGGATTGGGATCTGCACGCCTGTAGTTCTTTCCTGGCTTTCCTTTTGAAACAGCAAATGCCGTTGTTGTCACGGTAACAATAACAACGGCGATGATGCCTGCTATGAGAGAGAGGATTCTATTTACGGTTTCAATTTTTATTTTCATACTATGTAATCCTTAAGAAGTGCGAGAGTTCTAGTGGTTGCTTTTCCCTCATCATCGAGGGCCCCAGGAATTCTTGCTTCCAATGCGATGCAGTCTTCCAGCCATTCTTCCTTTTCAATGGTGCCGTTCTTGCGGGCAAGCTCTACAAGGTCCGCCCTTGCCATAGGGATCTTAAAAGAACGAAGGATGCCAAGAAGGTTTTCTGTAAGGACAGCATTGATGTCTTCAAATCCTTCGTGTGTCTTTGCGCTTACATGGAGTGCTCCAGGAAACGCATTGTTCAGCTGTGATTCAAGAAGTATGTTACCTTCGACCTTATCGTATTTGTTCAGCACCACGATGGAAGGGATCTTGTCTGCCTTGATTTCTCCAAGAACCTTCATTACCTGCGAGTATTGCTTTTCGCAGTCAGGGTCAGCGGCGTCAACTACGATAAGAAGAAAATCCGCAAAAGCCGCTTCTTCAAGTGTGGACTTGAATGCATCGATGAGGGTATGAGGAAGCTTTGATATGAATCCGACGGTGTCTGTTATGAGCACGGTGCTTGCTTCTGAAAGAGCAAGTTTTCTTGTCGTCGGATCCAGGGTTGCAAAGAGCTTGTTTTCGACAAAAACTTCCGAACCTGTAAGGGCATTGAGAAGACTTGATTTTCCAGCGTTGGTATAGCCGACAAGTGCACATCCAGATGTTGCTGTTCTTTCCCTTTGCTTTCTCTGGACACTTCTGTTTATTTCAACCTGTTCAAGCTCCTTTTTCAGCTGGACGATCTTTTCTTCAATCTGGCGGCGGTCAAGCTCAAGCTGAGTTTCTCCACTACCTTTGTTCCCGACGGCACCACCTCTTTGGCGGGCCATGTCTCCGTACATGTGGCTTAAGCGAGGCAGGGAGTAGGTAAGCTTTGCCAGCTCAACCTGGAGGTTTGCTTCCTTAGTCTGTGCTCTCTGCGCAAATATCCTGATTATGACTTCATTGCGGTCAAAAACAGGTATGCCTGCAAGCTTTTCCCAGTTGCGCTGCTTTGAAGGATCAATTTCCCAGTCAAAGACAATGCAGTCTGCAAAGAGTTCCTTTGCCCTGTCCGCAATTTCCTGTGCTTTGCCTGTGCCCATTCCGTAAGCTGGTGTTGGTTCAATCCTTACAAGAACGATTGTGCCTGCAACTTCATAATCCAATGTCTTGATTAGACCTTGAAGTTCCTTTGGTTCTGGATTGCCGTTTTTTTTATCTGGAGCGCCGACCAAAAGGCACCTTACCTTCTTTTCTTCTTCCTGCTTAAGTTCTATCATGATGCTTTGATTATACAAATTTTTCAAAAAAGTGTGAAATCCTATGGCTAAACTGCCGAAAATTGAAAGACAGAAAGTGGATGTTTTCTGCTGTCTTAAATAGGAGAATTTCTGTGACTTCGTTACCAAAGATCGCTCTCAGCATGCTGATTTCAGTGATTGTATTTGCTGGCTGCCTTTTCTTTTCCTTTGCTGGTGGATTCAGACTCATTGAAGTCCAGTACTACACTCCAAGAGTGATTGGAAACATAAATGATCGCCTCGAGAAAATAAAGTCCAGCTACGGTGACTACTTTACCGATATGGATGAGCAGTTCAGGAAATTTCTTTCAGAACCAAGTGTGTCTTCATATATTGAACGCGAACCTTCAAGGGAAAACATGGATGAGCGCGACAATCTATGCGGTCTTCTTTTCCAGAAGAATGCAGGACTTGATGGAATGCGTCTCATCGAAAATGACGGAATCCATGTTCACTTCAGTACTTTTCAGGATGATGTCCTCACGGAGTCCACTGATCTCATAACCTATGCAAACTACACTGATCGAATTCCCTTTGCCCTTATTGAGGCAGGTGACGGTGAAAAAAATACAAAAGTGTATTTTGACAATGCAAAGAACAGGTTGCTTTTCAGCTATCCTTTCTATGATGTCTATACTGCATGCCGTGGAACAATGGTTTTCTATGTTGCAGGAGATGATTTTACAAGATTCCTTATAGGTAAGGATGTCGTTTCCCTGAACGCAAGAGGAACGGTTCTTTCTCCATCTGGTTTCGTGTTTAACATACCACTGACTGGCCGTACGATGCTTATCCAGGAAATCCAGAAAAGATGGGAAAAAAGAACGGTCAACATTGAGCAGCTAGTAGAATCAGATGTAAAGAGAGAAAATCTTTTTGTTGTTTCTACAACAAGTGAAAACGGAATCAAGATAGGCTGGATCTGCAGCCAGGATGAATTTGAATTCAGCGAGATGGAAAAATTCTCACTTCTTGTGTGTCTATTCATGACGTTGTTCCTCATTGTTTTTCTTTTGTTCAACATCCGTCATGATGACATGGTTCTTATCCGAAGAAGAATCAGAAAGTTTCAATATGGACTTCTCAAGGAATATATTGAACGAAAGGACAGCAGTGACTGGAAAAGTCTTTCGAAGGAAATCGCCTCACGTAGAATGGATGTCAATGATGAGATCAAAAGAAGTCTTGGTCGTCGCGGAAAGAAACATTCAGTTGAAATCGATGAGATGCTGGAGGAAAGCTGGCAGGACATAATGTCGGCAGTTGGGGCAACTTCTTCAAGAAGTCTTGTTGATAGAAAACCAGATGAGACAAAGGATGTTCCAGTTGTTGAAATTGCTCCAGTCCAGGTTTCAATACCTCAGCCTGTAGAGGAAGTGGAAGAGCTTGAAGAAATCGAGGAAGCGGAACCTGTTGAAGAAACTGTTGAGCTTGAGGATTTTGTTTCCGACGGAAAGGAAGCAGATGTTGTCATCGAGCAGACATTCTCTGAATATGCAAAGGAAGCAAGGTTTCCTGATGAAAAGATAAAGTCTGCCAATGCGGATGAAATAAAGCAGAAGAGCATGGACAGCTTCTCTGTTTCTGACCTTAACTTCTCAAATCTTGATGGTGAAAACTGATATGGCAGAAATTAAAAAAACGGAAAATGTAAAAAACAAGTCAGGTCTCATGGGAAAAGCCATGGAAATCTCTGAGGAGAACAAAGGTAAGACTGGGAAAGGACTTTTAAAACATATTACAGAAAAAAATGGAGCTAGAACTATGACTAAGGTAATTGTTGAAAAGAACGGTGTGTTCGTCATCCAGCCAGGTATTGAAACATCTGAGATAAAGCAGGATCCTGCCCTAAAGGCACTGATCGACTCCGTGCTTAAATGATTCCATCTGAAGAATATCTATTCGCTCATGGTGAATGAGGCCCTGATGCTTGCATCTGGGCTTTTTATCAAACTTGAATTGTCAAATTAAATGCAACGTTTTTGAATAATAGACCTCGAAAGGTGTTTTGTAACCAAGACATTTTCTTGGTCTTTTGTTTATTTTATCAGTGACGGCTGCTATATACTCATCACTGTAGTTCGTAATATC
>NZ_JAZUGX010000059.1:0-6414 GCF_045641405.1 Treponema sp.
GATAAATGAAAAAGAAAAAATAAAAATAAAACAAATTTCAAGCTCTCTTCTAAAATCAAAAAAATATAGAAGGATAAAAAATTCTAACATATATATAGCTGTATTCAAAAAAAATTTTATGCGATTACTCATTAATAATAATCTCCAAGATTTGAAGGTTTAGTTTCTGGCTTACTTAAATCCATTGAGGTTTTTGTAATTTGCAATTTTGAATTTTCTGTTTGCATCTTAATTTGCTTGTCTAAATGCCTCATTACTTCTTTAGGAAAACAAGTTTCATGCATGCCTTCAAATACTCCACTATCAACCATAACCGATGATGCTGTAGCCGCACAGGTAGCTATAGGTAACTTTCTTTCTGCCCTTTCCATGGATTTTACAATTTTCTTTATTGTTGCACTATCAGTTTTTACAGTATAAATATTTAAAGTTTCATTCTTCTCTCCTAGAAAATAATTTATATAATCTCCAAGAGTTAATGGTATTCCTTCTGAAGGTTGTATACATTTTGCATTATCAATTCTTCCCCTAGAGCGACCATAATCTCCATCAGCGTCAATCATTCTGTTTTGTGATGGATTTTTCAAATCTCTATAAAGCATCATTACGTGTTGTCCTAAACCTGTTTTGTTAGATGTAGAAACAGTTATTACTATATCTTTTGTAGAGTCTATTGTTTCTAATCCGCTTGGATCCAAATACTTAACCGGATTGTTACCCGCATAATGATACAAATGGAAATTGATGTGGTTATAAACCCCTCCCATGCCAGGCAAACTGCCAGAATCCTTGGAATTTCCCTTACCGGCACCCGGAATATACTCTCCCAATGCAGGGTCTGTTGATATCCATCTTGAATACCGGCTGTCCAGGTGCCTTGCTCCATAGTAGTATAAACCTGTCTCCTCGTCCATCTTGTTTGCCGTAAATTTATACGGCAGGAAGTTAAGGTTTGTCTGAGGATAAGTCTTTTCAACCCATGTTTCGCCGTATGGCGTATATTCTATACGTTGGTACTCGTCATCCTTATAGCCTTATGAGGAATGCAGATCCAAGATGGTCGCTGTGGTAATATACTGCTTCCAGTATTCCTCCTGATACTCAGGACTGTTCGCACTGGTACAAACAAAACAAGACCTGCCAGATGTATGACAAATCCTTCTTTGTTAGTTAAAAACTGATATTTCTATTAGTTGGCGTTACGACAAACGTTGTAGCGGCAATTCCTGAGACATTTTTCAGTACATTTAAAACGCACGACAAAACGTCTTATCATTCCGCAATTCAATTTTGTAGACAAAAGATTCTAAGCACTCATGCAAAAGAAGGCATTCTTAGGTATAGCTTTAGTCAACATTTTTGTGCAATCCCGACATAAGTAATTTTATTGCACAATTAACTTTCGCCAGGGGTCTGTCCCCTCTGTTCCTCCCCTTTCTTGTTTATTTTCCGTTTCCCCACTATCATCCGAGCATGGAGCAAAAAAGATTCAAATGTGTTTTTACAGACCTGGACAAGACCTTGCTTGCATCAGGTTCAATTCTCACTGACTACACCAAAGAAACCATCGACATGTTGATTTCCAGAGGAATTGATTTTGTTCCATCCAGCGGAAGAGCCTTCAATTCACTTCCAAAAGAACTTCTAAAAATCCAAGGGTTGAAATATGCAGTCACAAGCAACGGTGTTTCAGTCAACGAAATAAAAAGTGGAACACCTGTAAGTACTATGCGCATTCCAGAGACAGCTTTAAGGCAGATAGTCAAAATTGCCGCAGAACACAAGGTCTGCACGGAGATATTTGTAAATGGTCAGGGCTACTGTACAAGGGAATACTGGAACGATCCAACAATTGCAGGAAAAAACATTTCAGAAAGAAAGATTTATGTTCAGGCAACAAGAATACCTTTGGATAATTACGATTCTTTCGTAATGAACAACATTGCTAATACCGAAGCCTTTGACCTTATTGCGAATCCTGACATCGCATCGGAACTGGAAATAGAGCTACGAAGAAAGTTTTCAGGAGTCTACATAACACACAGCGAAAACTTTTTGATAGAGATTTCAAACATTGATAGCGGCAAGCACAGGGGAATGGAACGCTGCTGCAGGATATTGGGGATAACTCCAAAAGAATGCATTGCCTTTGGAGATGCTTCCAATGACATGGAAATGATTCAGATGGCAGGACTTGGAATTGCAGTAGCCAACGCAACACCAGAATGCAAGTCAGCCGCAGATTTTGTTTCTGAGTTCACAAACAATCAGGATGCGGTAGCAAAAGAATTAAGAAGAATTTTCAGCCTTTAGCTAAATCAGTTTTCTGCCCTTCCATTTTCCGCTTGCAATTCTCCAGATGAAGAAGCTTGACCTGACAACCCAGTCCAATGCCATGGCGATCCAGGTTCCAAGGGCTCCATAGGCAAATGTCCATCCCATGAAAGGAATCAGACCGAAAATCTGAGTGTATTTGAAAACATAGCTCATGCCTATGCGGACAAGGAACATGGATGCAAAGGATACGAACATCGGGAATGCCGCATCATTTGCCGCACGAAGGGCATTGGGCAATGTAAAGGACATGGGCCAGAATAAAATTCCAAGTACTCCGTGGCACATGGTAATCCACCAGGCAAGTTCCGTAGTCTCTGGCGAAAGATGATAGAACGTTAAAATTCCCCTAAGGCTTAAAAGATAGGGAACATTCCACAGGAACATGGAAACATAGGCAATGACCATAAGTTTCTTTGTGTAGTACATGGCCTGTTTTTCATCAGCCGCTCCACAGCACTGGCCGATGACAGTAAGCATTGCAATGTTGATGGCATTTGGTGCAAGGATTTCAATTGTGGCAAGGGAGTTGGCAGTTGCATTGGCGGCAATGGCTGTAGTTCCAAAAGTTGAGATTAAAGATAGAACCAGAATTTTTCCAAACTGAAATATGCTGTTTTCAAGTCCGCTTGGAATTCCAATTTTCAGAATCTTTTTTATAAGGCTGAACTCAACCGGCACGCGGAACATTTTTCTTATGGAAAGAGGTTCTTCCCCGTGATATGGTTTTTCCTTGAGCATCCAGAAGGTAAGCAAAAGTGCCCCGCCCAGTCTTGAAAGGGTTGTTGGAATTGCAACACCTTCAACTCCCATCTTAAACACAAAAATGCAGAGGGCATTTCCACCGATATTGATTGCATTTCCGATTGTGGAAGCATACATGGCAAGCTTTGAATTTCCCTGGGCGCGAAAAATTGCAGCCACCGCACTGTAAAGGGCAATACCTGGCAAGGCAAGCATGGTAATCCAGAAATACCTTAAGCTTGCATCCATTACGGAATCTTCAACCTTACCGAAAATTCCTGAAAGAATTGGCCTACAGAAAATTATCATCACGGCCGTAATAAATGCTGAAACTCCAAGCATTACATATATGAGCTGAACGGCAGTGTTTTCCGCCATCTTTCTGTCTTTGCGTCCAAGATATTGGCTTGCAACAACAGCTCCACCAGTACCAAGGGCATTGAGCAGAGCAAAGAGAAGGATGTTGATGCTGTCCACAAGGGAAACACCTGAAACCGCAGATTCACCTAAAGTTGCAACCATGATTACATCTGCAATTCCTACTGTTGCATTTAGAATCTGGTCGATGAACAGCGGAATTATAAGAGACACCAGCTGCCTGTTGGAAAACAATCTATTCTGCACGTTTGATTTCATAATGAATTATCCAATGGCAAAATCTTAATGCTTTAGTGATGATAAGTATAGTACAGAGGGGACAGACCCCTTATTCTGGGGAGATTCTTAAAAAAAGAGGAAATATATTGACAAGTAAACTTGGCAAGAATATATTTACCCCAGATGCCAAGTTTACTTGTCAATCAAGGAGGAATCAATGTCCGTGCATAGATTCAGAAAATTCACGCTTTCAATGGCAATGCTGCTTTTTCCAGTTACAATATGGTATTTTTCACCATACCTGATTTTCATGGCGGCGATGGAACACATCATCAACGGCAGCTTCATCACCTTCACATTGATGTTCATCCTGGGGATGTTTTTTGGACGCCTTTGGTGCGGATTTTTTTGCCCGACCGGCGGAATGTCGGAATGCTTTGAAAGCTTTTCCCCTAAGAATCCAAAGCAAGGTTTTAGAAACTACCTGAAATACGGAATCTGGTTCATCTGGATCAGCGGAATCATCGTCTGTCATATTTTGGGCAAAGGTGATTATTCCATCCAGCCTTTTTTTATGACGGATCATGGAATTTCAATTTCCAACATCTATAGCTATATCATCTACTACGGAATCATAATCCTGTTCCTGATACCAGCGATCATCCATGGGAAACGGGCAAACTGCCATTACATCTGCTGGATGGCACCTTTCATGATCCTTGGATACCGCTTTGGAAAACTACTTCATCTGCCGCAAATTAAAATCAAAACAAAAAAGGAAAACTGCATTTCCTGCAGGCAATGCGAAAAATCATGTCCAATGAGCATCAATATTTCTGAGGAAATATCAAAGGGCGAGATAAAAACGGCAGAATGTATTTTCTGTGGGGAATGCATCAGCACCTGCAAAAACAGAGTCTTTGACTGCAGAATTACAAACAAATAGATATATGGAGGACAAAATGACAAAAGAAGAAATTCTACAGAAAAGCCGAAAAGACAACGGCGGAAAAGACATGGAAGATCTTGAAGTTCAAAAGCAGGCAACCATGGTAGGATATTATTCCTGTGCAGGACTGTGTGCTTTGATTACAATCCTAAGTTACATTTTCACAAAACGCATCAGCCTTCAATGCTGGATTATTTTCTTCGGAATGCTTTCAGTCGCTTTTTTCACCAAGTTCATCAAACTGAAGAAAATGCATGAGCTTGTGGTTGCCATAAGTTATCTTTTAATTTTCACACTGCTTACCATAGCATTCATTTTTGAATTGACAGGCCGACTGCCATCTTAAGCTGGAGCATACTGATGAACGAATCGCTTGTATTAAAAAACAATCTAAAAGAAATCAGAGCAGAAAAAAATCTTTCTCAAAGCGATCTTGCAAAACTTGTTGGAGTGTCACGAAACACCATAAGTTCAATTGAAACAGGTCAATTCTGTCCAACCGCAAAGCTTGCCCTTATTCTTTGTGTTGCACTGGACAAAAAATTTGAGGATGTTTTTTTCTTCTAGCATTCTTTCATATTGTAATTTCCAGCAAATCCTTTCCTTGCCACCTGCATAAATATGCACTTTTATTTACAATCATGCATAAATTCAGTATTCTATTGCCATTATGATTAATCCATTGGCTCAAGAATTAAACGACGCACTCAAGGGCACAACAGCCGGCGAGTTGCTTTCTGATGTAGGTGTTAGACTTTACTTTCCTAAGGGAATCATTGCCCAGAGCGGTGAAGCCAAAAAACTCGGTCATACAGCAAACGGAACCATCGGTACTACAGTAGTAGATGGCAAGCCACTTGTACTCCCTTCAGTTAGAAAGTACATCAGCGGCGAACTCACTTCAGGTGAACTCGTAGGATATGCACCTACAGCAGGTAATCCAGATCTCCGCGCAGTATGGAAAGAAGAATTAATCAGAAAAAATCCTTCACTTAAGGACAAGTCATTTTCACTTCCTGTAGTAGTTCCAGGACTTACAGCAGGAATCTCATATCTTGCAGACCTCTTCCTTGATGAAAAGCATGCTCTCGTAGCTGCAGACCCATCTTGGGACAACTACGTTCTCATTGCAAACGCAAGACGCAATGCTGACTTCATCCAGTTCAAGGTTTTCAAGGACGGAAAATTCAACATCGAAGGTCTCAAGGAAACACTTAACGAACAGGCAAAGACAGGCAGCGTTCGCGTTATCCTCAACTTCCCACAGAATCCTTCTGGATACTCTCCAACAAAGGATGAAGCAAAGCAGCTGGTTGCAATGTGCAAGGAACTTGCAGAAAAGGGAACAAAGGTTATGGTATGGTGCGACGATGCTTACTTTGGACTCAACTATGAAGACGACATTGAACCAGAGTCTCTCTTTGCACACCTCTGCGACCTTCACGAAAATGTTCTCGCAGCCAAGATCGACGGACCAACAAAGGAAGACTTTGCATGGGGATTCCGCACAGGATTCATCACTTTCGGTTGCAAGGGAATGACAGAAGCACAGTACGATGCACTTGTTAAAAAGCTTATGGCTGCAATCCGTTCTTCAGTTTCTTGCGCATCAACTCCAGCACAGACACTCATCCGCAAAGGTTATGAGACAGGCAAGCTTGATGAAGAAAAGAAGGAATTCCGCAAGATCCTCGAACGCCGCTACGCTCTCGTAAGAAAATTCGTAAATGAACACAAGAGCAGCGCCATCGAACCTCTTCCGAAGTCGGATCGTAGCCATGTCGTTCTGT
>NZ_JAZUGX010000060.1:0-35661 GCF_045641405.1 Treponema sp.
AGAATTGGTTGAATACCTCGAATGGTACAATGAAAAGAGAATCAAGGTTAAATTAAAAGGACTGACTCCTTTACAATTTAGGAATCAGTCCTTAAAATCAGCCTAGTTAAAGTGTCCAATAATTGGGGTGCACTTCAAAAAGGCAGCCTTTTTCATTTATGCAAAAAACTTACTTTGCAAGATCAATGTTTTCACCAACAAGACCTACAAATGCACCCTGTTTTGCTTCGCTTGTATCAGGATGAGCGATAAGCCACTTGTTGCGTGCCCAAAGAAGCTTATCTTCAAAGTCGATTTCCTTAAGGGCTGGCTTTGCAGTGTTTGTGTCCTTTGGAAGAACGATGATAACGCGGAATCCTTCCTTGCTTACAACACCGTCCTTAACAGCATTACATGGAGCATAGTGGAGAGTTGTTTCATAAACCTGAACAACAGTTCCCTTTGGAGCGTAGAATGCTTCTACCTTTGATGTATCAAGCTTTCCGTCCTTTACATCGCTCAATGTTGCAAGCAAAAGAACCATGTCGTTTGCAGGAATGTTGAGTTCTGAACCGCGGTGCCATTCAAGGCAGTTGAGCTTTGTGTTGTAACCGTTGCAGTAACCGATCTGGATTGGCATTCCGCCGTAAGCGTTTACAGAGAATGTTTCACCCATGATTGCTTCAAGGTCAGCATCACCTGGTTCATAGATTACAGCATCTGCTGGCTTTGGAGTCTTTTCTTCAAGCTTTGCAAGAAGAGCATCAACGTTATATCCATTAAGTACCTTTCCGTACTTTGCGAAATCAGCATCAAATACAGATTTAATTGTCATTTTTATACCCCGTAAAAAAATAAGTGTGCTCTCGCACGGAACAATGGCCTGTTCCGAGGATGCAGCTTGTCCCAGCAAGGCTTCCGCAGGTCGGCGCTGCAAGTCTACACAGTCCATTAACCCGCGCTACGCACACTTTAGTTTAATTGCCAGTATAAAACTGGCAAATGTCATTCCGATAATTAGCGTTCCAAAACCTTAGCAAGGCATTCTGGTGTAAAGCCGAGGGCTTCTGCTACCTTGTTTGCTGGACCAGACATACCAAAGCGGTCGATTGTGAAGCAATCTTCCTTCTTTGCATATCCTTCCCAACCCTGGCGGCATCCAGCTTCTGCAACTACAACGCGCTTTGTGTTGCCCATGATCTTTGCACGGAATGCATCGTCCTGAGCTTCAAAGAGGTTCTTGTCCATGACTGAAACAACGCGGATCTTCTTGTTTGGAACAAGAGCAGCAGCCTTGAGTGACATTTCAACTTCTGAACCAGATGCGAGGATTGTGATGTCTGGAGAATCGCTTCCTTCCTGAACAACATAAGCACCCTTGCGTACTGTGTTCTTCCAGTCCTTGTCTGCCTTTTCGTAAACAGCAATTGCCTGGCGTGTGAATGTCATGAGTACTGGGTGATCCTTTGAAGCAACAGCCATTTCCCATGCGATTGCAGATTCTTCTGCATCACCTGGACGGAGCATCTGAACATTTGGCATACAGCGAACTGAAGCAAGTGTTTCGATTGGCTGGTGTGTAGGACCATCTTCACCAACGTAGATTGAATCGTGTGTAAGAACATAGATGTTAGGAATCTTTGCAAGAGCTGCAACGCGGAGTGATGGGCGGAAGTAGTCTGTGAATACGAAGAATGTTGCACCGAATGCGCGCAAGCCCCCGTGGAGGTTGATACCGCTCATTACCTGAGACATTGCGAATTCGCGGATACCGTATTCGATTGTACGTCCCTTGCGGTTTTCTGGGCTGTATGTTCCGTCGTCCTTGTTTACCTTTGTCTTGTTTGGCCCCTGAAGGTCAGCTGAACCACCAACAAGCCATTCGTAGCGGTCTGCCATTGTGTTGAGGGCCTTACCTGATGCATCGCGTGTAGCAAGCTTGTCGCCTACCTTGTATTCAGGAAGTGCAGCTTCTCCAGTCTGTTCCTGGTTCCAGTATGCCTTCCACTTCTTTGCAAGTTCAGGATTTTCTGCTGCCCATGCATCGAATGTCTTCTGCCAGTCAGCCTGAGCCTGTGCCCATTCCTTGCGCTTTTCTTCAAAGTACTTGTATGCTTCTGGAACTACATAGAACTGTTCGTTTTCTGGAAGTCCAAGAGCCTTCTTTGCTTCCTTACATCCTTCTTCTCCAAGTGGAGCACCGTGAACATCAGCAGTACCAGCCTTTGGAGCACCCTTACCGATTGTAGACTTAAGGATGATGAGGGAAGGCTTTGTTCCTTCGCGCTTTGCTGTTGCAACGAGGTCAGCGATTTCCTTTACGTTGTACATAGATCCGCGGAATACGTTCCAGCCGTATGAAAGGTAGCGCTGTTCGATGTTGTCTGTAAATGTAATGTCTGTGTTTCCGTCAATGGAAATCTTGTTTTCATCATAGAATACGATGAGCTTGTTAAGCTTCATGTTGCCTGCAAGTGAACAAGCTTCTGAAGAAACGCCTTCTTCAAGACAGCCTTCACCAACAAGTGCGTATGTGTAGTGGTCAACGATTGTGTGCTTTGGTGTGTTGAACTTTGCTGCGAGCATTGATTCTGCTACAGCCATACCAACAGCAGCGGCAACCCCCTGTCCGAGTGGACCAGATGTGCATTCCACACCGTCTGTATCGCCGAATTCAGGATGACCTGGACACTTTGAACCAACCTGGCGGAAGCTCTTGATGTCATCCATTGAAACCTTGTAACCGGCAAGGTGGAGAATTGAGTAAGCGAGCATTGAACCGTGTCCTGCTGAAAGAACAAAACGATCGCGGTCAACCCATTTTGAATCTGCAGGGTTGTGCTTCATTACTTCTCCGTAAAGAACTGCTGCGAGTTCTGCGGCACCAAGTGGAAGTCCAGGATGTCCTGAATTTGCCTTCTGAATTGCATCCATAGAAAGACTTCTGATGGAAAGAGCTGTTGCTTCGATAGCCTTTGTGTCCATGATTTACTCCTAAAAATGGAAAAAATTTTACGCCTCTATTTTAATACTTAAACCGTCATTTGGCAACCGGTTGCCATTATTATAACAAAAAAAATAGCTGTAAAACCCAAGGTCCTACAGCCTATTGAATGCTAGATTTCCTTTTTATTTAACTTCACATTTCTGCGTAAGCCTTATCAGCTCTTCCTTGCCTGGTTTCATCTGAAGAGATTTCTTGAATTCATCATTCTTGAAAAGGACTGCAAGCGACGAAAGTGCCTTTATATGAAACTGAGAAGAAGCAGAGAGAAGAATGAACATGGCATAGACCTTCTTGAAATCTGGAGCCTGCATGTCTATGGGAGTCTTAAGATATGCAACGATGGCGCGGCATTCGTCACTATTCGAAAACAATGGACGGCGTGGATGAGGAATCGCAATTCCATTTCCTACGGCTGTACTTAGAACCTTTTCACGGTCCATAAGTTCCTTTACAAGACTGTCCGCTGTAATTCCTGATGGAAGTTTTGCCTGGCTGCAGATAGAAGAGAATACTTCTTCGACAGTGTCACCTGAAGCAACGATCACATCACCCTTTGAAATGAGCACTGAGGCACTGTAGCTTTCTTCAATCATCGTTCACTCCCCACTTTTTTTGCTTCAATTACGATGCTGGTCTGCAATGTCATTCTACCTTACAATCTTAAACTGACTTCTCTGTTCCTTAGCAAGCGCAGCTTCAAGAACGCCAGAAATCTCGTCAAAATTCCATTCCATTCCATCAAGGGAAAGAAAATAGTTTTCTGCCAGTTCTTCCGCCTGAGGTTCCGTTGCAATCCCCTCAAGCATCTTAAGTATATGCTCATGAAGCTGCAAAAGAATCACGAGTTCGTTGGAAGGAAAATCCAGGAAAGTCTTGCCGTTGTAGTCGATTTTTCTTATCAGCCCCGAAACTTTTCCGTAAAGTCCAAGGCATCGGCTTCTGACAGGACCAAGAATCTGGTCTGCAAACCAATTGTAATTCTGCGAAATTATACCGATTCTATCCTTCAATATCAAGGCAAGATCTCTGTAGAAAGCGTCATCCATAGAGTAGTCTTCATTGAAAAGGAACTTGAGAAAGGAACCTGGAATATCCTTTTCCTTCTTGAAGCAGGAATTAAATATGAATTGATCAATGACCGCAGGAGGAACAAACGACACTGAATATTCTTCAAATGTAAGGCCTTTTTTTGAACTGCCTGTACAGATGGCAGAATCCTTGTTCCATTCTCCAAAGGCAGGAACATCCTGACCCTTGTGCCAAAGTCTTGTTTCAACACCGTAATGCTGAAATCCAATTTTCTTTGCATAACGAATCATGAATTCTTCAATTGAACCGCAATAAGGTACACAAAGCTTTGCACGATTCCTGTAAACCACATCAATTATCTGATCTTCTATTGTTCCTAAAGGACCAGAACGGTCAAAACTTTCGAGCATCTTCTTTTCAAAAAGAGAATACCATTCAAGCCTCTTTTCCCCTACCGCACCATTATCAAACGGACTGTCGCTTGAATGAAGAACCATAACGTTAAGCTTACCTTTATCCCAATCGCTTACACAGCATAGGAGTCTATCACCTTTTCTGTAGTTGTAGTTCTCAGCAAGGTAATCCAGACTGAGTCCCGTAAGCTTTACCGTGTTGGGAAGTTCAAAATCCCGTTCCGCCATGTTGAGGTCTGAATTAGCAGGATCCGCGGCAATATATTGAGGGGCATATTCCTCTCCAAAAAGCATGAACATATCGATTGCCATGTCACTGTCAAAAATACCGATCTTGTTTGGAATTTTTTTCCCATTCACATAGAATTTCAAAGTCGAGGAAATTCTGTCGGACTCAACAAAAGGCATGCAACGGTCTCCTGCCACAAGAACACCTTGCTCTGCCTCTGCGGAAGTTGGCAATATGCTGAATATTTCCCCTGTAAAGGCACCTGCGTAGGTAAGATACTTGCCATTTGTAAGTTTCATTACATTGGCGCTGGATTCAAGATAGAATTCAATGTCCTGAGGTTCAGCTTCAATGCCACATGCCTCAAAGACCTTCTTCATTTCTGAAAGAGAAAATGGATGCCTATATGTACGAAGAAACTTGACTACAAGATCTTCTCTTCTTGATTCCATACTTTTAAATATAATACTTTTTCTAATGAATTCTAAAATTTCGAATTTAATTTTTGAATTATTATGTTCTTTGTCTATTCTTTATTTAGCCTTAAATCCGCAAAAAAACACGGATTCAAGGCAACAACTGCAATCTAATTGCGGATTGCATCAATGTTTGCTTTTCCACCAGGGACGAAAGGCAAGACGTTTTCGTCGCGCTCAATGTTAAGTCGAACAAAATGAGGGCCCTTTGCAAAAGCTTTCTTTGCCCAATCTGCATCTTCGTTGGCATTGACCGAATCAATTCCGAAACCTTCTGCGATTTTCAAAAGATCTGGACTCTTGATGAATTCACTTGCGCTGTAGTTCTTCTTGAAAAGATATTCCTGCTGCTGGTGAACCATACCAAGAACTCCGTTTTCAAGAACGATTACAGTTACATCAAGTTCATGCTCGGCCAATGTAGCAAGTTCCTGGACATTCATGAGAATGCTTCCGTCACCGCTGATACATACAACACGCTTCTTAGGATTTGCAAGAGCAGCACCTATCGCTGCAGGAAGACCGAAACCCATAGTTCCAAGGGATCCTGATGTAAGGAAAGTGCGTGGAGCTTCTACAGGATAGTACTGTGCAGACCACATCTGATGCTGCCCAACGTCTGTAGTAACGATGATATCAGTTGGCTTAAGTCCGGCTTTCTTTGCTTCTTCAGGAATCTGGTTGATGAAGAGTCTTGGATTTGGAGATGTCTTTTTCTTTCCACGACCAAGTTCAAAGCTTTCTGTTTCCGCAAAAATCTTTTGGAGTTCTGAAAGCCACGCTTTCTTTGACTTTGCCTTTGCACCGGCAAGTTTTTCTGTCAAAAGAGGAAGAGCTTCTTCAACATCATAAGTAAGTGAAGAATATGATGGGAGAATCTTGTTGATTTCTGCAGCATCAATATCGATGTGTAGAATCTTTGCATTCGGACAGAACTTTGCAATGGCACCTGTTGCCCTGTCGTCAAAGCGAACTCCAAGGGCAAGTACAACATCAGCATCATGCATAGCCTTGTTTGCGGCAAATGATCCGTGCATACCAACCATTCCAAAATTGTTTTTATGTGAACGAGGAACTGCACCAATACCCATAAGGCTTGTTACAACTGCAGTTTCATAAATGTCCATGAATTTCTTTATGCTGTCCGAAGCAACTTTTGAGTTGCATCCACCACCAACATAGAGGACAGGCTTCTGGGCTGCGCATAAAACTTCTGCCATATCTGCAACAGTAGAAGCAAGAGTCTTTTTGTCTGTAAAGAATTTTCTTGCAAGGGAAGAATTCTTTGCCTGCTTGATTGTATGAATCTGTGGCCATGCCTTGAATTCAACTTCCTTGAGCTGAACATCACGAGGAACATCGATGAGGACAGGACCTGGACGACCTGACACTGCAATGTCAAAGGCAAGTGGAATTGCTTCAAGAAGTTCAAGAGGATCCTTTACCATCATGCTGTGCTTTGTAATTGGCATTGAAAGACCGAATGTATCAGCTTCCTGGAATCCGTCCGTACCGATCATTGATGTATTTACCTGACCTGTAAATGCGACGATAGGTATTGAATCACAGCGGGCATCTGCAATTGCTGTAAGAAGGTTCATAGCACCTGGACCGGAAGTTGCCATACAGACGGCTGGGAGACCTGTAGAACGTGTCATTCCCTGGGCAATGAAGCCTGCAGCCTGTTCCTGGCGCACAAGAATATGCTTGATGGAACTTTTATTGAGCTCATCGTATAAAGGAAGAATCTGTCCGCCTGGAATACCAGCGACTGTCTTGATTCCTTCCAATTCAAGTAATTTCAAAATAATCTGAGAACCTGTAGCCTTAATCATTCCGCAAGTTTATATGTTATATGGAGAATTTTCAACAGATTTTTTTTGCCCATGACTCTAAATTCAACCTATAAATTACAAAATCAAGGGGTCTGTCCCCAGTATTCAGGAATTGCCCAGCAATTCCTGTGACGAAAGTGTATGGATAGACTGGTTGTAGGGAAGCAATGCTTTCGTCAGGGGTCTGTCCCCAATTCATTGCAATGTCTCCCAACGAAAAGGTGAATTAAATAGATTGCTGAACCGTTTTCAAGAATCTGGATTCCCGTTCTATTTTTAGCATTTACGGTATTATTGACGAAATTCACCAGAGCTTTGTTCCTGGCAGAAGCTGTTCCATCTATGATTGGATAGCCGATACAGCGGGTGCCGTTTCAGGTGCATTAACATTCATCGCGTTCTTAAGAATTGTTCAGAACAGAATTAAAAATAAATATTGAATGATCCTACTTTCTGAAAATCAGTTTTCTCAAGGCAAGTCTGAAAGCAACACCTAAAACAATCGTCAATGCAACAACGCTTAGTGCATAAAAGGCAAGATTTTCATGCCCTTCCTTGACGATAGGCATCATCTGGGAATCATAGATCATGAAGGACAATCCATAGACTGCCATGTAATTCATAAGGTATGTTTCAAGGGAATGTGTTCCCAAAAACCGGGTAACAGGATTAATAGATACAAACTTCATGTTTACCTGAACAACAAGGATCATAAAAAGGATTATCATCGGTTCCTCGACAATGAAGGCGATGCACCTGTCTATGATACAGGATTCTCCTGCAATGAGTTCAGACCAGTAATCGTGAACTGCAATCACCCTGAAAAAAACAAAGGCAGAAAGACAGAATAAAACAAAAGTTACAATAAGCTTGACCCAGTAGAAACTCTTGAACCAGGAAACAATGTTCTTTTCGTAGTTTGCAAAAATCATACCCATAAGGAAAACAATCGGAGTGTTGACCCACCATTCCCCGTGGAACCAAAACTGCATTGACTTTTCCCACCATCTTGATTCAGGCAAAGCATAAACCTCAAGGTGCCATCCGGGATTTTTCTGACTGAACGGAAAATGTCCAGCCAGACAAAAAACAACCGCCATTGCCAAAACGGCAAGGAACACAAAGTAAAATGCATCTTCCCTTCTGCTAAGGTTATAGAAAAGCACATAGAAAAGAAGGTACAGGATAACCAGAACGATAGGATACCAGGCGTATTCATTGAGTAGTGTAATTCCCAGGATTCCGCAGATCCATTTTGAAGCAGGAAAACTGCATCCCATAGCAAGGAAGAATACAGCATACAAAAGAATGTTCACATAGAAAGGAATGACAAGGGCCTTAAGGACGCGTGACTTGATGAAATTTTCAAGATACCCAGGTTTCGTATCTATGCTTTTTAAAAGTCCATAACCGGAATAAAAGAAAAAGACAGAGACAAAGAATATGCCGCTTACCGAAAAGATTCCAAGTTCATTGGTGCTTCTGAAGGACTGCTGAAGTGAAATATGATGGAGGATGATGCCAAGGGCACAAAGTCCCCTTAAGGATTTTGTTACATGAAGGCTGGAAAAATCTTCATTGTAACGTTTGCCGAATCCAGCGAAACGCAGTCCCCACAAAGCAAGAACAACATAGATTCCATAAACAGCATAACTTAAAATCATTTTTCCACTTCCCTATTTTTCATATTCTTCAAGACCAAGAAGGTAGCAGCAGGATTTCCGCACGATTGCAAACCGCGAGGATATTTCAGCAGAATATGTTTTCTGCCCCTTTATGTTTTTTACATATCGCTCGTCTACCAAAGTCACCTGGTTTATTCCCATGAAACTTGTTCTTAAAAATGCCATGAATTCATCTACTGAAATTTTTGGAGCAATGACACCGTCACTGATTTCCTTTTCCAATTCTTTTGCAAGGAACTTACATTCATTTTTCAATGAAAAAGGACTTTCTACCTGTGAAAAAATATACTTTGCCCTTTCCGGGAAATTTAAAACCATGTCTGAAAAACCAAAATGAATGGCAAAGAAAGGATGCTGGAATTTTTCAAGAACCATGGCAAACAATGAACAGACTTCATCCAATATTTCATGAATGCACCTTCGCCTGGCTTCGATTTTTTCAGCGGCATTGGCGGATGAATTTCTAGCGGCAGAAAGTTTTTCGGAAAACTCTTTTATGATTTTTTCTTTGTCTACGATTGTAAATGTTGAAACCCACTTTAAAACATCAATAAGGATGTCATCGACATTCTGGTAGAATCGGTATATACCTCCCTGACTCAGACCAGCTTCATCGATGACATCCTGCATGGTTACGCTGCAGACAGCCTTTTTATCACAGACTTTTGCAGCGGCCTCAACAATGAGTTTTTTTTTCTGTTCAATATATTCTTGGGTTACTTTTGGCATACAACTGATTTATTTTATCAGTTTTTTTGCCTGTTTACAAATCAGCCTGTATACAAGGCCTAAAAGTACGGAACCGAAAACAACACCAATTTCAAACAGAACAAGGTTCAAGTTACCACAACCAGAAATAACTTCTTCACTTCTTCCATTGTAAATCAATGGCCAGAACAAAAGCACAGCCATATAGTTCATAAGGTATGTTTCAAGGGAAATGTTTCCAAAGAAACGTGTAACTGGATTTTCAGTATTGAACTTCATCATGAACATGAAGAGAACCACTATGAACATGATAATCGAAGGCTGCTGCATGATCCATGTAATTGCCTTTTCGCCGATTCCAGGTCCATTGCCAGACAGTTCACTCCAGTAGCCAAAGTGATTCATTCCGTAAGACTGAAGCCATAGGCATCCTGCAAATACAGCAAAGGCTAACAGTAATTTTGCCCAATAGAACTTCTTGAACCAGAGTATGACTTTTTCTTCATTCTGGCCAAATAGGATTCCCATAAGGAAAGCAACACAGGTGTTGACCCACCATTCGCCAGAGAACCAGAGAAGCTTCAGATCCATCCACCACTTTTTCTGTTCCCAGAGCGCATCATCAAGATACCAGTTTGAAGGTCCGTTCCACCATGCAAAATGTCCGCCAAGCCAGAAGAATGAAGCAAGAAGAACTATTACAAGAGCAATGATTGCATTCCCTTTTGCAAACGACCTGCAGTTTCTGTATACGGCATAGAATGCAAGATATAGAATCGAAAGTACGATCGGAAACCAGGCATATTCATTTATCAAGGTAATACCTGTAATTCCACAGATCCACTTTGACAATGGATATTCCGCACCAATCACAAAGAAGAAAAACAAGGCGTAAAGGATTGAGTTCACCCAGAAAGGAACGGCAAGGGTCTTTACAATCCTGTTTTTAATGAAGCCATGAAGATAATCCTTTTTTGTAAGATAGCTTTTTACAAGGCCATAACCGGAACAGAAAAAGAAAATGGCAACAAAATAAATGCCAATGTCAGCAAAAAATGAAAGTGTCTTTGTTTCCCTGAAAGCACCCTGCTGAGAAACATGGTGAAGTATGACACCAAGTGCAGCCAAGCCCCTCAAAGCCTTCGTCTTGTTCAGGCTGACAAAATCCTTGTTAAACCCCTTTATTCCTGCAAATTTTCCCCCTGCAAGAATCAAACCTATGAGCAATGCATAGGTAACAATTGAAATGATCATTATTTCCTCCTGTTTTGATTAAATAAAAATGAAACTAGATTCATTATAAATCCAATTTTTCATCTGTCAATAAAAAAATGAAACTTGTTTCATTTTAATTTCAAACAACTCATTTGAGTTTAAATTGTTAGTTTAAAATCATTTTGCTTTTATCCCTGATGTGCTAATATATAGCCATGTCATTAAACTGCAACGAAATCAACGCAATACTTTCGGAATTGGATCTTGAAGGTTCATTCATCCAGGAAATCATACAGCCTGGTTTTGATACTCTTTGTTTCCGTGCAATCAACAAAGGAACCCTTGAAAACATTTTGATCTGCACTTCCCCACAGGCTACAAGAATCAACCTTACAAAATACAAGCCACCAAAGAATGAAAAACCATTGCGTTTCAATCAGTTTCTGAAATCCCGCGTTCAGGGAATGAGGATAAATTCCATAGTTCAACTGGGACTCGACCGCATAGTAAGGATGGATATTTCCACATGGAAGGAAAAGCTTTTCATCTACATCCGTCTTTGGTCCAACGCCGCAAATGTTATCGTTACAGATGAAAACGGAACTATCCTTGACTGCATGTTCCGCCGTCCTAAAAAGGGAGAAGTAACAGGCGGAAGTTTCATTCCGGAAGACAAGACTGTTACAGAAGAAGAAAAGGCCGCTTCCCTTGAAAGATTTCCAGTCCGCGATTTTTCTGACATTGAATTTACCGATGAACAGAAGTCCTTTACCTTCAATCAGAAAATAGACCTTTACTATTCCGAACATGCAAGGGTCCTTTCCCGCGAGAGTCTTCTTGAACAGGCAGAAAAATGGTACAACGTGCGCCACAGCAAAATGGAAGCTGCCCTTGAAAAACTCGAGCAGAAGAAAAAGGACTTTGAGAATTCTGGAAGCCTGAAGCACACAGGTGACCTTATCCTTTCTTTTGGATCACAGGCAGAAGGAAGCACCCTCACCTGCGTTGATTACGACACTGGAAAAGAAGTTCACATCAGGATCGATCCCAAAAAATCAGTTCAGGAAAATGCAGCCGTCTATTACGAGCAATACAAAAAAGCTGCCAGTGGACTTGAAGCTCTGGAACATGACATTGAACTTTCAAAAAAAGCGATTGCGGAACTGGACAGAGAATACCATGAAATGGTTACGCAGAAGAATGTCCTGAAAATAGAACAAATGCTCCGCCATGACACGAAGCCTAAACAGCAGACAGAAAAAACACACCCTGGACTTCATTACGAAATTGAAGGATGGACTGTAATCGTCGGAAGGACGGCAACGGAAAACGATGAGCTTTTGCGCCATTTTGTAAAAGGTCAGGACATGTGGATGCACACCAGAGACTATGCAGGCGGATATGTTTTCATCAAGGGAAAGAAGGACAAAACAGTTCCTTTGGATATTCTTCTATATGCGGGAAATCTTGCCGTCTATCATTCCAAGGCACGCAAAAACGGACAGGCCGACCTTTACTACACCCAGGTAAAGCATCTTCGCCGTGCAAAAAACGGGCCTAAGGGACTTGTGCTTCCAACCCAGGAAAAGAACCTTCTGGTCAAAATCGACGATGCAAGGATGCGTAAACTGGACGAATATCTGGTTCAGTAAGTTATAGACAGAAACTATATCAAACTATATTTATATTGTTATTGGATATAAAATGATTTTCCTATAAAATCATAACCATGACAATCAAAAGCATTCTTGAAAACAAAAAAGTATTATTCTCATTTGAAATTTTTCCTCCAAAAAAGCAGGCAAATTTTGAAAACGTAATTTCCTGCGCAAAGGAGTTGAGCGCCCTTCAGCCTGATTTTATGAGCATCACTTACGGTGCAGGCGGAACTACAAAAGTAAACACAGTAGAAATTGCCCAGCAGATAATCAAGATGGGAACACCTGCCCTTGCACATCTTACCTGTGTCGGCAATACAAAAGAAACAATCAGATCTACCATTGCGGAAATGAAAGCCGCAGGAATTGAAAATGTCCTTGCCCTCCGCGGTGACTATCCACAGGATTTTGAAGGAGAAAAGGCAACTGCAGATGGTCTTGACCACGCTTCCGACCTTGTTCCGATTTTAAAGGATGCAGGACTATGCGTTGGTGGAGCCTGCTATCCTGAATGTCATCCTGAAAGCGCCAACAGAATCGACGACATTGAAAACCTTAAGCACAAGGTTGATGCGGGAGTAGACTTCCTTACAACACAGATGTTCTTTGACAACAACATGCTCTACAGCTATCTGTACCGCCTTCAGTCAAAGGGAATACATCTTCCAGTTCTTGCAGGAATCATGCCGATAACAAATTCAAACCAGGTTGCAAGAATGGTAAAGCTCAGTTCAGCCTATGTTCCAGAAAAACTACTTGCAATCTGTGACCGCTTTGAAAACAATCCTGCGGCAATGAGGCAGGCTGGAATTGCATACGCAACAGACCAGATCATAGATCTTATTTCCAACGGCATTCGCGGAATCCACATCTACAGCATGAACAAACCTGATGTTACCAAAGACATCATCGCTAACGTCAACGAAATCATCAAGGCAGTAAACGAGTAAAACATGGCAGACTTCAGAAAATTTTTAGCAGATTCAATTTCAAACCGCACCCCTGTATTTTTTGACGGCGGAATGGGAACCATGATTCAGAAGACAGGCGTTGTCGGATACACGATTCCTGAAGACCTGAACTTCTATCATCCAGAAATCATAAAGGACATACACCGCCAGTACCTTGAAGCCGGAGCAAATGTAATCACGGCAAATTCCTTCGGTGCAAATCCTATAAAGGTTGAAGGCGGAAAATTTTCTGCAGAGCAATACATAAACGAAGCAATCAAACTCCAGAAAGAAGTGATTGCAGAATTTGAAACTGCACACCCGGAAACAAAGGGAACCCATTTCTGTTCATGGGACAGCGGACAGATCGGCAAACTTCTTGAACCAATGGGAACACTGACTTTTGATGAGGCCTACGAAGCTTACAAACTCTGTGCAGTTACTGCAGAAAAAGCAGGCGCAGATGTTGCCATCATCGAAACCATGAGCGACCTTTATGAAGTAAAAGCTGCCATCCTTGCAGTCCAGGAAAACACAAAGCTTCCTGTAGTTTCTACAATGACCTTCCAGTCAAACCTTAGAACCCTTACAGGTGCAGATGTCCTCACCTGTGTTACATACCTTGAATCCCTTCATGTTGATGTCATCGGATTCAACTGTGGCGGAAGTCTTGATGAAGATGAAAAACTTGCAGAACAGTTCTGTTCATACGCCCATCTTCCCGTCCTTGCACAGCCTAACGCAGGACTTCCTGTAGTGGTAAACGGCAAGGATGTTTTCAAGGTTGAGCCTGAAGAATTTTCAGAAAGCCAGCTTAAAAACTTTGCCAAAGGCATCACACTTTTGGGTGGTTGCTGCGGAACCACACCAGGACACATCAAGGCCGTTGCAGATAAAATCAAGGCAGGCAATCTTAAGATTGCACAGGCTACAAAAGAAAACGAAAACAATACCTACATCTGCTCATACAATCATGCACTGCAGATTGGAGGTAGTGCCGGTCCAAGAATCATCGGTGAAAGAATCAATCCAACTGGAAAAAAGAAATGCAAGGAAGCTCTTCAGAACAAGGACATGAACTTCATCCTTGGTGAAGCCGAAAGCCAGATTAACGGCGGTGCCCACATTCTTGATGTTAACACAGGACTCCCTGGAATCGACGAAAGCGAGATGATGACCTTAGCCGTAAAGACAATCCAGGCAGCCTTCAATACTCCACTCCAGCTTGATTCAAGCGAAGACAAGGTTCTTGAACATGCCCTCCGTTACTACAACGGAAAGGCCCTTGTAAACAGCGTAAACGGTAAAAAAGAAGTCATGGACAAGGTTCTGCCTTTAATAAAACATTACGGAGGTTCCCTTGTTGCCCTTTGTATTGACGAAGACGGAATAGCACCTACAGCAGAAGGCCGTGTAAAAGTAGCAGAAAAAATCATTGCGGAAGCTGGAAAATACGGAATCCCTGTCCGAGACATATTCATCGACACCCTTACCCTTACAGTCAGCAGCGAACAGAAAGCCGCATTGGAAACTGTAAAGGCAATCCGCATCCTTAAGGAAAAATATGGGGCACAAGGTATTCAGTTCGTACTTGGAGTATCAAACATTTCCTTTGGACTTCCACGCCGCGACATCATCAACAGCAGATTTTTTGAACTTGCCCTTGATGCAGGTCTAAGCGCAGCAATCATAAACCCTGCCAGTGCACCTATGATGGACAGCTACAGGGCTTACAGAAGTCTTGCTGGCTACGACGAAAACTGCCTTGAATACATTGAAACCTACACAGGAACAGTTGATCCGACAACAGCTAAGGCAAAGGAAAAAATCATCCTTGACGCCATTGCAGACGGAACCATCTCAATCAGCGTGAATACACCTGGAAGCACGGCACAGAACGTTACCCCCAGGCAATCCCCTGTAAAAGCAGGGGATTCAGAAGCAAAGAAAACTGAAGTAAAAGAAAAACAGACTTTCGCTGACAAGGATGAGGACATTCTCATAAAGATAATTGAAAAGGGTTTCAAGGATCAGGCTGGGGATGCAACCGACCGACTCCTTGAAACAAAGAAGCCTGTGGAAATAATCGACAACTGCATCGTTCCTGCATTGGATAACGTAGGAAAGGATTTTGAAAAAGGAAGAAAATTTCTTCCACAGCTTTTGCTAAGTGCGGAGACAGTAAGCAATTCTTTTGCAAAGATAAAGGAGAATCTTGAAAAATCTGGCAATATGCAGGAAAGCAAGGGAACTGTTGTAATCGCAACGGTCTTCGGAGACATCCACGACATCGGCAAAAACATCGTTAAGGCAATGCTTGAAAATTACGGATACGATGTAATCGACCTTGGAAAAAATGTTCCTGCAGAAGAAGTTGTAAAAACAGTCCTTGAAAAGGACATCAAGCTTGTAGGATTAAGTGCCCTAATGACAACAACCGTTGCAAACATGGAAGAAACAATTCGACAGCTAAGGTCAGCACTTGCAGAAAAAGGAAAAGAATGCAAAATTGTTGTTGGCGGTGCAGTCCTTACAGAAGACTATGCGGAAAAAATTGGGGCAGACTATTATTCAAAGGATGCCATGCAGACAGTCGCAGTCGCCAGGGAAGTATTTGGAAAATGAAAAATTACGGTGACAGGAAACTCACATCTTTCAGCGTCATGAGGGCTTACGCAAATGTTATTCTGGGCATCAGAGGACTTTTCTTTTTGTTGCCCTACCTTGGAACTGTCATCTGGAAATTTTTCCTCCTTCAGTACCTTCAGAAAATTCACCTAAGAAGAATCAAGATAACAAGCGTAGACCATGAGCTGGACACAACGGTTCCTTTCAGGGAAGACTACGCAGGAATATACCTTGATTTCATCAATTACTGGATTCGTCCCCTTTCCATGATGTTCAAAAAATTCGGACACATGAAAGGGTTAAAATTGTGTGCCGAATGGTTCAGGAGAATTTCACTTGCATACAACGAAGCTTACAAGGTGTATTCAAAGAATCTTACGACAACAAGAAGACCATCTCCAAAAACAAAAGCCGTAAAAAACATTCAGAAGGCTGACCCTCACTACTGCTGCGTACCAAGCCTTCACATAGCGGTAATTGTCCTTACAATTTCTTTCTACAGAATGCTTCTTGCAAGGGAAGATTTTACGGAAGACGAACGAAAAAACTTCAATGAAGAAATATATTCACACGGTGTGGAAATCGCAGAATCAGTTTTATACATGAAGCAGCACAGCGTAAACTGCATACCTGCCGCATTGTACATGGTGACAAAAATCGCTCCTGACATCATGACTGTAGAAATCGCAGAAGAACTCATCAAAGATCTTTTTGTAAAAGCTGAAGATGTTACTGAAGAAAACAAGAATAAAATAAAAGCCCACATTCAGAAGTTCTATCATGAACTGCTTTCTGAAAGTGAGCTTTTCGGACACTGGTCAGTTCCAGTTTTGAACTGGATCAAAAACTATACTGCATACACAGAATAATCTTAAAGTCCTGTAAGTTCCCTTGCCTTATCTACAATGGCAGACTTAAGGGCTTCAACATCATTTTTCTTTTCAGCAATGATGCGGACAAAAACAGAACCTGCAACAACTGCTTCAACAGAACTTGCAAGGGCATGAGACTGTTCGCCGTTGCTGATGCCGAATCCACCGTAAACTTTTGAGCCGCCTGCACTAACCTTGTTGAGGAAAGCAATTGTCTTTTCATCGATTGTCGTCTTGCTTCCAGTGATACCTGCGCGCAAAGCACAGTAAATGTATTTAAAGCCTGCGTTGGCAAGCTTTGAAAGACGCTCGTCCGTCATGCTAGGAGCTGCTACAGGAATATTTTCCATTCCATATTTTTTGCAGGCTTCAGTAAGTCCTTCATCATGATCGAATGGAAGGTCTGGAATAATCATTCCCTTTACACCGCATTCACTTGCCTTCTTGCAGAAAGCATCCACGCCAGGTGTATAAATAAGAGAACCGTAGCTCATGATGTATATCGTTGTTTCTGGAAATTCTTCGTGAATCTGCTTTATGAAGGCAAGGCCGTCTGCAGTCCTGTAGTTCCTTGCAAGAACTTCAGTACAGGCAGTCTGAATAGCAGGGCCGTCGGCGCTTGGATCACTGAAAGGAAGCTGAACTTCAAGGATGTCTGCTCCACCCTTCACAAGGGAACGGGCAACATCAAGAGATATTTCGTTTGTTGGATATCCTGCCACAAGATGGCTCATTAACTTTATCTTTTCCATTTTAATTCCCCTTACTTATTGAACATGGATGCTGCATCATGGATGTCTGTGCTGTTCTTAACGCGGTCAAGTTCAGCACCAAGGAAGTCAATCCACTTGTCTCTGCGGTAAACAGGATTAGTAATGAAGAGGTCCTTGTCACCGCGTCCGCTCATGTTGATGATGATAGCCTTATCCTTTGGAAGTGTCGGTGCAAGCTTCATTGCGGCGGCGCCTGCGTGGGCACTTTCCATTGCAAAAAGTATACCTTCGTTCTTTGCAAAGAAGTTGATTGCCTCAAGGGCTTCCTTATCAAGGATTGCAGTAAATTCGATTCTTCCGCTCATGCCAAGTTCTGCAAGCTGAGGTCCGATTCCCATGTAGTCAAGGCCGGCAGAAATTGAACGTGTCGGGAGGCTCTGTCCGTCTTCATCAAGAAGGAAGCGGCTCTTGTATCCCTGAACGATTCCTTCACGGCTGGCATTACCTGTCATGCGGCTTGCGTTTTCGCCTACACCAGGACCGATTCCGCCTGCTTCAGCACCGATAAGGCGTGGTGATTTTTCATTGATGAAAGGTTCAAAGAAACCGATGGAATTGCTTCCACCTCCAACACATGCAACCATGGCAGCGATGTCAACGTTTCTTTCTGCGCACTGCTTCTTTACTTCGCGCCCGATAACACTCTGGAATTCGCGTACGATATCTGGGAAAGGAGCTGGTCCAAGGGCACTACCAAGAACATAGTGTGTTGTATCAAAGTTTGTCGCCCAGTCACGCATGGCTTCATTGACGGCATCCTTTAGGGTACGGCTTCCGCTTGTAACAGGAACAACCTTAGCACCGTAAAGTTCCATTGTAGCAACATTTGGCTGCTGTCGCCTTACATCAACTTCACCCATGTAGACTACGCATTCAAGGCCAAGCTTTGCACATGCTGCTGCAGTTGCTACACCATGCTGACCTGCACCAGTTTCTGCAATGATTCTTGTCTTTCCCATGCGTTTTGCAAGGAGACACTGACCGATGGCATTGTTGATCTTATGTGCGCCTGTATTTGCAAGACCTTCAAGCTTAATGTAGATCTGTGCACCACCAAGAAGTTTTGTTGCTGTTGGAGCAAAATATAAAGGAGTTTCGCGGCCGATGTAGTCGCGTCTGATTGTATCAAGTTCTTCAAGGAAGTCCTTGTCTTTCATGTAGAAATCAAAAGCCTCTTTAAGTTCATCAAGAGGACGCCTCATGATTTCTGCAACATATTTTCCACCGTATTTTCCAAAGAATCCGTCGTCTGACATAATAACCGCCTTGTTTCTATTGATAGTAACAATGTTACTATCAATAGAAACATCTGTCAAGGGTTTTCTTCAGATTTTTTAGGATTGGCGGTTTGCTATGAATTCCCTGAAAATGATGCATCCAAGAATCATGAATCCACCGATAACACAAAGAAGTCCCGGTACTTCACCGGCAAAAATCATTACCCATACAGGATTCATCAAAGGTTCAATCATTGTAATGATGCTTGCACTCAAGGCTGTAACGCTTCCAATTCCCTTTGAAAAAAGAAGGTTTGCAAAAGCCATCTGGAAAACACCGAGTGCAAAAATACAGATGATGCTGGTCCAGTCACCAGCTGCAATGCCATTGGTAAAATAGAAAGGAATGCAGACAACAGCAGTAATAAGGTGAGCAAGCATAAAGGATGTTGCAGAAGCTTCACTCCTCTGCTTCCTCATGAATATTGTAGTTCCAGCAAAAGTCACACCAGAAAGGGCTGCAAGAACATTGCCCAAAAGCTTTCCTGCATCAAGATCACTGTAGAAAAAAAGGAATACACCGACAAGAACTCCAACAACAGTCACAAAATCTGACTTCCTGTTTTTTTCACCCAGAATAACAGGCCCAAAGAGAATGACCCAGATGGGATAGGAATACTGTAGGAGAACAGCATTGGCGGAAGTAGTCATTTTGTTGGCGGCGCAGAAAAGAATCATGGTTGCACTGTAACTGATGCCCCCAACCCACAAATAGAAAGTTGAACTTCTATCCGTTTTTCCCTCGTTATCTTTAATTCTGAAAATCGGGAATTTTCTTAAGGCAACAATGAATGTTACAAGGGCAATAAGGCTTCTGTAGCCTGCAATTGTAAAAGAAGATGCATTTACATTTTTAATGAAGATGCCTGCAGTACTCCAGAAGAGACCGCAAAGGGCAAGTGCCATTACTCCACCGAATTTGTTCATAGTGAAAGAATAATAGCACTTTGCAATAAAAAATCAATCGAGGTCTAGAAGAGTTTGAAATATTCCTCAAGCTTGGAATGAGACTTTATTCCTTTGTCTTCTTCCAAACCACTTGAAGCATCAATAAGTTCAGGCTGATATTTTGCAAGGATGTCTTTTACATTGCTGCAATTTACGCCGCCTGCAAGCCAGAGCTTTGTCATTTTGGAAACCTCATTTACAAGTTCTTCTGGTATTGAAGTTCCCGTTCCACCAATGTTTTCCCCAACCTTTGCATCAACAAGGATTCTTGGTTCACCGTAACGCTGAAGAAGTTCAATCAACTCCAGGTCCTCTTTTGACGAAACATTGACTGCAAAATAATGTGGAAGTTTTTTAAATTCAGACTTGAAGAACGCTTCAATCTTGTCCTTATTAAATCCATGGAGCTGAATCGCATCGATTTTGTTTTCTTTTAGAAGCTTAAAGGCCCTGGCAGAATCATCAGTAGTAAAATCAACTACCACACCAACTTTAAGGGCATTGGTACGGCTTTCGATAATTTCAAAATTCTTTACAGAACGTGGAGACTTATCCCAGAAAATGAATCCGAGAAGATCTGCACCAAGTTCCTCAGTTTTTTCAAGATCAGCATTATTTGTAATTCCACAAATTTTTACGAGAGGCTTACCTGATTTTTCCTTTTCGTTCAAAAGAACTGAAACTTTTTTCCAGAAATCATATTTTGAATTTTCATTTCTTTTTGATTCTGCGCCCCTAAGGAAAGCATCCACATAATTCATTGCATTTACAGGATCCCTTGCAACTGCTTCTCCCATAAGGATTCCGTCAAAACCAAGGTTCCCTGTAAATTCCGATGCCTGGACAGAAAGAATTCCGCTTTCAGAAATCACGCGGACATTCTGAGGCCGTTCGTTTTCAGGAAGAGCTTCCAGTTTCTTTTCTATCATTGATTTTATTTTTAATGGGATAAGCATGTCGATGGTAAAGGTCTTCAAGTCGCGGGCATTGACTCCAAGGACAACCTTGTCAAAGGATTTCATTTTTCCTGCAAGCTTCAAAACCTCAAAAGCTTTTTCTACAGCCTCTTCATCACGGAGCTCAAGAAGTATTGAAATGCCAAGTTCAAAAGCCTTCGATGCCATCTGCAGAAGTTTTGGCGTATCAAGGATTCTTGCAATGAGAAGAACGGCATCTGCACCGCATCTGTATGCAATTTCTATTTCTTCAGGCTCAAGAAGGAAATCCTTTCGGAGAACTGCAACTTTATTTCCAAGACTGTCTGCAAGATCAGCAACCTTCTTAAGGTCATCAAGAGTTCCCTTAAAGTAATTTTCTTCGGTAAGGACAGAGATGGCGGAAGTTCCAGCCTCTATGTAACTCTTTGCCGTTGCAGCACTGTCCAATCCAGGCGCAATGTCACCTTTGCTTGGAGATGCCCTCTTTACTTCAAGGATTGTTCCTGGTTTTGGAAGAAAAGGAACAACAGGCCTTGTTCTTTCCGTAGGAATTTCATGTCCGTAAGAGTATCCGAGTTTTTCAATGTCCTGCAATCTTCTGTCGCAGATTTCCTTCAAGATGTTTCGCATTCTTTTTTACCGTGCAGCCTTAAGCATTCTTTGAAACTTCAACAATCTGGTTGAGCTTTGCAAGTGCTTTTCCACTGTTGATGGAATCCATTGCCATGTCATATCCGTCCTTGATTGTCTTTGCTTTTCCGCTGATGTAAAGAAGTGCACCAGTGTTAAGGCAGACTGCATATTTGATTGTCTTCTTTCCTTTTCCGTTCAGAACATCCATTGCAAGGGCAGCATTGTCTGCACCATTACCGCCCATGAGTTCAGCTTCATCGGCATCAGTGATTCCGTACTTTGCAGGATCGATTGAATACTGATATTCCTTTCCATCCTCATTGATCTGATAGCAATGGGTGATTGCACAAGGAGAAATCTCATCATAACCGTCTTCACTTGTCACAACGAGTACCCTCTTTGCACCAAGCTTCTTTGCCGAATGTGCATAGGTATCAAGCAGATCCTTTGAGTATACGCCAAGAACTTCATATTCAGCAGAAGCAGGATTAAGGAGTGGCCCCATGATGTTCATGATAGTCTTTATTCCCAAAGCCTTGCGGACAGGAGCTGCAAAACGCATTGCACTGTGGTAAACAGTTGCCATAAGGAAGCCGAAACCTGTCTTTTCAATAAGGCTACATGTCTTTGCAGGATCAGCCATGATGTTGATTCCAAGGTTTTCAAAGAAGTCTGCGGCACCTGACTTTGAGCTTACGGCTCTGTTACCGTGCTTTGTGACTGTCTGTCCGCAGCTTGCAGATACAATTGCCGACAATGAAGAAATATTGAAGCTTCCCTTTCCGTCTCCACCTGTACCGACGATTTCCGCGTGGTTATGGAATTCAACAGGCAAAGGTTTCTTTACCTTGAGGAGTCCGCGTGCAAATCCAACGATTTCGCTTACTGCAGGTCCCTTTGATGCAAGTCCCACAAGAACACCTGCTGTTACGCAAGGATCAAGAGTTCCGTCCGCAAGGTTTTCCATAAAGAGGCAAGCCTGATCTTCTGTAAGGTCTTTCTTTGCAATGACAGTGTTGAGTATTTCTGCCACAGGAAGATTTTCCCTGCGGTAGTTAAGGAAGGCACGGAAAATATCGTCTCCAGCCTGACTTGCAATTGATTCAGGGTGGAACTGAACGCCTTCAATCATCATTGACTTATGGCGGATACCCATGATGTCACCGTCAGCTGCACGTGCTGTGATTTCAAAATCAGGAGACAAAGTAGATTCATCAATTACAAGTGAATGATAACGGGTGAATGAAGATTTCTTTCCAACGATTCTGAAAAGTCCACGGCCATCCGTATCCATTTCTTCAACAACACCGTGGCAGATTCTTTTAGCCTGAACGATTTTAGCACCAAAAGCCTCACCGATTGCCTGGTGTCCAAGACATACACCAAGAATAGGAATCTTGCCGGCAAAATATTTGATGGCATCTTCTGAAACACCTGCTTCCGATGGAGTTCCAGGACCTGGAGAAACTACAAGACGGCTTGGATCAAGCTTTTCAATTTCTTCGACTGTGATTTCCTTTGAGCGTACTACCTTAACTTCTTCATTGCCAAGGCGCTGCAAAGCCTGAACCACATTGTATGTAAAACTGTCATAGTTATCGATTACAAGAATCATATAATTTCTCCTGTTTCTAATGTTTCTACTGATAGTAACAATGTTACTATCAGTAGAAACATCTGTCAAGGAGAATTTTCAAAAAAAAACCTGCCGATTCAAGAGCATGAAATCGACAGGATACCAATACCACTAGCTATTCTTTTTTTGTTGCCCTCTAAGAAGCTCAAGATATGAACTCATAGGCAATGGCCTTGAATAAAGGAATCCCTGAATGTAATCAACTCCAGCATGCTTTACAAGTTCATCCTGCTTTTCCGTCTCAACGCCTTCAACAAGAATCTTAAGATTGGAATCCTTGAAGGTTGAAATAAGGTTCTTGACCAGTTTGAGCATCTCCTCATCCTTTTCCATCATAAGAACAAAGGAACGGTCAATCTTGATTGTATAGAACGGAAGACGAATGACATTTGCAAAATTGGAGAAGCCTGTACCGAAGTCATCAAGATAGAAAATGATTCCCGCCTTGACAAATTCTTCCATCCTGTTTCTTATAAGCTCAAAATCATCGATGAGAATGCTCTCCGTAATTTCCATGATGATGTTCTCAGGCTTGATGCCATATTTTTCAATAGTGCCAAACACAAAATCCTTAATCTCTGGATTGAGCATCTGATAAACGGAAAAGTTTACGGAAACTGCTTTTACCACATCCATGTTCTGACTGATGAATTCACAGACCTTTTCAAAGTTGACTTTTCCAAGCCGTTCAATTAGACCGTTGTTCTCTGCAATAGGAATGAATTCCGCAGGGCTTATGTCGCCTATCTCCGTGCCGATCAGTCTTGAAAGCGCTTCCGCATATACAAACCTCTGCTTTTCAATCGAAACGATAGGCTGAAAATAAACCTGATACTGCGTTGATGAAGGGGTAAGTTCCCTTTCAAGAATCTTGATGATGGTTTTCTTTCTTCTGAATTCATTCATGAAGTTTTCATTGCTATGGACAACACAGCAGGTCTTTTCCTTTCTTGCTTTGTCCATAAGACCTTTCAAGAGTTCGATTGCTTCTTCATAGGAACCGGCATCTTCTGGTATGTTGATGCTTGCCGCAATAAATTCAAATCTATAGCTTCGTCCTTCCTTATCCAGAATGTTCATGTATTTTGAAAAGGCTTCTTTAATCTGTTTTTCGAGGGTATCGATAAAACCATGGGGAGAAACCACCATGAACTTTGAACCGTTTCTATAAAAACTTCCTCTGATGCTAAAACGGAAAGAGCGTACAAGATTATATACAAGGTTATCAACTTCAGTGGAACCAAATGTTTCCTGAAGAACTCCAAGGTTTTCTACAGAAATCATGGACAGAGTACAGGCACGTAATTTTTTTGACATTGTCCTTTCAAGGTACTGAACGGTCTTTAACCCGGACTTATAATCTATTTCTATTCTGTCAGACTGAATTGCAAGGTACATAAGAATCATAGTGACTGCACCAGAGCATCCAGACATAAGCCAGTACTCATTAAAAATCTGAAAGGACATTACTATGGCACTGATGACAGGATATAAAACAAAGACAGAAAACATTCTTGAAGAAAGAACACGTCTGTGCTTTAGAACGGCAATTTCCGTTACAATAACCTGAAGTCCCGTAATGATAAAAGTACAATATTTTAAATTTCCACGAACATATCCCTTCTCTGGGTCAAAACGGAAAATCCAGCCAGTCCAAAGATTTCCTATTACAAGGAAAAGGTAGACAGCAAAAATCAATATGAGAACACCATGATATATTTTTGAAAACTTATGCACGGCAGAGATGGAAGCATAGAAGTAAAGGCAGAATATAAATGGCAGCGCACAAAGATTCAGGAAGAAGACAGTGGAAGTAAAATTACAAAGCCACAGGGAATACTTTGGAAATTCCGTTATGCAAACACAGGAAAGAATGTCTGATCCACAGGTTAAAAGCAGGCTTATATCGCAGAGGAGAAATAAAAAATTTCTGCGCTCCTTAAGATAAAAAGAAGTTAAAATAAAGAATAGAAAAACAACTGATATTAATAGCGAGCAGAATTCCCCAAGTATGTTGTACATAAGGAATATTTTAACACTTTATTTACATAAGACAACATTTTAATAAAAAAAGGCTGTCCTCATTCAAAAGACAGCCTTAAAATACTATTTTTTTGTATTGTCTAAGACAGCACGAAGAGCACCCAATTTCTCGTTTGTCTCTTCCCATTCACGGTCAGGATTGCTGTCGTATACAATTCCACCGCCTGCCTGAAGTGTCCATGTGCTTTCCTGCTTAAGCGCACAGCGAATACCGATACAGAAGTCAAGGTCTCCGCTTGTCTGAAGATAACCGATGGCACCTGCGTAGAAACGTCTCTTGATTTTTTCAAGGCGGCTTAAAATTTCAATGGCACTGATTTTTGGACTTCCGCTTACAGTACCTGCAGGGAATGCTGAACGAAGAACCTGAATCTGCTTCATGCCATCCTTTACCTTGCCCTGAACATCACTTACAAGATGCATTACATGACTGAAATATTCGCAGTCCATATATCTGGTAACTTCAACACTACCACTTTCGCAAACTCTTCCAAGGTCATTTCTTGCAAGGTCAACCAGCATCAGGTGTTCACTCTTTTCCTTAGGATCAGCAAGAAGGTTTGCCTTCAATGCCTCATCTTCAGCAGCATCCTTACCGCGTCTTCTTGTACCTGCAATAGGTCTGATTGAAGCAATGCCTTCACGAACACGGACAAGGCTTTCTGGACTTGAACCTACAAGCTGCCTGTCACCAAAATCAATGAATACAAGGTATGGACTTGGATTTACCGAACGGAGGCGGCGGTAGATTTCCATGGCGCTGTTTTCATTTTCAATCTGAAGGCGGCGGCTAGGAACTGCCTGGAAAATATTACCTGCGATGATTTCTTTCTTAAGGGCAACAACCTTTTCCTTGTATTCGCGTTCACTCTGTTCAAGGTCTGTGATTGTACGGCAAGGAAGAGGTTCTTCAGGAGGAGCAAGGTATGAAAAGTCAAGATCATTGAGACGCTTTTTAAGATTGTCCACAGCCTTCTGAAGATCAATCTGATGTTCGTTATAGTTGAAGGCAAAGACATGGAGCATTTCAGTAAAGTGATCGAAAACAATGTAAAGGTGTCCTGCAACAAATTCACTTTCAGGAATTTTTAGTTCATCCTTCTGAGGTGCAAGATTGATGGTATCACAGCGGGCACAGAACTCGTAGCTCAAGTAACCTACTCCACTTGCAGGGACAGGAATGCCTTTCACAGGAAGTTCATTTTCCTGGGCAACATAAAGAAGGGCATCAAGAACATCAACCTCATGCTTTACTGTAGAACCTGGAGCAATCATCTCGTCATCAGAAAGTCCAGCAGTCTGTGCGGTAAAAGGAACTCGGCGACCATCAATGATAAATGCAATCCCTTCATCATCCTGAAGAATATGGAAGGCTTCTTCCGCCATGAGAATCGAATACCTTTCTTTTCCCATGTTGAATCTTGCACTTTCAAGAATAGCCTTGGCTCCGATTTTTCTTGCCAGACTGAATGGTGTATATCTGTCACTTGGTAAAGTCAAATAAATGCTGTCAGTTCTTTTTGCCATGCTGAACCCCTTCGTTTTCTTGTTTCTATTGATAGTAACAATGTTACTATCAATAGAAACACTTGTCAAGAGTTTTTTCCTGCAATTTTTGCCATTTAAATAACCATTATAGTATGACTTTATTGACGGTCCATTTGCACAATAGTAAAGTTGTCTCATGAAAAAATTAACTGAAGGAAACATTACAAAACAGATAATTTCGTTCTCAATTCCACTTCTTGCGGGTACTGCCCTCATAAGGCTTTATACCCTCGTTGATACAATGATGGTAGGAAGATTTCTTGGAACGGATCCACTTGCCGCAGTCGGAGCAACATCAAACATTGCAAATCTCTTTAACTTCATCTGCTGGGGATTTGCATCGGGATTTTCCATCATCATAGGACAGGCTTACGGTGAAGGAAATGAAAGCAAGCTTAAGAAAACAATCGCACATACATATCTTCTTTCCGTAATTCTTGTTGCGATTCTTACGGCCATCGGATTAGTACTGAAAGAAAAAATTCTTTTCTGGACTCAGATTCCAGAAGAAATCCATGGAATCGCTTCCGCATATCTGACAATATCAATTCTTGGACTTTCATCATCAATGCTTTACAACGTGATATCGAATGTGCTTAGGGCCTTAGGCGATAGTTTCATTCCATTGGTTTTTCAAATTGTAAGCGTTGTATTGAACATCATTCTTGACTATGTTTTCATCGCAATACTTGAAAAAGGAGTTGCGGGAGCAGCAGTGGCAACAGTAATTTCTCAGTTGGTAGCAGGAATATCAAGCCTGATTTACTGCCTCTTCAGAAGACGCACTTTGATCGTTTCGCTGAAGGATTTCAGCATGAAGGAAAACTATCTTTCATTGATGATTCCTCAAGGCATCTCAATGAGCATGATGATTTCAGTAGTAACCACGGGAACCGTTATTCTTCAGACTGGAATAAACAGCCTTGGTGCAGATGTCATAGCAGGTTATACAGCCGGCAGAAAATATGTTGAGCTTTTCTTCATGCCGGGAGGAGCCCTTTCTTCAACCGCAGCAGCCTTCACAAGTCAGAACTATGGAGCAAAGCAGTTTGACAGAATAAAGAAGGCTACCAGACAGATTATCCTTATCGCATGGATAATCAACGCCCTCGAATGGATTGCTGTAATCTTCTTTGCAGAAGGAATGGTCAAATCCATTACAGGAAACTATGTCGGTGATGAAATAATCAACGCTGGAAAATTCTACATGATAACAAACCTTCCGTTCTATGCCTTTGTAAGCGTACTGGTAATCGTAAGAAGTGCACTTCAGGGAATGAACAAAAAGAAGACACCTGTAATTGCAAGCATCATGGAAATGCTGGTAAAGGTTCTTGCAGTCGCTGTTTTCGTTCCATGCCTTGGGTTTACGGGAATTGTAATAACAGAACCAATCATCTGGATTTTAGGTGCAGCCTGGGTCTGGATAATCTACTGCAGAACGCTGAAACTCAAAATGAAGGAAAACAAAGTGATTTAATAATGCTTCATAAAATAAAACAGCTGGTCCCAATTTTGAAACCAGCCACTTTCATTTTAAAGAATTGCAAGATAAGCAATTGTTGCAGCATCCTTTGCGATGTTTTCGATGATGCAGTATTCGTTTGGCTGATGGGCAAGTTCATCCATGGTTGACCATACGACAGCATCAATTCCCATGTTGCGGAGTTCAGCAGCAACAGTACCTCCACCAATGCCGATGAACTTTGGTTCCACATTGTGGACTGCCTTTATGGCAGAAGCAAGATCCTTTGCCACAGGGGAATCTTTTGATGTTGCAGGACTCTGTGCGGACTGAGGTACAGAAACTTCAATCTTCACGCCGTATTTTTTTTCAACATCAGAAACAACCTTTGCAACTTCTGCACGCACTTCATCAAGCGTATAGCAAGGAAGGATTCTGCAGTCAAAGCAAAGGACATCATCACCAGGAATGATGTTGACTCCGCTAACGTTGGCATTCTGCATCGTAGGCTGGAATGTGGAATGGTCAGGCTCAAACATGGAATCCTTTTTTCCAAATTTGTTTTCAAAATCATTGATGCGCATGGCAAGGTCACAGGCTGCAAGTTTTGCATTGCATCCCTGGTCAGGACGGCTTCCGTGGGATTGCTTTCCGATTGTATGGAACTTAAGCCAGAGAAGATTTTTTTCTGCAATCTCAATAGTCTCGCCATTAGGATCACCACCGTCAGGAATAAAGATTCTGTCATTCTTTCCAAAAAGCTCCGGATGATTCTTGCAGAGCCAGAGCATTCCGTATGTTGAACCAACTTCCTCATCTGCCATGAACAGAAGCTTGATTGTGTGTTCAGGGATGATATGCTGCTTTACAAAACTCAAAGCCGCAAGGACTCCAGAACAAAGTCCCTGCTGATTGTCTTCTACGCCTCGGCCATAGATTTTTCCGTCTTTTACCACTGCCTGCCAAGGATCCGTATTCCAAAGGGAAAGTTCTCCAACAGGAACAACATCCATGTGGGCACAAACCCAGATATTGTAGTCATCAAGGTTACCTGGAATCGTAGCAACAAGATTAGGACGGACACCAGAAGATACGCGGCTGTCAGGAGCATCAAAATGTTCAAGGTTCTTTATTCCGTTTGCAATGAGCCACTGTTCAAGAGCGGCACATTTTTTACTTTCCCCGTCTCCACCATTTTCAGGAGCAAGAGCAGGAACTGCTGTAATTGTCTTTTCAAGGTCTACTGCAAAGTCAGTATTTTCATAGATAAAATCTTTAAGCTGATTGAATTCTTCGTTGTTCATACTCCAATTATAGAGAGTATAATAATTTAAGTCAAAAAAAAAGAGCCGATCATCCAGACCGGCTTTATTTTAACTACATCTTGTAGAACTTTTTGTATGCATTGTACGTTGACCCGATGAGAGTATCCACATCGCTATACTTTGCTTCCCAACCAAGTTTTTCCTTTGCAAGGTCAGATTTGGCAGTAAGCTGGGCAGGATCACCAGGACGGCGTTCAACATAGTCTGCCTTAATTTCTTTTCCAGTAATGCGGCGGGCGGCATCAACCATTTCTGTAACAGTGATTCCGTTGCCTGTACCAAGGTTAAGAGTAAGGCTTTCCTTCTTGCTTGAAATATATTCAAGAGCCATAACATGGGCTGTTGCAAGATCAGATACATGGATGTAGTCACGGATACATGTACCGTCACGAGTTGGATAATCCTGTCCGAAAATCTTCATTTTATCGCGCTTTCCACAGGCAACTTCCATTACAATAGGAAGAAGATTTGCAGGATTCTTTTCAAGACCGTAAAGAACACCTTCAGGATCATAACCTGCAGCATTGAAATAACGGAGGGCAGCAAACTTAAGCCCCTTGATTTTTTCATACCAAGCCATGAATTCTTCTATTTCAAGTTTTGTAAATCCATAGTAGTTCTCAGGATTCTTTGGATGATTTTCATCAATAGGAATATATTGTGGCTCTCCAAAAGTTGCTGCACTTGAACTGAAAACCATGTTAAGGCAGTTATACTTTACAGCGGCATTAAGGATGTTCAGTGTACCTGTAATGTTGTTGATGGAATATTTTTCAGGACAGATCATTGATTCACCTGCAGCCTTGAAAGCAGCAAGATGAATAAAAGCATCGAATCCCTTTGCAAAAGCTTTTTCAAGATCCTTTACCTTGAGGATATCACCTTTGATGAATCCGTTTTCCTTAAAAAGATTCTGCTTAAGTCCGCTTGAAAGATTGTCAAAAACAGTTACCTTGTGGCCCTTTGCCATAAGTTCCTTTACAACATGACTGCCAATATATCCTGCACCACCAATAACAAGTACCTTCATGACCTGCTCCTTATAAATCTGTTAAGTGTATTATCCCATAAAGAGAGTTGATTTTCAATTTATGAAAAACCATTTTGAGCAAACAGTTGCCCTATTTTATATTCCAACCCGCTCGGAAAATTCCTTAGAGAAACCTGCCTTTTCAAAACACTCTTTTTTCCAGTCTTCGGCACAGCCAGCCGCCTTCAGCTCTGAAACCATCCAACGAAGTTTAACCTCAAGTTTTCCCAACATAATATCATCAATATATTTTTTTCCAAGTTTTTCAATTACAAGCTGAGCAAGAGTTTTTCCTTCTGAAACTATTTTTCCAGAATAATCGTGGAACAAAGTTTTATAGATATAATTAAAGCGCATCTCAAAATCTTCATCAGTGAAATCATAAGGTGAATCAAGTCCATAACCGACAACATAATAATTCAGTTCTTCATAAGATGGACGACCACCTTTTTTATATAAATACTCAAAGAGCTTATAATGCTTTTCGCAATAGACAGAGTTGTAGTAAATAGAACGCATCATTGTTCCCATCAAAGTATTGGTTTTGCCACCTTTCACGAATGTCTGGTTCACATCGGCGCCAGATTCAATCAAGAATTTAATTACTTCATCATGATCATTATCTTTCCTAAGATCATACATCAGATTTTCAATAACATTAATATTTCCTGCGAGATATATATCCTTTGTGTTAAAGGAAAGTGCATTTCTATCTGCAAAGAATTTTATTTCATCAATGGAATAAGCATCGTAGGCAATTTTAAAAGTAATATTGGTTTTCTGATCTTCTGACAGATCCTTAAAAGGTGATTTTCTATCAAGTTTTTCAAGAACAGAAATGAATTCTTTTCTGTCATCATGATAGCGGGAATCATAAATGTAATCGGCAATTTCATTTCCCTTGATTTTCCAGTCATAAAGCAGAACAAGGTTCAGGAATTTTGGACCATATCTTAGGGCCTGATCAAGCAATGAAGTTTCACGACCTTTTTCATCTCCAACTATCTGAGAGAAATCTACATTGCGGGACTTTAAAATATTGAGGAATTTCTCCATATGTGGAATCAAAGGTTCACCAACTCCAAATTCACGCCAGCGATACAGAGCAGTATTGCAGTGCCCCAAAATGAAAGAAACATCAGCATAACACTGAACCAAATTATTGAATTCAATTAGGTTTCCTTTTATAAAAGCATCAATAAGAAGTTCTTCACGATAGGAGGCACCTAATGAAATCAATGCAGCTTTGGTAATTTGGTTATTGTATTTTATGCTTGCCTCAAAAGGAGTAATTTTTAATGCATCGCCTTCAGAATAATATTCATTTGGCGAATATCCGTTTTCAACAAGATATTGAATCATCGAAGGATTGGTATTGAATATTGCAGCATAAACAAGGAAATTATAATTTCCACCCGCATCGTCATAAAGGATTTTTTTCCAGTTACCATACTTCTGTAATTCTTCAGGAGTTCCATTGCACAGTACAGAGAATGGAGTTTTTTCATATTCTGAAAAACCGTCTTCTTTACAAATGAATTCAAATTTCAGTTTTTCCTTGAAAGGATAGATCATGATTTTATTATTTCTGCTGTTACGCAGATTGTATTTAATATTTCTGGTTTTTAGTTCTTCAATTAAATTTATAACAGACTGAATTGAAGATGGTGCAGAAGTTTTTTCAAATCCTAAAGCTTCGCCATATACAGACTTCCACTTTCCGTTGTCATAAATAAAGAAACCCGCAAACTCTTTTGTTTCATAGTTTTCTTCATCATAATGATTTACAGCCATTATATGTCGGCCATCTGAAACAGGGTAAAAACGATATTCGTATCCATGCTCCAGAGAACCTAATGTGGATTTTAGTCGGTTATACCCTGGATCCATTTCATACCCTTTAAAATAATTATTCACACGGATTTCTGAAATACAGGTATCGTTATCAGCTCCAGTTCCTTTGTATACATTCTTTATGGTCAATTTAATTTTTGAATAGGCTTTTTTATAATTAAAAATAGGAATTGTCTGAAAAAAAGGATAATCAGCAATATCATAGACAGCTGTAGTTTCAGCCATGTCATCAAGAGTGATTTCAAGTTGTTTTACGCGGTTATTTGAAAGATAGTAGTCAAAATTTCCAAAACCATTTTTCAATTCCAAACAAGCTATGGAAGTAGGTTCTGAAAGTGTAAGCTCAATTGTTTCCCCTATTCCTTCGTCATCCTTACCTTCTACCCAGCTGGTCCAACTGTCATCAATAAGTTTATCTGCAGAGTATTTTTCAGCAGCGCAGGAAGAAGTTTTTGCAGAAGCAATTGCAACATCTTTTGGTTCTACTGATTTGCACAATTCAAACCATTCATCAAAAGGAACTTTTTTCTTTCCCATCTGAACGAATTTAATTGAGCCGAAATCATCTTCCTTAAAATCATCCTTATTCCTTTCCATACGCACAGGATATTCAGGCATTTCAAGAAGTTTAAGCTTACCTAGATGATGCAGAAAAGAATTCGTAATTAAGCCACTATAATTATACAGATGGATTTCTTCCAGACTATGAACACGAGTTAAAACTCCATAACCAATGAATTTTATTACAGTATTCTTAGGAAAATAAAATGATTTAAGATCAGTACAATCACAGAAATTGTTATTATAAATTTCTTCTAGTCCATCAGGAAGCTTTATTCCTGTCAGTCTGGCTGTACTTTTAAAACAGTCCGAAGGAATGTAAGATTTCATATCGTTCTTTGAACAGGTAGCTTCAGAAAAATCAAGGGAAAGATCACAACTACTGCCATTTATGAGTTTAGCAATTTGTTTCCAGTCATCATTTTTTATTGTTCCTGAATATTTAAAAGTCTTTGAAGCCCCGTTCTTCTGCTTACTGATGAAACTTTTAAGCTCCTCTGTAACGGAAAGATTAGCAACTGTCTCATTCTTTTTTGCACTACAGCTGCACAAAAAAAATCCACTTAATAATGCCAATATAAATATTTTTTTCATTTTCAACTCCTTCTATTTTTAATTATTTCTTTTTTTTCTGATGAAAGCAGGTCTTACCGTATGTGGATTAAACCAGTTTAAGTAATTATTTACATAAATCTCTTCTTCCCTTTCGAGGAATTTCTGCCACAGGTCTTCCCGAATCAAAATATAGGATGAATCGATTTTCCTTATGCATCGTTCCAGAATCTCTTCAGGTTCATCATAAAGCTTGTCTTCAATGGCAATGGGATTTACACCGTAAGCCAAGCGCCATAGTTTTTCCACAGGAACAGGAAAATCTGGAACATAGTTAAGGGCATCACGAAGATTTTTTTCATAGGTGTAAACATGATTCATCCCAAGGTGTGCAATCAAAAGGGAATCATCTGGAAGTTCAATATTCTGCACAATTTTTTTGTAATAGGCATAAGGCGGATCCCGATTTACATCGTAGACTGATTTTGTTGTAAATCCAACAAAAATAAAGACAAGGGAAAGAATAAGGCATATCAGTCTTTTCTTTTTAGTTTTAATCACTCTATCCAGAACAAAGAAAACAACTATAATGCCTGCGGGCACTGCACTAAGAAGCATCCTGTAGCCCATATCAAGGACATTAAGATTCCAGAAAGGAAAAAACAAAACAGGAACAAAGAAAAGCAGAATGTCAAAAGTTTTTTTATGAATGCAGTAGGAGACAGCACCAACAAAAGAAATCCAGCAAAGAACAAAAATCACAGAGAGCTCAAGAGAAATACTGAATCCAATGGCCTTCTTCATGAATTGTGAAAAGACTGGTAAAACAGGACCAATGCTAAAAACAGAATGAAATCTTGGAAGCTGCCTTGAAAACAGAATAACTCCCGCAAGAACTGAAAGGGCAAGAAGAATCAGCTGCTTTTTACAGGACAATTTTCTCAACAGAACAAGCACCGTAAAGACAAAAGCAAAAGCCGCAGAAACAAGATGGCTTAGAGTGCAAAGGGCAAACAAAACCGCAGGCAGTATAAAGTCAGTATTTATCTTTTCATCTTTTGAAGAAACAGAAAAAATCGATGCTACATAAAAAATAAAGAAAGTTATTCCTGTAAGATTGTTTATGAAATTGATGCACATGGAACTTAGCGCAAAAGAAGAAAAGGCAACCGCCGTTCCCAAAACCGAAAAACCATAATCAACCTTAAGGGATTTCAATGCGATATATATGGAAAAAACCAACAATGCTGAAACAAAGGAAGAATAGACCTTGCAGCCCAAAATTGGATTTTTGAATATGAAGGCAAATACACCGCAGAGATAATATCCAATTTTGTAGTCGGGATTTTCCAGGCGACCGTTCAACGCAAAGGATTTTGCCTGGAGCGCATAAAAATATCCGTCAAGGCCTGCGGGCTCAGATGATTGCAAAAGCATCTGCAATCTGCACACAAAAACCGCAATTGCAATTATAACCGGAAGAACTATTTTAAATTTTGAAACTGATTTTATCATTTATCTACTAAGTTCCTTCTTTACGGTTGTAGGAACTCCAGCCGCAAGGACATTTTCAGGGACATCATTGAGAACCAAGGCTCCAGCACCTATGACAGCTCCAGCACCAATTTTTGCACAGAGAATTGTAGTCCTCATGCCGCACCAGATTCCTTTACCAAGTTCAATGTCGTGAAGGATGCACTTGCCTGCCCTATGTTCACTTCCTTCTATATGATGACTCTGGCAGTTTAAAGTGGTCTCTGGTCCTATTTCACAGTTTTCGCCAATGGTGACAGTATTGAATCCAGCAGTATAGACATGGCAATTCTGTCCTATCCACACATTGTCTTTTATGATGACTTTTCCTGGTCCGTAAATTCTAAAACCGCAGTTTATTTTTGCAGTTGAAGCAATTTCCACATTCATAAGTCGAAGGATAAATCTTCTGTATCCAAAGCAGGTTGAAGGAAAAAAATCCAGAACCTTATTAAAAATAAACCGTTTAAAAGAATTCAACATATGTGTATAATGATTTCTAACACTGATTTTTTCAAGATAAAACCAGGGGGAAATATGAAAAAGTTTTTTGTCATTACCACAAGCCTTTTACTTGGAGCAAGTGTTTTTGCCCAGTCAAAATGGTTCAAGGCACAGTCTAAATCTGCATCCGTTAAATCCGTAACAGCCACAAGCGAACTTGTTGAAGCCCAGTTTGATGGAAAATATCTTTATCCGCCCATCAACATTCTTGACGGAGACTTTAACAGCACCTGGTGCGAGGCTGACCAGAAAGGCTCTGGCATTGGAGAATCAATTACTGTTGAATTTGCAGAACCTGTTTCCTTTGATGAAATCCAGATTGTAAACGGTTTTGTAAGCAAGGATTATTATCTTAAG
>NZ_JAZUGX010000061.1:0-4759 GCF_045641405.1 Treponema sp.
ATGGCTACGATCCGACTTCTTCCTGAGCAGATTCATTTTCATGAAGTAGGAAACATGGATGCGGTTGCAGATGTGGCCGGAGTTTGTCTTCTCATGGATATGCTTGCTCCTGACAGAGTTGTGGTTTCACCCGTAAACACAGGTTACGGCCACGTTCACTGTGCACACGGAATACTTCCGGTGCCTGCTCCGGCAACTGAATATATTCTTCATGGTATCCCTGCGTACAGCGGAAGTGTCGAGGGTGAACTCTGTACTCCTACAGGTGCAGCACTTCTTAAATATTTCGCCGGCGAATTTTCCGGTATGCCGGTTATGAGAACGGAAAAGACAGGATACGGTATCGGAAAGAAAAAGTTCCCTGTACTCAACTGCGTAAGGGCATTTATTGGTGAGACAGAGGACGGGACCGACCAGGTTCTTGAACTTGTGTGCAATACAGATGACATGACAGGCGAGGAGCTTGGATATGCACAGAAAATTCTTCTCGAAAACGGTGCACTTGACGTGTTTACTTCATCTGTCGGAATGAAAAAATCACGTCCGGGGGTTATGCTCACGTGTCTGTGCAGGCCTGAGGACAGAGACAGGATGCTCGGCCTTGTTTTCAGACATACCACAACAATCGGTATCCGTGAAAATATATGCAGACGCTATGTTCTCAGACGTGAGATAAATACAGTAAATACACCGTACGGTGATATCCGTGTAAAAAAATCATCCGGATACGGTGTTACAAAATACAAAGCCGAATATGACGACCTTGCAGCGGCAGCGGACAGAAACGGTATTTCTGTTGCAGAAGCGGGCAGGTCTGTCTGGCAGAAACTATAAGGAGAAAATTACTATGAGCGCTATTGAAACATTACACGCATTCCTTAAGGATGCAGAAACCTACTATCTTGCAACAACTGACGGAGACCAGCCAAGAGTAAGACCTTTCGGAACAGCAACACTTTTCGAAGGCAGAATCTATATTCTTACTGCAAAGTCAAAGGACGTTTCAAAGCAGATTGCTGCAAACTCAAAGTTTGAAATCTCAGCTATGGACAAGCAGGGAAGATGGATCCGCGTAAGCGGTGTTCTCACTGCAGACAACAGAAAGGAAGTTCACGAGGCACTTCTTGCTGACTATCCTCATCTTGGTTCAATGTACACAGCCGGTGATGACAATACAAATGCACTTTATCTTGATCAGATCAAGGCAACAATCTGTTCATTTACTGCAGCTCCTGAAGAACTTCAGTTCTGATAACAGTTCAGGTACATAACACAAAGCCGTAAACAGCCCGTCCGGAGGGAAGTTTACGGCTTTTTTTGCATTCACCGGAACATAATGACTATAGTCTCATTCTATAACTCCTTATTATTAATACATATTGGACAAGTAGGAATTGATGATGTATAATAAAAACATCGAAAGAAAACCTATTGAACTGATAGGATAATATATTAATTTTTACGGAGGTAAATAGAAATGAGTAATTCAGTAACAAGAGATGTTAATAATAAATTCTGGGATGAGAAACTCGAAACAATGCCGAGAGCTGAGCTTGAAAAGAAGCAGCTTGAAGACCTTAAGGAGATTGTAAAGTTTGCATATGACAATGCACCTTACTACAGACGTTCATTTGATGAGGCCGGAGTAAAGCCTGAGGATATCAGAACACTTTCAGACATTCAGAAGTTTCCTTTTATCAACAAGACAACACAGCGTGACACACAGGGCGTAGGTTCATTTCTCGGTGAACTTGCTGCAGTACCTGAAGAGGATGTTGTTTTTATTTCCACATCATCAGGTTCAACAGGCGTTCCTACAATGAGTCCGTTCACAAAGAAGGACTTCGATGAGTTTCAGGATACAGAAAGCCGCTGGTTCTGGCAGATAGGAATGAGACCAAAGGACAGATACGTTCATGCACTTAACTTCTCGCTTTATGTTGGCGGACCTGACGTAATCGGCGCTCAGAATCTTGGTGCACTGTGTATCTGGGGCGGTACTCTTCCAAGTGAAAGACTTCTCTTCATCCTTAAGACATATCAGCCTACAATCATCTGGACAAGCCCGTCATACGCATGGCAGCTCGGTGAGAAGGCTAAGAAGGCAGGCATCGATCCCAAGAAGGATCTCTCAATAAAGAAAATCATCGTTGCCGGTGAGCTCGGCGGTTCAATCGGTGCAACAAGAAAGGCAATCGAAGATCTCTGGGGCGCAGAGGTATATGACTTCTACGGACTTTCAGATATTTTCGGCGCATGTGCTGCTCACTGCGAATACCACGACGGCCTTCATATCGCAGAAAACCACATTCTCGTTGAAACAGTGGATATTCACACAGGTGAAATTCTCCCTCCTGGTGAGACAGGTGAGCTTGTATTCACAACACTCCGCAAGCACGCAAGACCGCTTATCCGTTTCAGAACAGGCGATATCGGACGTATTGACCAGACTCCGTGCAAGTGCGGAAGAACACACGGCAGAATCTATATCAACGGACGTAAGGATGACATGTTTATTGTTTCAGCCGTTAATGTATTCCCGAGCGATATCGAAGCAGTTATCAGAAACCTTGACGGCATAACAGGTGAGTATCTTATCCGTGTATTTGAAAAGGACTTTACATGCAAATACGCAGTTGAGATTGAAAAGAATGCTGACAACGCTGCTTCAGATGAAGAAGTTGCTCAGAGAGTTTCAGATGCTCTTAAGGCAAGAATAGGTGTAAAGCCGGCAAACGTTGTTGTTCATCCTGACGGAGGCCTTAACACACGTTCAGAACACAAGTCAAAGAGAATCATCGACGAAAGAAAACTCGATTACAACATTTAAGGAAACGCTGATTAAAACGAATATCCGGCTGCGCCGGATATTCGAAAGTAAGGAAAAACGGGCTTCGCCCCTATACCCCTGCACTGATTTATGAATAAATCAGTGCTTTCCTGAATATTAATATACATTTTACCACATTACTAATATTGTATCAAGACAAATTATTGCAAAGGAAAACAAGTACAGAAACCTTGTCCTCGGAGCATGGGGATGCGGAGCGTTTCATAACAAACCGGAAAATGTCGCAGAATACTTCAGAACCGTTCTTATAGACGAATTCTACGCTCAGTATTTCGATGAGATATGCTTTGCTGTTTATCCTACATTCTCGGAAACATGACGAGGTTTTTACCTCCTAAAATGGCTAAAAATCGCGAAAAAACACGTAGTTTTCTATTGACATTTCCATCGTCATGGTGTGTAATATAAGTATATAAACATGACGAGGTGTTGGATATGGCAATTGTAACTCAAACTGATAAACGTAGCGGAATCACATACGCTTATGATACAAAATATTACTGGGATAAAGAAAAGAAGCAATCACGTGCAAAACGAGTATGTGTTGGAAAGGTCAATCCGGATACTGGTGAGATTGTCCCTACCAGAGGAAGAGCGAAAAAAGGAGAGACTAAGAAAAGTACTGCTTTAGCGATTAAGCCGGGACCGAAACCTTTCACTGAATCCAGGCATCTTTATTATGGGGCGACATATCTACTCAATTGTTTTTCTGATGAAATAGGGCTTAGCGCAGATTTAAAACAGTGCTTTCCTGATATGTATAATCAGATTTTGTCAATCGCATATTATCTGATACTTGAAGATAATAACCCGTTGTACAGATTTGAAAAATGGAATTTTACTCACAAACATCCTTATGGACAGGATATAACTTCACCAAGAAGCAGCGAACTGTTTGCATCAATCACAGATGATCAAATAACAAAGTTTATGCGACTTCAGGCAAAACGAAGAGTAGAAGACGAATACTGGGCATACGACAGCACCAGTATATCAAGTTATTCAGAAACACTAAACCAGGTTCAGTGGGGCAAAAACAAAGAAGATGATAGTCTTCCTCAACTTAATCTTCTGCTTGTATTTGGAGAGAAATCCGAGCTTCCGTTTTATTATCGTAAACTTGCCGGAAATATCCCGGATTCAAAAACTGTAAAGCATCTTCTTGAAGATCTTGATATCATGGGATTTGGAAAAACCAAATTTGTTATGGACAGAGGCTTTTTCTCTGAATCAAATATCAACGGACTTTATAAAGATCATGTGAAGTTCCTTGTTGGAGTTAAACTGTCTCTTAAATTTTTCAAAAAGCATCTTGACGAGATATATGATGATATCCGCATGTTCAACAAATTCGATGAAAGTCTCGCTACTTATGGATATACAGTATCCGCAGACTGGGACTATACGCAGGAACGTCCATATAAAGGCGATGTCATAAAAGATAAGAGAAGAATGTACATTCACTATTACTACAGCATCGAAAAAGGTGCTGATGATGAGATGGCTTTTGATAAACGAATTGCAGAAATGTACTCAGAACTGAAGACTGGCAATCTTGTTGAGAGTCACAGAAAATCTTATGAAAAATTCTTTGAAGTAAAAGAGACACCTGTACGTGGAAGACAGGTAAGTTACAAAGAAGAAGCAATAAAAGAAGCACGTCGTTATCTCGGCTATTTCGCTCTTGTAACAAATGAAAAAATGGACGCATTTACTGCTCTGCATTTGTATCGAAGGAAGGATGTAGTTGAAAAAGCTTTCGGTAATATCAAAGACAGGCTTAACATGCGACGTACTTTATGCAAATCCGAAAGAAGTCTTGATGGAAAACTGTTTTTGGAATTCGTTGCTTTAATATTAATTTCTCATCTTAATCATAAGATGAAAGAAACGAATTTGTATAAAACT
>NZ_JAZUGX010000062.1:0-62361 GCF_045641405.1 Treponema sp.
TTTAATATACCACAACAGCCTTTTTCCGTCAAATAATCAATCTAATTGAAGTCTCTAAAAATTGCAATTTTTAGAGACAACTTTAAAAATGCGATGTTTAAAGCCTTGCAATTTCAAGGCTTTAAACTCGGCAGGCAGCTCTGAGCTGCCCTAATTTTCTGACTTTTCTTCTGTATATAAAAAAAGGCTGTATCCGGAAATTGTATTGCTATAGGATATGTGGTGGTTGAGGCTCTCGAAACTACCACATATTTTGTGGATATTGCTTGATTTCGACAGGCTCAATCGGCGCAGCAACACTTTCTACGGACATAGCGTAAAAAAAAGCGTCAGCCTTAAGCGTTCGCGTGTCCTAGACACTGTATACTACCAGCACAAGGCTGACTTATAAATTTACACAGCGGTGGGTGCGCTTGTCGAAACCACGTCTTATGCAGGAAAAAGCTACAGCTAAATTAAAAACCGCAGAAAGTTTCAACTTTCGAGGATTTTTAATTCGTTCGCACACTTGCGAACAGTAAATCGCAAGTTTACGAAGTAAACTTGTAGTTAAACGAAACTACACATTTTGCAATTTCGTTTAAACCGGTTCTAACAAAAATACTGCGAGGATTACGGGAAACTCTCTGCCCCTGATTTTCATTGAGCTGGATTCGCACCTCCGCGACTGCGGAGGTGGTTAAATAATTTCCTTACAGACCTAGCCAACGTTAGTTGGCGTTGCGCACAACACGGAAGCCCAGGAAAGAGGACTGTTTGATCGGGTCGTCGTAGTAATGGTAAGACACGGCACATTCGTCCGAGCCGTTACTATAACTACCACCACGGTAGACGCGGCGGGAGCCCGACGCGTCGCCGCGAGGGTCTGTTGCTGCATCTGCAGAATAATTATCACTTGCCGGCCACCAGTCCCAGCACCATTCAAATACGTTTCCGCTCATATCATAAAGTTTATTAGCATTTTCACTCTTTTTCTTTACTTCATGAGTTTTATATCCTGCATATGAAGAATACCATGCATACTCAACAAGACTTGTTTCTGCATTGGTTCCGCTCCATGTAAGGGAATCAACTGTTGTGTCCCCTGCCCTTGCAGCATATTCCCATTCTGCTTCTGTTGGAAGGCGATAGCCGTTTACCGTCCAGTTGCATTCTACTGCATTCCATGTTGCATCGCTTGAAGTTGGAATTGTTCCCCATTCTGCTGGATCTGTTTTTCCGCTGATTGTGTAGCATGGTGTCAAACCTTCTTTAATAGAACGTTTGTTACAATATACGATTGCCATATACCAGCTTACCTGTTCTACAGGACGGTTTTCCTGAACTTCCCCTTCAGCAGCAGCTCTGGTTTTAAAATAACTTGGATTTGAACCTTCTCCCATTACTGCTTCATATTCTGCCTGTGTTACTTCGTGGTCACACATATAGAATGCTTTGCTGATTGTTACAGTATGAACTGGTTTGTTGTCATCATATCCCTGGTTGCTTCCCATCTGGAAGTCTCCTGCTGGAAGCAGAACAAAATCTGCTGCTGCAGCTGGAACTTTTATTGTATAGCTTGCACTTGCAACTGCACTGTCATTCATTCCGTCTTTTACAGCAATTGCCTTGATTGTTACAGCTTCTGTTACGCTGATTGCAGCTGTATACGCTGTGCTTGCTGTTGTTGGTGCAGAACTGTCTGTTGTGTAGTAAATCTTTGCACCTTCTGTTGTACAAGTAATTGTTACAGTTGTTCCGCTAACAACTTCACCAGATGCAATACTGAATGCTGGGGTTGCAACAGTTTCCTTGTTTGAAGCAGCTTTTATGGTATAACTTGCACTAGCAACTGCACTATCGTTCATTCCGTCTTTTACAGCAATTGCCTTAATTGTCACAGATTCTGTTATACTGATTGCAGCTGTGTACTCTGTGCTTGATGCTGTTGGTGCTGAGCCGTCTGTTGTGTAATAAATCTTTGCACCTTCTGTTGCACAAGTAATTGTTACACTTGTACCGCTTGCAACGTCACCTGATGCAACGCTGAATGCTGTGGTTGCAACATTTTCCTTGTTTGAAGCTGGTGGCAAAACAGGATCATCATTGCTGCCACTAGAACAGCCTAACATTCCCAATGCAAGAACTGCTGCAATTGCAACTCCTGCAACTCTTTTCAAAATACTTTTCATCATATTCCTCCGAATTTTATTTATTTTTTGCTTTTACAAATTCCGAACTATATTGAGCTGCTGCCGTTAACAATTTTATGGCATCACCTTCTGAGTCTTTTAGTATTCCAAAAACATCTTTTGCAATATCTTTCCAACTTTTTTGACTGATAAAAAAATCTTTCAATTTCTGATTTTCAAAATCCGCTTTATCACTCATTCTCTTCAATAATTTAGTTTCTTTTGACTCTGTTAAAAAATCTAAGATGGCAACTGCTTTTACTTTTATAATTTCCTTATTATGGCTTGTATCCGTGTAGTATCCCTTATTTTTCATTGCCTGAATGAAGTCTTCCCGAAGAACAGGATTCTCTTCCGCAAAGATAAAATAGTTATCTTCATAAGTAACACTATTTGACAACAGTTTGTTGAGAATCATTTCCGTAATCGAATTTTCATCCGCTTTTTTTCCAAATTTCACATTAGCATCAACCATATAGGAATTCAGACGGGTTGTATTTATGCCAAGATTGTAAGCCTTGTCACGATTATTACTTCCTTCAATAAGACCATTCTCATCCATAAGTGAAAAAATCAAACATTCCAAATCCCGTTTTGACATACTTCCAAATGGATATTTTGTAAATTCATTGAAAAATCCGTCAAAAAAATCCTGTTTGAAATTTTCTTTGCTACCATCTTTTATATTCATCTTTTCTCCTAAACAAAAAAAGGCACAGTCTTTCACGCAAATTTTTTTGCGTAAAAAACTGTGCCTTATTATTTAATAAATATAATTTTGCTGACGAAAGACTATTTACCCATGAGCAAATGAGCAAATGAGGAAATGAGGAAATGAGGAAATGAGGATATTCGTTGATAAAACTTTAGTCAACATGGGCCCATGATAACATGTTGCCAGTTATTTTTCTACTATTCGTTATGATAAAAAAAAAAAAACAAATTGACTCACGGCATATGTCAGGAAAACATGGTGAAATCGCTGCATATTTGAACTGCATTCTGTGTCAGACGATGTTTTGGTGAGAGATTTTTTTTCATATTTCGGATATAACTAATTCATGGAAAAGAACCTTACACAGGGTAGCGTGTTAAAAAACATACTTCTGTTCTCACTACCTTTTTTACTTTCTAATTTCTTACAAACCCTATACGGTATGGCAGACTTATTCATTGCAGGTCAATTCAACGGTGCACAGGTGATTTCAGCAGTTTCTATTGGAAGCCAGGTAATGCACATGCTTACAGTAATGATCACCGGGCTAGCAATGGGCGCTACGGTTTTGATCGGACAGGCTGTGGGAGCAAGAAACAAAGAACAGTCTTCCAAGGTCATTGGAAATACCATCACCCTTTTCATAATCTTTTCGGCGATTGCAACTTTTACTCTCCTGGCACTTTCTGTTCCAATAGCAAAAGCAATACGGACTCCACCAGAAAGCCTGCAGCAGACTGTTTCATATCTTCGGATCTGTTTTGTGGGCATTCCTTTCATCATTGCATACAATGTAATCGCTTCAATCTACCGCGGAATGGGCGACTCAAAAAGTCCAATGTATTTTGTGATGATCGCTTGTTCCATAAACATCATTCTGGATTTTGTCTTCATGGGCAATTTGAAAATGGGTTCCCAAGGGGCCGCCATTGCAACAGTAATCGCACAGGCAGTAAGTGTTGCATTCGGTCTGTTCAATATGTTCAAAAGCAAAAATGGCCTCACGCTTAAAAAAACTGATTTGAAAATCAGTTCAGAAATAATGAGTTCAATTCTAAAAATCGGAGTTCCAGTTTCATGCCAGGATGGATTCATTCAGATTTCCTTCATTGTAATCACTGCCATTGCAAACAGCCGTGGAGTAGAAGTTTCAGCCGCAGTTGGAATTGTTGAAAAAATAATCTGCTTCCTGTTCCTCATTCCATCGGCAATGCTTTCAACAATCAGTGCCATCGCAGCACAGAACATTGGTGCCGGGCTTAAGGACAGGGCAAGAAAAACATTGTGGGACGGAATCCTTATAGCTTCAGGCATGGGTCTGTTTTTTGCAGTCATATTCCAGTTCTTGTCTGGACCTACAGTTAAACTTTTTACTTCAGATGAGACAGTACAAATTCTTGGAACTCAGTACTTACGGGCTTATGTAACCGACTGTTTCTTTGCCGCAATCCATTTCTGCTTCAGCGGATATTTTTGTGCAATGGGAAAATCCATCATATCGTTCATGCACAATTCAATTTCAGTAATTTTCTTCCGTATTCCTGGTGCTTGGATTGCATCAAGATTCTGGCCTGAAACATTGACACCCATGGGACTTGCGGCGCCTATAGGATCTTTTGCTTCTGTCATCATCTGCGTACTTGTATACATCATCATAAGCAGAAGGAAAGATTAGAAGGTCAATAAAACAAAAAGGCTGCCCGCCGGATTTCTTTTCCAGTGGACAGCCTTTAATCTTTATATGAGGTTATATTATTCTAGTCTGCAAACAATGGTGTTGAAAGATATCTATCTCCAGAATCTGGAAGAAGAACTACGATTGTCTTTCCCTTGTTTTCAGGGCGTGAAGCAATGATAGTTGCGGCCTTGAGTGCGGCACCAGAAGAGATTCCAACGAGAACACCTTCCGTATGTGCAAAGCGTCTTCCTTCTACAAATGAATCATCATTTTCAATTGCAATTACTTCATCATACACCTTTGTATTCAAAGTATCTGGAACAAAGCCTGCACCGATTCCCTGGATCTTGTGTGGACCTGCAGTTCCCTTTGAAAGCACAGGGCTTGTGGCAGGTTCTACGGCAACAATCTTTACTCCAGGAATTTTTTCCTTAAGGTATTCGCCTGTTCCGCTGACAGTTCCGCCAGTTCCGACACCGGCAACAAAGAAATCAATTTTTCCATCAAGCTGCCTGTAAAGTTCAGGTCCTGTAGTCTTCTTATGGATCGCAGGGTTTGCAGGATTTACAAACTGGCCAAGGATCACGCTTCCAGGAATTTCATTCTTAAGTTCCTCAGCCTTTTCAATGGAACCCTTCATTCCCTTGGCACCTTCTGTAAGAACAATTTCTGCACCGTATGCCTTAAGAAGATTTCTGCGTTCAACGCTCATCGTGTCAGGCAAAGTAAGGATTGCCTTATATCCCTTTGCGGCTGCAACTGATGCAAGACCGATTCCAGTATTTCCGGATGTAGGCTCGATGATTGTTGCACCAGGCTTTAATATTCCCTTAGCCTCTGCGTCTTCGATCATTGAAAGGGCAACCCTGTCCTTTACAGATCCGGCCGGATTAAGGTATTCAAGCTTGGCGATGATCTTTACGCCTTCAATGCCTGCTGCCTTTGTATATCTTGAAATGTCTACCACCGGTGTTTCACCGATCAAATCCAATGCACTTGATTTTACTTCACTCATAATTTTTGCTCCTTTACTTAGTATACTTATTTGATTGCAGAAAATCCATTTTCAAGGTCTGCAATGACTTCAAACTGTTTATTCCTATCATTATACTAGGTTTTAATAGTTACAAGATATACCTACCTCCCCACTATGTCAATAGGATTTATTGATTTTTTTTCATTCTTTTCCTATACTCAGTTATAAGAGGTACCTATGATTTCAACAAAAGGAAGATATGCAATCAGACTGATGATCGACCTTGCGGAACAGAATTCCGACAAACCTGTTTCACTTGATTCAATTGCACAGAGGCAGAACATTTCCAAGAAGTATCTTGAAAGCATCGTAAAAATGCTCGTAACGGCAGGACTCGTAAAAGGCGTAAGTGGCAAAGGCGGCGGCTATTCATTGATCAGAAAGCCTGAAGAATACACCATCTATGAAATTCTCGTTGTCACAGAAGGAACCCTTTCCGTCGTTGCATGCCTTGATGATGGCGCTCCAAAATGCGACAGCGAATCAAAATGCAAAACCCTTCCGATGTGGAAGGATTTCAACAAGATGATTTTTGATTTTTTCAAGGGAAGAACAGTCAAAGACTTGATGTAGTCCTGACCATTCTTAAAGCACTAAATCTTCAGTTTCTTATTTATGTCCGCAAGGCGCTCGAGGGCAGCATTCAACGTTTCATCTTTTTTTGCAAAGTGAATCCTGAGGTAATCATTTACAGGCTCTTTGAAAAAGCTTGAACCTGGAACCATTCCGACTCCAACATCGCGTGCGAGGATTTCTCCAAATTCAAGGTCACTTTCAACACCAAGTTTTTTCATCTGCTGACTAAAGTCAATCATGATGTAATAGGCTCCCTCAGGAACATTGTGTACAAGACCGATGTCATCAAGTCCCTTTACCATCAGATCCCTAAGGTGGGTATACTTTGCCGTAAGTTCGTCGTAATAATCCTGACCGAATTTCAATCCTGTAACCATAGCCTCCTGAAGTGGAGCAGCAGCACCTACCGTCAAAAAGTCATGTACTTTCTTGATGCGTTCCGTGATTTCTGCAGGAGCAATTGTATATCCAAGGCGCCATCCGGTCAAAGAATAGGTCTTTGAAAGTGAACCGCACACAATGGTTCGCTCACGCATTCCGGGAAGTGAAGCCATGTACACCATTTTGTGTGGTGCGTAGATTATATGCTCATAAACTTCGTCCGTCACAATGTATGCATCATATTTCTTTGCAAGATCGGCAATGACAGTCATCTCTTCAAGGGTAAATACTTTTCCGCAAGGGTTTGACGGATTGCAAAGAATAAGAGCTTTGGCACCTGCCTTGAATGCATCTTCAATCAAGTTTGCATCAAAAGTATAGCTTGGAGGAACAAGAGGAATATAGATAGGTTCCGCTCCGCTTAAAATCGTATCTGCACCATAGTTTTCATAGAAGGGACTGAAGATTGCAACCTTGTCGCCAGGATTGCATATTGTCATCATGGCAGCCATCATTGCTTCCGTTCCACCGCAGGTTACAACGATTTCTTCGTTTGGATTGATGTTCAGCCCCATGAGTTTTGACTGCTTTTCTGCAAGTGCCTCACGGAAATTCTGGGCACCCCATGTAAGCGAATACTGATGGAAGTTTTCTTTTGTTACTTCCGCAAGACGGTCAAGAATCGGTCTTGGCGGTTCAAAATCAGGAAATCCCTGGCTTAAGTTTACGGCACCATACTGATTTGAGATGCGGGTCATTCTGCGGATTACACTGTCGGTGAAAGTTGCTGTTCTGTGTGATAATGGTTTCATTTTCTTTTTCCTGCCAATAGTCTTTTCATTTCAAGAATATCCACTCACGGATAAAACATATATCATTATAAAAATACTGCCAGTCAGTCCGTTCCTGCCAAAACCGCTAGCTAGCGTCGCTACACGCGCAGGCCGGCAAGGAAACTATTGTTCCGCCCTGCGAGTGTTTTTGTCAGTCTCTGCCTTCCTTCCCGTATTTTTATAAAAACATTTGCTGTCCGTAAAGGGAAACTTTCGCTTCATTTCGTATAGCTGATACCTTGGTTTAAAATCCTTTTGGGATCAAAGGCATTCTTTATGCTGTTCATAAGGGCCACGTTTGCGGCGGGAATTTCACTGAAGAAGAAGTCCCTTTTGCTTACCCCGATTCCGTGCTCGCCGCTTATGAGTCCACCAAGATTGTGCGCCTTTGCATAAAGTTTTTCAAGATTTGCGTGAAGTTCCTTTTCCCAGGTTTCTTCATCACGGTCGCCGCGAACAACACAAAGGTGAACGTTTCCGTCTCCTGCATGGCCAAAACTTATCATCTGCATTTTGCTTTCAGACTCAAGTTCATTGACATAGTTGACGAACCTATCTATCTGATTGATCGGAACAACAATGTCCAAAGGTTCCTGCTCGCTTGTTGCTTCAACGGCTTTCACAAGGCAGCCCCTGATTTTCCATACATTGGCACTAAGTTCCGGATCATCAAGAACAATGACCTTGCCTGAAACATCTTTTACAGTCTCCTTAAGCAGAGCAATATTGTTTTCAATCTCATCCTTTGCACCATCAAAAGTCAAAAGAAGATAGGCTTCACTTTCCCTGTCCGGAAATTCCAGGCCAAGGAATTTTTCACCAAGGGCAACAACCTTTCTTTCGATGAACTCAACTGCCGTAGGATTAAGGTTTTTCTTAAGGATAACCGGAACAGCTTCTATTCCTGACTTGAGCGAACCAAAGCAGATCAAAAGGGATTTTGAAAACTCAGGTTTGCCGATCAGTTTCAAAAGGCATTTGGTGATTACTGCCAGTGTTCCTTCGCTGCCAACCACCATGTTCTTGATGTCGAGTCCAGTTGTATCCTTGCGGTTCTTTGATCCAGTCCAGACAACCGTTCCGTCGGCAAGAACAAGTTCAAGGCCCATTACATAATCCCTTGTAACACCGTACTTTACGGCGCGCATTCCGCCTGCGTTGGTGCTGATGTTTCCACCGATGGATGCAAGTTTTTCACCCGGATCAGGAGGATAGAAAAGTCCAAGGCTTTCAACATGCTTCTGAAAGTCCTGAAGAATTACTCCAGGTTCCACAGTTGCGGTAAAGTTTTCAGCGTCAACTTCAAGTATGCGGTTCATGAGGGAAAGGTCAAGGATGATTGCTCCATTGTGCGGAACGGTAGAACCGACAAGGTTGGTACCGGCACCTCTTGGCGTTACCGGAATATCATTTTCATTGGCAAACTTAAGGACGGCGCTGACTTCTTCCGTGGACCTTGCAAAAACAAGGGCACTGGCGGAACCTTTTTTTCGTCCCAAAGTATCCGAAAGATATTTGTGTTCAATTCCATCACCATAGATGACGCGATCATCATCACCAATAATTTTTGAAAGTTCTTTTATGTCGTACATGTGATTTTCCCAAACAGACGACTGCAAGAAACTGCAGGTCCATATGCAAAAACTGGCATCCAGAAGATGCCAGCAATTTATTTAAGAATATTGATTGTCCGTTTATTTATACTGTTCAAGCTCATCAATTCCCCAGCCGGTCTTGATGTAGTATCCGCTGAACTTGTTGTTGTAAACGTCTTCCGTTGCTGCCGACTGGTAAGCTTTTACAATCTTGTCATACACGGCAACCTTTTCCTTATCCTTCAGGTCAGCAGTGCGTGCGGCAATAAGGTTCCAGTATTCCTTGTCTTCCAGAGTGTCCTTTACGATTGCTGTCTTAGGATCGATGTTGAAATCAAGGGCATAGTTTCCGTTGATGGCAGCTGCAGTAACATCATTCAAAGCGGAAGGAATTGTATTTGCTGCAAGTTCCTTAATCACAATGTTTTTTGGATTTCCAACAATATCATTTACAGTAGGATTGAAGCCTGCATCTTCCTTCAATGTGATGAGTCCTGCAGATTCAAGAACCTTGATTGCGCGTCCACCATTTGTAACATCGTTTGGAATTGCAACAACGTCACCATCCTTAAGTTCGTCAATTGATTTTATCTTGTTTGAATAAACGTTAAGCGGTGTAAGGAATGTATTTCCAATAAGGCTGATGTCATATCCCTTGTTCTTGATTTCAGTTGCAAAGAAAATGCGGTGCTGGAATCCGTTCAAATCGATTTCACCGTTGGCAAGTGCATTGTTTGGTGTTACATAATCTGTGAACTGAACGATCTTAAGGTTGATTCCCTGTTCCTTTAGAGCCTTCTGTGCAGGTTCCCACAAGTCTTCATAGACTGATCCAGTTACGCCAAGTTTAACTACGACTTCAGAAGATTTTCCCGAAGACTTATTGCAAGATACAAAACCGAAAACTGCAGCTGCAGCAAGAATTGATGTGATTATTTTTTTCATGATGGTAATTTCCTTTTATGTGTATTTTGAAGGGGGAAGTCTCCCCCTCGCTTCAGCCAGCTACGCTGTCTTCCGCTACCCTCTCTGCGGTGTTTACCGGGCCTGCCAAACTGCAGACCCAAATTCAAAACACCTGGTGACATTGCATTAGAAGAATACACAGAGGCGCATGACTCCATTTCGGAAATTTTCACGCACTAATTTTTCAAAATAGAACTTCATTTCATGCACCTCCTTCAGGTATTACCTAGCAAACTAATAGGAATTAAAGCTAAGTCAGTTATACTTTTTAACTCCTATTTAGTCAATAGGTTTATAAATTATTTCTGCGATTTTTTATGAACCGGCCGATGTCCCTGATTACTGAAATCCTGCGGCCAAGCAATCCGTGTTCCGTCGGATATTCCACAAGCTTCTGGACTGCCTTTGTTTCATGGGCTTTCAACCTGTTCCACAAGGGACCTATCATCCTGTCATTGATTGAAACCGAATCATACTTAGCGGCAAAAATCAGAATGTTTTTATCCTTTACACCGTCAAAGGCATTTTCAAAACGCAGCTCATCCTGATTGGAAAGTATGTCTTCATAGATGGCATCCGTTCCGTCTGAATTCAAAATCTTTCCTTCATTCAGCAAAGCTTCAAGATAGGCTTCCTTTCCTTCCGGCAAAAGACAGGTCGGATCGTATGGTGCAAGCATGATGATTCCACGGAGCCATGACAGTTTCTTTCCCGCATTCAGGGCAGAATTTCCGCCCATACTGTGTCCCAGAAGAAAAATGCTGTCCGGGTCAACGTTGTAGTTTTCCGTGAACTCCTTTGAATGGGCATATTCCGCAAGATTGCATGCATCTTCCACACAATGGGTTACAAGATATTTTCCCTGGCTTCCCCAGGCACCGCGGTGATGTGGAACAAGAACGACACAACCTGCACGGCAAAGGGCATGGGAAATGTCGTCATTGCGTGCAGATCCAGGATAACCGTGAAGCATGATCACACATGGATGTGGCTTTGGAAAATCCTGAGACGGCCACATGATCTCTCCGTAAATGTGGCTGCCGTTGCTTACAAAATCAAGGCTCGTATAATCAGGAAGAATGCCTTTCTTCAAGCTGTGCGGATCTTTGAAAAGATATCTTAATTTCAACGAAGACATGCTCCCTCCTTTTTTTATCTACAGGCTCAATGCTTTTTTGTAGTTTGCAGTCATTGTCTCACAGCTGGCAGCAAACTTCTTAAGTTCTTCTTCCGTCAAATCAAGCTCAATTACTTCTGCGATTCCCTTATTGTTAAGACGGCATGGAACGGAAGCATAGACATCTTTCTGTCCGTACTGGCCGTTAAGCAAAGTTGAAACCGGAAGAATGCGGTCTTCATCGCCATAGACAGCCTGAACCACCTGAGCAATGCTTGCGCCGATTCCGAATTCAGTGCTTCCCTTTCCGCCAAGAATTATCCAGCCTGCGCCTTTTCCTTTGGCTGCAATTCCTTCAAGGTCAAGATTTCCAAACCTTTCACTCTGATCCTTCATCAGCTTGAGAAGTGATTTTCCCGCAACAGATACGGTGCTCCACGGAACCATCTGGCTTTCTCCGTGCTCTCCAAGGGCATAGGCAACGATTGATTTCTGATCATATCCCGTTGCTTCGCTGATTGCACGGCGGAGTCTTGCGCTGTCCAGTGTTGTTGAAGTTGAAAAAATGCGCTGAGGATCCCAACCAAGTTTTTCCTGCAGGTAGTGGGTAACAACATCGGCAGGATTTGAAATGTTTACGATGATACCGTTGAATCCGCTTGCCTTTATCTGCGGAATAATATCCTTTAGTATTGCTACTGTGGCACCAAGGGTCTGCTGCCTGTCAGTCTGACCTGCAGCCATATCAGGAAGAGGACCTGCGGCAATGACGAGGATGTCAGCATCTTTTATGTCGTTGTAGTTTCCGGCATATACATTGACATGTTTTGTAAGGTAGGTTGACGAATCATAGAGGTCAAGGGCCTGTGCTTCAGCCTTCTTCTGATCCACATCAATATAAACAATTTCTTCTACAAGCCCCTGGCTTATCAAGGCGTATCCTGCATGACTTCCAACGTGACCTGCACCGATGATTCCGATTTTTCTTCTGTTCAAACTCATTTTTTTGCTCCTTTTACAATTTTATTTCCGCCCCACTGAATGAGGTTCACACAAATTACAAGTACTACAATTGTCACCCAAGTAACATCAAGCTGGTTCCTGTCGTGACCGTACATGATGGCATAGTTTCCAAGACCACCCGCACCGACAGCCCCTGCCATGGCAGTAAGACCAATAAGGCTAACAGTTGTAATCATGGTGCCTCTGACGATTGGACCTACACTTTCCTTAAGATACACCCTGAAGATGATATCCACCGGAGAAAGGCCCATGCTCAATGCGGCTTCCACAAGTCCACCATCCACTTCAGCAAGGGCAGCTTCTATCTGGCGGCTAAAGAAAGGCACCGTTCCAAATACCAGAGGAACAATGGCACCCTTGACCCCGATGGCAGTTCCCATTATCAAACGGCTCAATGGCATTACACCTGTAAGCAGAATGATGAATGGCACGGAACGGAACAGGTTTATCGCCTTGTCCAAAAACTGAAAGACAACTTTGTTTTCAAGAACTCCGTCTTTTTTTGTAACCGTAAGGATAATTCCAAAAACAATTCCGATGGCAAAACTTATGGCACCAGACCACAAGGTCATTACAAAAGTTTCAAGAAGGCCATTAAAAAACCTTTCAGGATGAGATGTTACATTAGGTATGATTTTCTGTATGATTTCCAACATTTAGTTTGCCTCCTTTAAAACTTCAACTCCAACGTTTTCTCCCCTGATGTGTTCCAGGGCACGGTCAATTGCTTCCGGCTGACCGCTTATGATTGCAACTGTTCCGCCTATAGGAGCATCCTGAACGATTTCAATTTCCGCAAAGATGATGTTCATGGTTATGTCGTAGATTCTAGAAGTTGCGGAAATCAAAGGCTCGCTGACATTTTTCTGAATGTAGGTAAAACGCACCAGCCTTTCGCCTTTTTCCAGATGAACCACAGGACTGTCTTCCTTTATCAGGTCTTCGATTTTTGTAAGGCTTGAAGTTGATCTGATGAACCGCCTTGTAACTTCATTCTGAGGATTTGCAAAGATACTGAAAACTTCACCCTGCTCAACAATTTTGCCATGCTCCATTACGGCAACATGATCACAAATTGATTTTATGACTTCCATCTGATGGGTAATTATGACGATGGTAAGACCAAGCTGCTTGTTGAGTTTTTTCAAAAGAGAAAGAATTGCCTTTGTTGTCGTAGGATCAAGAGCAGAAGTTGCTTCGTCACACAAAAGGATGTCCGGATCATTTGCAAGGGCACGGGCAATGGCAACACGCTGCTTCTGACCGCCGCTTAGCTGGGATGGATAATTTTTTTCCTTGTCGCCAATTTCAACAAGATCAAGAAGTTCGTGAACTTTTTCTGAAATCTGTGTTTTTGAAAGTCCCGAACCTTTCAAAGGGAAAGCAACATTGTCAAAGACTGTACGGCTTGGCATAAGGTTAAAGTGCTGAAAGATCATTCCAATCTTCTTGCGCTCTTCCCTAAGTTCCTTTGCGGAAAGGGCAAGGAAATCTTTTTCCTTTACAGTAACCGTTCCAGCTGTAGGACGCCCCAGCAGATTTATGGTTCTGACCAGTGTAGATTTTCCAGCGCCAGAAAAACCTATGATTCCGTAGATTTCACCTTTTCTGATGGAGACGGTTGCATCCTCTACGGCGTTAAATGTTTTTCCGTTTTGCTGGAACGTTTTGTAGATGTTCTTTAATTCAATTATGTTTTCCATACGCATATCCAATTTTAATTCCTACTAAGTTAGTAGGTTTAGATAATTGGATGATACGGCGATTAACCTACAAAGTCAATAGGTATTTGTATTTTTTTATATCTGCTCAAAAGATTCCCAGGCGTTAAGAACCTTTACATGGCCACCCGTAACCTCGATTTCCGAAGCGGTTATGTAGCTTGCCCCTGGGCTTGAAAGGAACACGACAGGCTTTGCGATTTCTTCAGGCTGTGCAAGGCGACCAAGAATATTGTTTCTAAGAAGTTCATTTAGCTGATTCTGTGAAAATCCGCCCATGAGCAGAGGAGTTTCCGTGTACCCCGGAAGAACCGCATTGACGCGAATGTTATATGGAGCGTACTCGCTTGCAACAGTTCTTGTATATCCGTTGACCGTAGCCTTCATTGAGGCATAAATGTTTGAACGGATTGCAGTTGCCGCATGGGACGCAAGGGAAGAAATGTTGACTATGGCTCCACCATTTTCCTTCATGTATGGGAAAACGGCCTGACAGCCATAGACGCATGACTTGTAGCAGGTGGAAATAATATGATCGAGTTCATCTTCAGTATAGAACTTTCCACTGCGCTTTTTGTTTGTGCCGATGTTGTTTACCCAGGCATCTATTGAACCTGTAATGGATGCTGCCTTTTCCGCAAGAATGTTCATGTTCTCCTGAGAATTCCCATCAATGGCATATCCATAAACATTTCCAAATTCAGAAAGTTCACCAACAGCCTTTTTTACACCGTCTTCATTTCTTGCGGAAATTACCACGCTGGCACCTTCCTTAAGGAATTCCTTTGCTACGGCATAACCGATTCCCTTGCTTGCGCCTGTAACGACTGCAACTTTACCTTTGAATCCCAAATCCATAGAAACCTCCCGCCAGCAAATCAGATTACATAATCATCAACAGGAAGTACACGCTTGAGGAACTGCTTTGTACGGTCTTCCTTTGGATGAGAGAAGAAATCCCTTGGATTACCTTCCTCTACGATTACGCCCTTGTCCATGAAGATGACGTGGTTTGCAACATCCTGGGCAAAACTCATTTCATGAGTAACGACAATCATTGTTGTTCCTTCTTTTGCAAGCTTTCTCATTACTGAAAGAACTTCGTTGATGAGTTCCGGATCCAATGCGCTTGTAGGTTCGTCAAAAAGGATTACGTCAGGATTTACGGCAATGGCACGGGCAATCCCAACGCGCTGTTGCTGACCACCGGAAAGGCTTGCAGGATAGTAGTCGTACCTGTGGCTTAATCCAACCTTATCAAGAGCTTTCTTTGCAATTTCTTCTGCTTCCTTGACCGGAACCTTTCTTGCAATTACAAGACCTTCCATTACATTTTCCAAAGCCGTCTTGTTGTTGAACAGATTGTAGTTCTGAAAAACAAAGGCAGTCTTTTTTCTTATGTCGTTGATGGTTTTCTTTGATGCGGAATTCAATGAAGTCTTGATCTCATCAAATTCAAGTTCTCCGGAATCAGCAGTCTCAAGAAAATTTATACAGCGGAGCATTGTTGTCTTTCCGCTTCCTGATGGTCCAAGAACTGCAACAACATCTCCCTTATTTACAGTAATATCAACGCCCTTAAGCACTTCCGTCTTTCCGAATGATTTTTTTATTCCTGTTATCTTAAGCATTTTTCTTTCCCCCGTTAAAGCGCTTCAGCTTTTGAAGCCCTTGTTTTCTTTGTTCCCTTGAACTCAAATTTTTTCTCAGTGAACTTGAACAGAACCTGAACCACAGAGCAGACAATAAGATAAACCACAAAGATATCAAGATATGCCTCGATGTAGTTGTATCCGTATGCCGCCTCGATTTTTGCAACTGCCGTAATGTCCTTGACCGTCATCATGAAAGCAAGTGAAGTATTCTTTATGAGTCCCACAGTCAGGTTGCAGATGTTTGGCAGGGCGGAATTAAATGCCTGCGGAAACAGAATTCTTCTGAATGCCTGGAACTTTGTAAGACCGATGCTCAATGCCGCTTCCATCTGTCCCTTGTGAACCGTCTGAAGTGCCGAACGGAAAACTTCCGACAAAGTTGCCGTGGAATTCAAAGCAAACACGATGAAGGCATAGATGATGGGATTAAGCTCAAAAACATTGAAGCTGCTGCCCGTCTTCTGAATCACCACATTAAGCAGGCTTGGAATCAAACTGTAGATCACAAGAATCTGAAGGACCACAGGAGTTCCCCTTATGAAGGAAACATAGACTGCACCAAGCTGTGAAAGCACCTTTATTTTTTTGATTCTTACCAGAGCGATTATCAAAGCTGGAACCACCGCAAGAAGAAGTGAAACGACAGTGATTTCCAGAGTAACCGGTATTGCCCTTATGGACAGCCAGAATGTTTTTATCAAGAAATGAAAGTCTATCATTTTACTTCCCTCCCAACTGAAAATTTCTTCTCAAGGAATTTGAAAAGATTTTCAAGAATTATCGTAGTGATCCAATAGATCAGCGCAAGGGCAACATATGTCTCTATGGCATAGGCTCCCATGTTTCTTGAAATCAAAAGGTTTCCGGCGCCCATGACGTCTATAAGTCCGATTGTATATGCAAGTGACCCTTCCTTAAGAAGCGACACAAGGCTGTTTCCAAGATTAGGCAGGGCAACTACAAAGGCCTGTGGAAAAACGATTCTCCTGATTGCCTGGAATTCAGTCAGTCCTACGCTTACTGCCGCTTCATACTGTCCCTTGCCAACTGCAAGATAGGCGGAACGAATCACTTCACTCAGGGATGCGGCATACAAAAGTGAAAGTGCAACGATTACAAAAAAAGCCTTTGGCCAGAAGTTCAGGTCAATTCCAAAAGCAAGGAAGAGTCTTGGAAGACCGTAGAACACGATAAAAAGCAGTACGATTGAAGGCGTACAGCGCAAGGCACCAACATAGCCTGAGGCAATCTTTACGGCAACCTTGTTTTTGCTGAGCCTTCCCTTCACGATGAGAATGGAAAGAAGCAATGCAATCACAATGGTTCCGAGTACAATGCCGAAGGTCATTCCCAAAAACGGTAGGAGTTTTTTGAATGCCGTTAGAATATAAGATGGATAAAAAATTCTGCTTTCCATTTCATCAAATCCCTTTTTCTATTCAGTTAAAAAACAGACCCGCTGAATCCAGCAGGCCTGAAACCATTTTTAGTCAGTTATGAATGTGAACACATCCTCACCGAAGTACTTGTTTGAAAGTTCGCTGAGCTTTCCGTTTTCTTTAAGAATCTTGATTGCGCCGTCATAGGCATCAGCAAATTCCTGCTCACCCTTGTTGAACAATGGCCATGTTGGAATTCCCTTGTGTGGAACATAGGCAAGATCTTTTGCAAACTTGTGGTATGGTGCATCCTCATTCTTGATGTTGTTTTCATAGGCAAGCTTGATGTCAAAGAAGCCGTCGTATCTTCCTTCAAGAACCCAGCTGTAGGCATCGGAAAGAACGAATGATTCAGACGGAAGAAGCTTTACCTGATTGTCAGGATGCGCATTGTTGTATTCAACAACAACATTGTACTGGGCATTCTGAGGTGCGATTGGAACAAGCTTTCCACCGATTGAAGCGAAGGATTCAAGATCCTTGATTTTATCTTCATCAGCCTTTCTGAAAGTGATGCCGATGATGCTTGCACCGATAGGATTTTCAGGGAAGATGTACTTTGTCTTTCTTTCTTCCGTCTTCCATACTCCCTTTGTTCCTACCTGATACTTTCCAGTCTGAACGCCGATGAGAAGTTCATCATCAGAAACGCCGTGGAAAACAAATTCATACTGTGGAAGAAGTGCATCAATTTCCCTAAGGACTGCAACTTCAAAGCCGTCTGAATTTCCTTTTTCATCAACAAAGTCATAAGGCACATAGTAGTTTGTATGTGCAACCTGAATCTTTCTTGCCCCGGAAGATTTCTTTCCTGAGCATGAAGCAAACAATGCCAATGCTGCTACGGCAACCAAACCAAATACAATATTTTCAGCAATCTTTTTCATAATTATTCTCCTTAAAAAAGTTTTATTTACTCTCTCCGTCCTGCAATTTATTCTGCCGCTTCACGAACCCATTCAAGATGGTCAAGAGAAACGTCCCTTGGAACAGTACAGTCAGCACCAAGAATTACACCAGTTCTGCCTGCTTCTGCGATAAGCTTCTTTGCTTCCGCCTGAATATCTTCCTTTGTTCCCTTGTAGAGCAGGTCGTTTACAGTGTTGCCGAAACCGCCGATAACTGCCTTGCCTTCAAAAATCTTCTTTCCTTCTGAAAGAGGTACCTTCTCAACAACTGCGGCCCAGTTGACTGCCTTTGCCGGATAATCCTTGAACCATTCAAGCTTGTTGCGACTGCCTTCGTATCCGCAGACATGAAGAATGTTGTATTCGCTTTCTGCCTTTGCAGCCTCAAGGATCTTCTTTTCTGCAGGGGCAATAACCTTCTTGTAAAGGTCTTCTCCAATTCTCCAATCCTGAATTGACTGAACACTCAAGTAAATACCTGTAGCACCGCCTTCCTTTATTACGCTTCTTGCAACCTTCGCAATGTCATCAGCAATCACATTGAGTCCTGCGGCAACAGCTTCAGGATCTTCCTTGATGAAATCCGCAAACTTCTTGTCAGCACCATAGAACCCAAAGGCAATCTTAATTGTCGTTGATGGAGCAAAAAGATTGTAGAAAGTTGCAACATCTTCAGGCAAAAGTGAAATCTGCTTTTTAACAAGCTCCACATTTTTCTTGAACCATTCGTGATTTGGATCAAGTGGCTTTATGTTTGCAAAATCCTTTGCCGAATTTAGGTTCTTCAATGCCTCATTCGGATAGTTGAAAAGACCGTCGCTCATGAGCTTTACAAAATCAGGTTTGAAAGAATTGACGAATTTTTCGTGTCCCTTAATGTTTGCCTCAATTACGCTTGGATCAGCAAGGCCATCTGCCATCTCATCCTTTGCAAAGTGGAACCAGAATCCAACAGGAACCCTTTCTGTTGTTTTGTTATCGAATGTATCCAATACAAGCTGTTTCTTGCTTACTGCCATTTTAATTTCCTCCAGAAATAAATCGTTTTAATTTAATGCGCTTTAATTCCTACCTCTTTGGTAGGAGTATGATTGCAATATACTTTCATATTCCTACTATGTCAATAGGTTTTAAGAAAATAATTAAAATTTATTCCTAGTGACATAGTAGGTGAATATTGATATACTACCCTTGATTATACTCCTATTAACTTAATAGGTTTTAATTCATCACAGGGAGGCTTTCAATGCTAAAAATATCAACGAAAGGTCAGTACGGACTGCTGCTCATGACAACACTGGCAAAGACTGCGGAATCAAATCCTGAAGCATATACGCCGCTAAAATCCCTTGCCCACAGCCACAACATTTCCGCAAAATACGCAGAACAGATAGTAAACCTGCTCAAGAAAAATGAACTTCTCGATGTCCTTAGGGGAAATTCCGGCGGCTACAAGCTGAACAGATCCGCAAAAGAATATACGGCTGGAGAAATCTTAAGGGCAATGGAAGGCGACCTGAATCCAAAAGGAGACCTTCCCTGTCACCCCGTAACAAATTCCGGCAACATAGATTTCTGGAAAGGATTCGAACAGTCAATCAATTCGTATGTAGATGGAATAACACTGGAGCAAATTGTCCAGCGAAGCAAGGCTGACGATTCCTACATCTATGTAATCTGACAGCTTTCTACCCCCAAAACACTGGGACTATAGTTCCGTCCGATTCAGGATGCAACCTCATTTTCAATTGATTTTTTTATATCCTCTGTTATACTTGTTTCTATAACAAGAAACATTATAAAGGGATATATTTATGAAACTTACACAGAAACAGATTGAACTTGTAGACGCACAGGTAAAACGCCTCATCGCAGGCGACAGCTACTACGGAAAACTCTACCGCGAAAAAGGAATCACTGGAGTTGCAAGCCAGGAAGATTTTGAAAAGCTTCCTTTCAGCTCAAAGGATGACCTTAGAAACGCATATCCCCTTGGAATTCAAGCTGTTCCTGATGAAGATGTAGTCCGCATCCATTCATCAAGCGGAACAACAGGAAAACCTGTAATCATTCCATACACAAAAAAAGACGTTGACGACTGGGCAATCCAGTTTGCACGCTGCTACGAGATGGCAGGAATAACAAAGAAGGACCGCATCCAGATCACTCCTGGCTACGGACTTTGGACAGCAGGAATCGGTTTCCAGGCAGGCTGTGAAAAACTCGGTGCCATGGCAGTTCCAATGGGACCTGGAAATACAGAAAAACAGCTCCAGATGATGCAGGACCTTCAGTCTACAGTAATCTGCGCAACATCAAGCTATGCCCTTTTGCTTTCGGAAGAAATCACAAAGCGAGGACTCAAGGACAAGGTTGCATTGAAAAAAGGAGTCATCGGAAGCGAACGCTGGTCTGACAAAATGCGCAAGAGCATTCAGGACGGACTTGGAATCGAACTCTACGACATCTACGGCCTTACAGAAATCTACGGACCTGGAATCGGAATCAACTGTCAGAAAGAAAAATACATCCACTACTGGGACGACTACCTTTTCATCGAAATCATCAATCCAGAAACAGGAAAACCTGTAGAAGACGGAGAAGAAGGTGAAATTGTAATCACGACTTTAGTAAAGGAAGGGGCTCCACTCCTCAGGTTCCGCACACACGACCTTTCAAGAATCATTCCTGAAAAATGTTCCTGCGGATCATGCTACCCTCGTCTGGACATCATCAAGGGACGAAGCGACGACATGTTCAAGGTACACGGCGTAAACATGTTCCCTGCACAGGTTGAAGAAGTCCTCCACCAGATCGACGGCGCAACAAGTGAATACTCAATCGCCATCGGACACGACGACGAAAACAACAAGGACGTAATGGTTCTTACGGTTGAAGTCGAAGGCCGCGTAAACTTTGAGGAGACAGGCAAGGCAATAGCAAACCTCTTCAAATCAAAGATCGGCGTAAACCCAAAGGTTGCAGTTGTTCCTGTTGGAACTTTGCCAAGAAGCGAAAAAAAGACAAAACGCGTCTTTGACCACAGAGAATCATAATTTTCCGATTTCGATTGATTTCCATCATTTAGGTGTTATAATTTAAAGGAAGGAATCTTAAAAAATTTTAAGATTCAGCCTAAATGATGGTGACATGAATAAAATACGCGACAATTTGCTATACATTGCAGATCGTTCTCTTAAAATCCTTGCCTTCAACGAAAACGCAAAGGTTGCATTTCCAGCATTGGAGATAGGCAAGGAATGTCCCGAAGCAACAGAAATTCTTACAAAAAATACAGAAAACCTTTCGGAGCAGGATTCCACCTCGTTGACGGTATTCAACATGAATCTTTCACGCTGGATAAATGTTTCCATTTCCACGATGGAATATCCTGAACACGGGGAATGCTACTTTTTTACAGGCAGCCTCTACAACAGCATGATTCGAGAACTTATGTCCCGTGCAAGGCTCATGGACACCTTCAACTTTGCCCTCGACATGAATCTGACCATCGACAGATATTCCCTCATCTCAGAAAAGAATTTCGGTCAGAAAATCCAGATTTCAGAAGAACCTCTTTCAAAGCTCATAAAAAGAACCTGTGCGACTATGGTTCATCCAGACGACCACAAAAAATTCATGGAACTTTTAAACCTGCAGAATATGTCGGAAAGACTCAAGACTGCAAACGAGCCGATAACAGCAACCATAAGGGAAAAAAGCGCCCGGGGTGCATGGGATGAAGTAACCATACGTCTGGTACCGGAAGAAGAAAGGCTTGACGGGCAGGAGCTGGTTTTTGCATTCTTCTCAATCAACTATGCACTCCCTGACGAACTTAACAAAACTGATTTTGAAAAGGATGATCTTACGGGGCTGCTGACAAAACAGAGCTTCCGAAAAGCTGCAGTGGAATTCTTCAAGGAACCACACGACAGTTTCTGTCTCATAGCCATGGACATAGAACATTTCCGTTTCTTCAACAAGTGGTATTCAAGATGGCAGGGAGACAGACTCATAAAAGGCATAGCCTATGTCCTACACGAGATGGACAGGCTCTTTGATACGGTCTCTGGTTATGGCGGAGGTGATGACTTCTTTATCCTTATGGACAAGCACGAATCTGTCCTCAAATACCTTACAGAAAATCTTTCAGCCCTTGTGTCTTCCTTTGACGGCATAGAAGGATTCCGCATGGTATTCGGCGGATATGAAATAAAGAATCCAGACGAAGAAATTCTTGATGCCATGGATTATGCAACGACCGCCTGCAGACGTGCACTTGAAAATCCAAAAATTGAAATCAACTGGTACGATGTTCAAATGGTAAAGGAACTGGAACACGACCTTCAGATCATCCCTGAAATCGAACGAGGTCTTGAAGAAGAAGAATTTACATTCTATCTTCAGCCTAAATGTTCAATCCTTGACAACAAGATAGTCGGCGCCGAGGCTTTGGTAAGATGGAACAACAAGCTGCGTGGTTTCATTTCTCCTGGGGAATTCATTCCTGCCCTTGAAAAGAACAGAAACATCATGAAGCTTGATGTCTACATCTGGGAACAAGTATGCAAATCAATCCGTAAGTGGATAGACAAAGGCCATTCACCAGTTCCAATTTCAGTAAATGTTTCCCGCATCGATATATTCTCACTTGATGTTCCGACAGTTTTCAGCAACCTCATCAACATCTACAACATCGACCCAAGGCTGATAGAAATTGAAATCACTGAAAGCGCTTTTGTTGACGACACAAGAATTCTAAAGACAGTCATCCAGCGGCTGAGGGAAAAAGGATTCACCATCCTCATCGACGATTTTGGCAGCGGATATTCTTCACTCAACATGCTGAAAGACGTTCAGGCAGACGTACTCAAGATGGACATGAAGTTCTTTGACCTGGACAATACAAACTATGACAAGGGCGTAAGCATCATCAAGAGTGTAGTAGACCTTTCACACAACATGAAGATTCCTGTAATCGCGGAAGGCGTAGAAACAGAAGAACAGATTGTCCTTTTAAAAGGCATGGGTCTTAACTATGTTCAGGGTTTCTATTATTATAAGCCTATCCCAATTAAAGAATATGAAAGTCTTCTGGCTGACAAAAACAACATCAGTCTGGAAGGCCTCAAGCTGAACCGATGAACGAAATTTCAGAAATCAAAGAATACGCAAAAAGAAATTCCATCCCGATCGTACTGGACAAGGGGGGAGAATTCATCTGCGACACAATAGTGAACCGCGGGTGTAAAAAAATCCTTGAGATAGGAAGCGCCATCGGATACAGCGCAATCAACTTTGCAAACCTTTCGCCTGATATTTATGTCCGCACAATTGAAATAGACATAGACCGCTACAGCCGCGCCGTAGACAACATAAAAAACTGCGGACTGCAGGACAGAATCAAAATAATAAACGAAGATGCCCTTGACGCAAAGATTGACGAAAAATTCGATTTGATTTTCATCGATGCGGCAAAGGCACAGTACGAAAAATTCTTTGAGAAGTTCAAGCACAACCTGAGTGAAAAGGGCGTAATAATTACGGATAATCTTTTCTTTCACGGAATGGTTGAGAACCCAAGTCTTACCCACAACTACAGCACCATCAAGCTGATCCGAAAAATAAGAAAGTTCGTCTCATTTCTCCAGTTGAATCCTGAATTCAACACAACCATTTACGACAAGGGCGACGGAGTTTCATTGAGCATGCTGAATCCAGATTTCATTCAGCCTGAATATAAAGCCGTAACTGAAGCAAGAAATGAAACCATCGCAAAAGAAATTGAATACGGCCATAAAATTTTTTCCATTTTTGAAAACGAAACTGAAACCGGCGTTTTTTCTTTTTACAGAAAGGAAGATTTCTTTGTCATCAACTTTATCGAGATTAGCGCAACGGAGAGAATTGAAATCACTGTGCGAAACATGCTCATGTTTGTCCGAAAGGATGCCATAGACAGCGGCATTCACCTGATAAAAATCAAGTTGCCGGAAGAATACAGATTCAACGGAATAAAAGAAGCAGGACTTACATATACGGAAGACGGAACCTATATCCACAAACTGTAATGTAAAATCCTATCCAATGTCATTACCAGTTTTGATCCGACAATCTATTTTTTCAAAAACTAATTGAATGCTTCCTAATCCAGGATATCAAGATTTTCAATTGCAGAAAGACGCTTCTGTAATTCAATTGAATTCTTTGTCTGACGCTGAAGCCTTAACGCAAGCATCTTGCTCAAGAAGATACCATAATGAGGATTTTTTCTGATGAGCGTAAGGAAAGCTGTCTTTGGAATCTTTATGAGGCGACAGTCCCCAACGGCAAGAACAGTTGCTGTACGTCGCTCATTCAAAAGGAATGCCATTTCTCCGATGAACATGTCGTTAGGTGTAAGAACAGCGGCAAGTTTTTTTCCAACATAAACTGCAAAACGTCCTGAAACGATGAAGTAAAGGTCGCTTGAAACTTCATTCTCACGGCAGATGATGTCCTTGTTTTTGTATTCAATAGTTGCAAAAGGCTCCATGATTCCAGGAATTGTATTTACCTGATTCCTGATTGTTGGAAGTTCAAAGGAAACCTGATTTCCCGCTTCATTATAGGAAACACGCTGAACCAGATCACGGCTGATGGAAATTCCACGGCCATGGAAATCTTCATTTGTTTCTGACTCAATGTATTTACGCCAGTCGAATCCCTTTCCGTCATCCTTGATGGTAAACATGGACTTTGACTTGCCTATGGTGTAGCTGATATGAATTCTGCGGTCCTTGTATTTTGGATCCTGATTTCTAGCAGCAATAAGCTGAAGGATATCCTTTCCTGAGCTGAGCCACTTTGTCTTGTCTTCATAGGTGATGCCAAGGTTTCCATGCTCAAGGGCATTGGTTAGGAATTCCATCAATGTCATCTGAAGCTTGTATCTGTCATCTGCAGAAATTCTGTTTGTGTTGTAAAGATAGCTTACAAGAAAGTTCGTATAGAAACGGATATCCATAGGATCATTTGAACAGTTGAATGATCCATTTTCCATGCCTCCGATAATATCCTGCATACCGCGGTTAAACAGGAACTGCTGATTCTGCCAAAGGATTCTAAGGACACGGGTAAAGTGTGTCTTGAAATTCTGAACTGTAAGGATCGCAATCATGTTGTTGTCTTTAAGCTCTTCAAGCGCTTCTACCTGACGGGCACCAGAGCAGACGGCAATGATTCCACCGTAATGAAGCCATGCATCACTTTTGATCGCATCAAGAATTTCCTCGCAGCGAATTTCCTTCGATGTATAGTCTAGAACCTTGATCTCTGGAATTTCGTAATTGATATAGCTTATGACAGGCTCTGTCGCACCAAAAACTTCAGCAGAGAAATATGCCGCATAAGTCTTGCAAGCCTTTCTGACTGTCTCAATAACAATTGGATTGGTTGATGCAGTAAGAATCTTTTTCATGAGTGTGGCTCCACATTTTTTATAGTTCTAGCAATAATTTTACAATATGGATTTAGATTTTGCAAACATTCTTCCATTGATGTCCATGTCTGTCTGGATTTACTCCAAGTTTTCGGAAGATTTCAGGTGCAGAAACAAATTCAAACTCTCGCTCCTTTAGAACAGGAATCAATCGATCGATGCATTCTACGGTCGCCTCATTGCCTTCAAAATCATGAAGAAGAAGAATTGAACCGTTGCTGATTGTAGAAAGAATTCTTTCATAACGGGTATCTGCATCAATTTCAGAAAGCCAATCTTCACACCCTTCCCCTTCAATAAAAGGAACAGGTATTGAACCAAAAACCTTTTCATCGGCATCAATATATGGCGCACGGAAAAATTCAGGACGGCGACCCGTAACTTTTTCTATCAAATCCGAAGTCATGTCGAATTCATTTTTTATCTGGAATTCAGAAAGCTCTGTCATGTGGCTATGACTGAAGGAATGGTTTTCTATGGTACAGCCTATACCCTGCGCCCTGAGCATAACTTTTTCAGTTTCTTCGTTTATGTTTTTACCACACACAAAAAAGGAACCTGCAACCCCATGTTTTTCCAGCACTTCAATCATGCGGATACTGGTAGTAAGATTTGGACCGTCGTCAAAAGTCAGGGAACAATAGCTTTTCATACATTCCTTCCGTTTTCAAAAGCCTTGTGGTTAAGCTCTCGGAATTTTTCTGGAACAACTTCATCAATGGCGGCATTCCATTTATCTTCTGAAATTTCATCAAAATATTTTGAAAGGCATCCTAGCAAAGCAATGTTTACAGCTTTTGAACTTCCGGCTTTTTCTGCAGCAGAAAGAAAATCTTCCGCAATAACCTTTGCACCGGCAGCCCTCATTTTTTCAACAAGTCCTTCAGGATATTCTGCAGCACCTGTGATTACAGGCATTGGATTAAGGCGCTGAGTATTTGTAATGATGAGTCCATCTTTCTTGAGGAATTCAAACCAGCGGGCAGCTTCCAACTGTTCAAAAGAAAGGATGATATCTGCTTCCCCTTTGTCGATTACAGGTGAATATATTTTCTTTCCAAAGCGAACATAAGTAACAACGCTTCCACCACGCTGGCTCATTCCGTGAACTTCAGAAACCTTTACATCATGACCTTCATTAAGAAGAACATGTCCGAGGAGTTTTGAAGCAAGAAGAGTTCCCTGTCCGCCAACACCAACTATCATGATATTCATTCTGCTCCTCCTGTAATTGCATCAAAGGAACACAGCTGCTTGCAAACATTACATCCAACACACAAGGTTGGATCTATACTTGCTTTCTTTGTTTCCTTATTAAAGGCGATTGCTGGACAACCGATTTTCATGCAGCTTTTGCATCCCTTGCATTTTTCATTTTCTATCCTGAGAGGAGGATTATGCTTGATTCCTTTGATCATAACACATGGACGACGACTGATGATTACGCTTGGTTCCTCAGCGGCAAGTTCTTCCTTCAGTGTCGATTCGACGGCAGCAAGATCATAAGGGTCGACAACCTTAACACGATTCACACCCAGAGCACGGCAAAGGGCTTCAAGATCAACTTTATTGGCAGGATCTCCGTAAAGATTTTTTCCAGTAGTAGGATTCTGCTGATGACCCGTCATGCCAGTTATGGAATTATCAAGGATAATAACTGTAGAATTGGTTCCATTGTATGCAATCGTAGAAAGGCCTGTCATACCCGAATGCATGAAAGTACTGTCTCCGATGACTGCAACGGAATTCGTTTCGCCGTCTTTTCCCATAGCCTTATTGAAACCGTGGAGTCCAGAACAGCTTGCACCCATGCAGACATTCAAATCCATTGCATTGAGGGGAGCGACTGCACCGAGAGTATAGCAACCGATGTCACCGTAAACATTGCACTTGTTCTTTTTAAGAGTATAGAAAATTCCGCGGTGAGGACATCCTGCGCACATGACAGGTGGACGTGCAGGAATTTCAATTTCTTCAGAAAGAGAGAAAATTTCTGGAACAGATTTTCCCATCACCTTGCGTACAAGATTCTGACTGAACTCACCGCAGATAGGGAACTTGTCCTTACCGTAGCACTTGATGCCAAGAGACTTAACATAGGTCTCGATGATAGGATCAAGTTCTTCCATGACATAAAGTTCATCAACTTTTGAAGCAAAGTCATGGATCATTTTTTCAGGAAGAGGATAAACCATTCCGATTTTCAGGATTGAAACTTCATCGCCAAAAACTTCCTTTGCATACTGATAGCTTGTGCTATCTGCAATGATTCCGATTTTTGTTCCGCCCATTTCAATGCGGTTGATTCCAGATGTACATGCCCATTCAGCAAGATCAAGAGTGCGCTGTTCAACACGGTCATGGGCAAGCTTTACGGCCTTTGTCATCATGACCTTCATCTGGTCCTTAACATAAGGCACCTGAGGAACTTCCTTGCGTTCTCCAGTTTCAACAACACTCTGGCTATGGGCAACTCGCGTGCATGTCCTGATGAAAACAGGCGTATTGAACCTGTCAGAAATTTCATAAGCTGTTTTTACGAAATCAAGGCATTCCTGACTGTCGCTTGGTTCAAGCATTGGAATCTTCGAAGCAATTGCATAGTGGCGACTATCCTGTTCATTCTGTGATGAATGAAAGGCTGGATCATCGGCAACAACAATTACAAGACCTGCATTGAGTCCCTGGTACGAAATCGTAAAGATTGGATCTGCTGCAACATTAAGACCAACATGCTTCATGGCACTTGCAGCTCGAACACCACCAAGGCTTGCACCGTGGGCAGATTCAACGGCAACCTTTTCATTCGGAGCCCATTCACAATATATTTCCTTGTACTTTGCAGCTTCTTCCGTTATCTCTGTACTTGGAGTTCCAGGATAGCTAGAGAACACCTTGCAGCCAGCTTCGTAAAATCCACGGGCCAAAGCTGCATTTCCCAACATAAGTTTTTTCATTATTTTTCCTCTAGTTTTGGTTTGCGACCACAGGATTTCTTTTCCTTGCAGAATCCTGTTACCTCACATTTTGGTTTCATAAGGTTGTCCACTATCCATTTCCATTCTTCAGAATATTCGGAAAGGGCATCGCAGATATCTTTCATCAATTTTCTGTATTCCCAGTAGGCTCTTGTGCAAAGACGCTGATGGGACATTTCAACAAGATTCCTCATGTTGCGCTTGTCCACGATTTTTGTCTTCATTCCAAGTGGATAGAACATGGCGATGTCTTCTTTTGGAACTCCTGCTTTTTCCATTGTCGAAAGAAGTGTCATGAAGGATTTTTCAAAATCAGAAAGAGCAGTTTTTGCATCTTCATTTGCCTTTGCTTTTTCCACACTAGGAGGAATCACAAAGTTGTCGGCGAAATTTTCACCTTCCCACTTAACGTATCTTGTGGATGACTGAAGACGTGTAGGTCCTCCAGCTATATGTGTATACCATTCACGGATGCAGCGTGCGGAATAACCGTCAATTACCATTTCCACATCAGGATATTCAAAGGTTCTACCGTGTTCGCAAAGAATGCAGTCCATTCCACGCTTGTAATTTTTTTCAGGATCTGTAGTGTCTCCATTCCAGCAGACACCTGCCATGAGACCGATTTTTGTAATAGGGTTCTTAGTTGTTTCAGGTAAGATAGTAATCATAGTTTTTCATTATATCAGAGAAAGCACAATTTATCAAAAAACAAAAAACGCGCCTGGTCAGGCGCGTCATTTTACAGATTAAAGAAATTCATCAAACAATGAACTGGTCAATTTCTGCACCAATTCTTTCGATGGAATCCTTCATGTTTGCTGAGATGTCAGAAAGAACAACACCTGTCTCGTTGATCTTTCTTGCACCTTCAGACATTTCTTCCATGCTGAGTTTCATAACCTCAGTAGCATCCTGAAGATTTTTTACCTCAGAAAGAATCTGCTTATTTCCCTCAGACATTTCACGGGAAGCATTCTTAACCTCAACAGTACTGTCATTCATGCTGTGGAGAGCTTCGTTAATCTGCTGAGATCCCTGTGTCTGTTCATCCATCGCAGCCTTGATCTGGCGGACAAGTTCATCAGTCTCGTTGATTTTTGAGGCAACATTCTGGAATGCAGAACTGGACATGCTTGATGCCGTTACAACACCATCAATTGAATCCCTGATGTTATTCAACTCTTCACCGATTGTTTTTGACTGTGCAGAAGCAGTTTCCGAAAGCTTACGGATTTCATCGGCAACAACCGAGAATCCTTTTCCTGCTTCACCAGCATGGGCAGCCTCAATGGCAGCGTTCATGGCGAGAAGGTTTGTCTGGGCGGCAATTGCAGAAATAGCGATGTTTGCAGCCTGAAGTGTTTCGCTCTGGACTTTGATTCTTTCAATCTTTTCATTCACATCAAGCTGAATCTGAGCACCAGAATTTGCACTAGAAGAAAGAGTCTCAAAAGAAGATGCCATCTTATCAACAGATTCATTTACTGAACGAATGTTTCCAATCATCTGTTCAACTGCTGCAGAAGCCTGACTGATTCCTTCACTCTGGTTTTCAATCATCTTTTCAAGGGACTCAATATTCGATGCAATTTCATTAACTGCACCTGCTGTCTCTGTAACACTGTTTCCCTGGTTGTTGATCTGACTGTGGACAGACTCAATATTCTCAATGATTTCATTTATGGAAGCACTTGTGTTTTCAGAACTTGAAATAAGATTGTCACCGGCCGATGAAAGTTCCATTTTAGAAGTCTTAAGCTGAGTAATGATGGTCTGGAGTTTTTCTACAAAGGTATTGAATCCATCAACAACTTCTCCGACTTCATCATTTGAAGACTGCTGAATACGGCTTGTAAGGTCTGCATGTCCTGTAGAAATCTGGGCAATGGAATTCTTGACATAGAACAATGGCTTGATAAGGCCAGAGATACAGATGATTCCAACGACAGCACCCAAAACAATTGCTGCTATAAGTATGATTGTAATTGTTTTGTTCAGATGGGTAAGAGAGCCATAATAGAAATCATATGGAGCGGCACAGAAAACAAACCAATCACTGTCTGCTATAGGCTGATAGCTTGCAAGCATCTTCTGATGATTTGCAGGATCTATAAAGGTTTCGATTGCAACATTACCTGACATGGCATTTTTAAATATTCTTGCCAAGTCGGAATTTGGATCAAGGTCATCAACGGAATTTCCTTTTGCTGTATCCTTGTTTGCATTGCCGACAGTTTCACCTGTCTTCATGTTGATGATTCCAGGGTGCATTCCACCACCAACATCCATGCTTTCAATGATTTCAGAAATGAAGTTACCATCCCTTACACAGCAAAGGGCACCGACAATATTTCCGTTCTTATAAACAGGAACACAATAGCACATGATCAGCTGTCCTGTGATGGTATTTACAAAAGGATCACGGATGTACTCTTTTCCGCTCAGAGGAGCTTTAATGTAACTTCTGTCTCCAAAATAAACAGGAACACCAGGCTTTTCAGGAATATAAGAATAACCATCCTTATCGTAAAAAGCGATGTTTACATATCTTCCATTGCTTTCCTTTACGATTGGAAGAAGGAGATTGCATTTTTCTTCTGTAGTATATTCATCACCTGTAATCACAGAAAGCTTTGCAAGATTTCGGGCAAACCTCATTTCTTCAGCATTACGGATACTTATGTCCAAAGCAACTTTTTCGGTCATTGAAGAAACACCTTTAGATACGGCATCTTCAAGAGCCATATCGGCAATATTGTGCACAACAATTCCCTGAATGACACAGCAGGCAACGATGAGACCTACAATTACAGTAAGCAATTTAATCTTTAAAGAAATCTTTCTTTTCATGATTTAAACCTCATCTACATTATAATTTAAGGATTCCCAGAATTCAATTTTGAAATCCTTTTGTAAGTAAAAAAAAAGGTCCTTTAGCGCAAACAAAATCACACAAAGGACCATTTTCATATTTTTGGAGAATTTCAACCGATTTTAGCCTTCAAGAGAAGTTTTCTGGGTTACAGGAACCTTTCTCTCATAGCAGGCAAAGGTTTCCTCTACAAGTGTAGAGTCAGGTTTCTTTGTGATGAAGCTTACGATCGGAACGATTACAAGCCCCGCAAACATGGCGATGGCACCGCTGTTGATAGGTGATTTCATGATTGCAGGGAAGTATGGTCGAAGGAACATATTAAGAATCATGAGCACCGAACCGAATGTAAAGCTTACATAGCAGGAAGCCTTGGTAACCTTCTTCCAATAGAGGGAATACATGAACGGTGCAAGGAAAGCACCTGCAAGGGCACCCCAAGAAACACCCATGAGCTGAGCGATGAATGTAACGTTTGACTTGTACTGAACAAGGGCGATGGCTGCCGAGATTGCTATAAACACCACGATGAGGGAACGGATCATGAGAACCTGCTTTTTTTCCGACATGTTCTTGATGAAGTTGTCCTTAAGGAAGTCGATTGTCAAAGTAGAGCTTGATGCAATTACAAGTGAAGACAAAGTAGACATTGAAGCTGAAAGAACAAGAATCACAACAAGAGCGATGAGTACTGGACTCAAGGTTGAAAGCATGGCAGGAATGATTGCATCGAATCCACCTGCAGGAACACCGTTAGGACCTACATTGAGAATGTCAGAGAAAAGACGACCGAATCCACCGAGGAAGTAGCATCCGCCTGCAACAACGAAAGCAAAGAGAGTGCTGATGATAGTTCCCTTCTTGATTGATTCTTCATTCTTGATTGCGTAGAACTTCTGAACCATCTGTGGAAGTCCCCATGTTCCAAGTGAAGTAAGGATTACAACAAAGAAAAGGTTAAGAGGATCTGGACCAAAGAAGCTTGCGAAGATTCCAGGTGTTGTTGCAACCTTTGCATCCTCGATGCGGGCAAGACCATCAAGGGCAGCCATGAATCCACCCTTTGACATGAGGACCGCTGCAATGATTACGCTGATGCCTACAAGCATGATGATGCCCTGAATGAAGTCATTGATTGCTGTAGCCATGTAACCGCCAGCAATGACATAGATGGCAGTAAGGACAGCCATAAGGATGATGCAGACTGAATAGTCGATGTTGAATGCCATTCCAAAGAGGCGCGAAAGTCCGTTGTACAAGGATGCTGTGTATGGAATGAGGAAAATGAAGATAATCACGGAAGCATAGATCTTGAGGGCAGTTGAATCAAAACGGCGGCCAAAGAACTGCGGCATTGTTGCACTGTCCAGATGCTGGGTCATGATTCTAGTTCTTCTTCCAAGGACAACCCAAGCCAAAAGGGAACCGATTATTGCGTTTCCGATTCCAGCCCATGTGGCAGAAAGACCGTATCTCCAGCCAAATTGACCTGCATAGCCAACGAAAACAACGGCACTGAAATATGAAGTTCCGTAAGCAAAAGCTGTAAGCCATGGACCAACGGATCGGCCCCCAAGAACAAATCCGTTTACATCTGTTGAATGCTTGCGGCAGTAAAGACCGATGGCAACAAGCACTGCAAAGTAAACAACCAGAATGAACAACTTAACCATAATTAACCTCTGTTTTCCTGTTCAACTAATTTATCTGCACCGTACATTTTACGGAGCTTAGGTTTTTCAATTTTACCTGTGGCATTGCGAGGAATTTCTGCAAAGATAAATTCCTTAGGCCTCTTGTAGCGTGGCATGCCTTCACAGAATTCAGTGATCTCTTCAAGGGACAATGACATGCCATCCTTTACTTCAACGATTGCAACTGCCTTTTCTCCAAGGCGGCGGTCTGCAAGACCGATAACAGCAACATCCTTTACCTTGTCATTTTTTCTGATGAAGTCTTCGATTTGAACTGGATAGAGGTTTTCACCACCAGAAACAATTACATCCTTCTTGCGGTCAACAAGGAAGTAGAAGCCGTCCTCGTCCTGCATTGCCATGTCACCTGTATAAAGCCATCCGTCTTTAAGGCATTCTTTTGTTGCTTCTTCATTTCGGTAATAGCAGGTCATTACTCCAGGGCCTTTTACGCAAAGTTCACCCACATCTCCCTGCTTAACAACATTGTCGTGCTCATCAACAATCTTGCATTCCCACCTGTAGCCAGGAACACCGATGGCACCAACCTTGTGTATGTTTTCCATGCCAAGATGAACGCAACCCGGTCCTGTAGATTCTGAAAGACCATAGTTTGTGTCGTACTGATGATGTGGAAAATAATCCTTCCATCTTTTTATAAGAGAAGGAGGAACTGGCTGAGCACCGATATGCATCAATCGCCACTGGTCAAGTTCATAATCTTTCTTTTTGATTGAACCGTTATCAAGGCTGTCCAGAATGTCCTGAGCCCAAGGTACAAGAAGCCAGACAATAGTACATTTTTCCTTTGAAATTGCATCGAGAATGATTTCAGGTTTAGTTCCCTTGAGGAGAACGGCCTTTGATCCTGCAACAAGGGATCCCATCCAATGGAATTTTGCACCTGTATGGTATAAAGGAGGAATGCAGAGGAACACGTCGTTGCGTCCTGTCTCGTGATGCTTCTGCTCCATTTCCGCAGCCTGAATCAAAGACAAATGCTTGTGGAGGATAGCCTTTGGGAATCCTGTAGTTCCGCTTGAAAAATAAATGGCACCGTCATCTTCTTCCGTCAGCTTGATTTCAGGTGCCTTGCTAGAACAGTCGGCTACAAGCTCACGGTAACTTTCGGCAAAACTTGGACATCCGTCACCGTAATAAATCAAAAGTCTTCCCTTGCGCAGTTTTTCCACATTCTGCTCGATGCGCCCGATGAAAGACGAACTGAATACAATGGCATCGACTTCAGCGAGTTCTGCACAGTAAAGGATTTCATCTGCGTCATATCTGAAATTAAACGGCACGGCGATGGCACCGGTCTTAAGGATTCCAAAATAGATTGGAAGCCATTCGAGGCAGTTGTACATGATGATGGCAATCTTGTCGCCTTTTTTTATTCCGCGGGAAAGGAGCATGTTGGCAAAACGGTTTGCTTTTTCATCAAATACGCTCCAGGTGATTTCACGGCGATATGGATCAGTCTTATCGCTTTCTATCAAATCAAATTCTTTCCAGGTAACACGGCGGTTATCTTTTTCTTCGGGATTAAGTTCCACCAGGGCAACTTCATCGCCATATAGTCTTGCATTGCGTTCAAGAAGTTCTGTAACAATCATTTTTGCATTCCTTAATTCATCCATGAAAGATATATTTCAATCATTAAAATTATAAATGACAAATACGGAATTGACAAATTAAAAAGCCACTGCAAGAATCCTCATCCTTGCAATGGCTTAAAATCTCATCAGCTTATGATGTTTAGTGCTGAACCTTCTTCTTGCGACCGAAGCGTGGATGCTCAACTGGAGCTTCTCCATACTCGCGGAAATATCTCATTCCTGTAGAAGTTGAGATTGTTCTTGAAAAGCCAACATAATCAATAACAATACCTGGCTTTGTGTGGACAAGCTCAACCTCGTACACGCCCTTTGTAAGCTTAAGAAGACCCATGATGGCGCCTTCTGTTCTTCCTTCCGTCGTACGGCAATTGAGGGAAACTGCATTCTCACCGTCAATATTCAGGTTGCAAACGGACTGTGAAACAGTTCCATCCGAATCCTTCTTGAACATTGCAAGGAAATTGTACACATCATCTTCAAGAACTTCTATGTAGGCCTTTGTAGTTCCATCCTTCATGAACTTGATGTCCTCACCATAGGCAAGCTGACCTGCAGGCTGCTTTTCATGTTTTGCAACAAATCCTGGAACATCATTTAGCCCACGCAAAGGTCTTTCCGAAACCTTGGCATTTATCATAAAGGCCACCACATCGCGGGCACAACGCTGAAGTTCGCTGCGCTTGAGTTTTCCAGACTTAAGGGCTTCCCTAAGATCGTCGCCGTTTCCATCCTTTTCCGCCTTATCATTCTGACAGATCATGTAGACATCGTTTCTGGAACGTATCATCTGAGAAACCTGCTCAACATCACTGTCTCCACCTTCAACACAATCATTTACCGTTGCCCACCAATCAGTCATCACAAGACCTTCATATTTCCAGTCCTCGCGAAGGATTGTCTGGCAGAGTTCATAGTTGCTTGCAGCCTGAACACCATTGATGAGGTTATAGCTGGACATTATGGATTTTGCACCGCCCTTCTTTACAGCCATCTCAAAAGGAGCAAGATAGATTTCCCTCAAGGCACGCTCAGAAACAATGGCGTTGTTCATGCGTCTACCGTTCTCTCGGTTATTGCAGGCATAATGCTTGATCGTTGGCCAGACACCGCGACTCTGGATTCCTTCAAGGATAGCACAGGTCATGGCACCAGTAAGCAATGGATCTTCCGAGAAGTATTCAAAGTTGCGTCCGTTCAACGGATTGCGCTGAATGTTGATTCCAGGTCCAAGACAAGTATCAATTTTATTCTCATTAAGTTCATCTCCTTCGAATTCCATAAGTTCCTTTACGATGTCAAGGTTCCATGTGGAAGCAAGAAGGGTTCCGATTGGCATAAGGTTCGCCTCAGTTCCTGTATCCATACGGATTCCGCTAGGACCATCTGCACAGCCTGCAACAGGAATTCCAAACTGGTAAAGGTCTTCACTCAAGCCTCCCATTGCACTTGCAAGACCTGGAGTAGTCTTACGGCTCATCATACCTTCACCACGACAAAGCGTCATGAGCATCGTGTCGTCAAGCTGTCCGATGAAAGCGTCCAGTTTTGAAGGATCCTTCTTTACATCAAGAAATTTGATTCCCTTGTCTCCAGTGTATGGAATTTCTTCAGGAATGGATTCCTCCACACGCTTACGAAGATCATATTTTCTCACTGGAGTTCTTTCCATCTTAACGGAACCATTGCCATCGTTTGTCATGCGTTCAAATTCAACTACAGGGGCTGCGGCAGAAGTAAGCTGTTCCACAACTGAAGTTTCAGCAAGCTCAATGCAGTCGCTGTCCTCAAACTGAACAAGGGATGCGCTTAAGGAATCAGTTCCGCCATAGACATAATATTTACCTTCTTCAAGCACCTTGCAGAAAGCATTTCCTGTTGCACCGTTGTCATCATAGGATGCATGATTTTCAATGTTGAACGAAAGTTCCACAAGCTCTTCCTGTCCTGACTGTAAAACTCCTGTCTTGATGAAAGCTGCAAGTTCACGGTCTGCCTTACCAAGTTTTCCCTGAGGACAAGAAACATAAAGCTGAACGACTTCCTTACCAGCAACACTTCCAGTGTTTCTTACAAGAGCCTTGACCGAAATTTCCTTTCCGTTGAATTTTGCCTTTGAGAATTCAACGCTGAAAGTTGTATAGCTCAGACCATAACCGAAAGGATAAAGGATCTTTTCCTTTGCAAAGGTATTGAAATATCTGTAGCCGACATAAATGTCTTCAAGATAGATGCTGTCCAATCCTGTATTGAATCCTGCAGTTGAAGGATAGTCTTCGATTTTTTTTGCGACAGTAATCGAAAGCTTTCCGCTTGGATTTGATTTTCCAAGCAGAACATAGGCTGCAGCCCTTCCACATTCCTGTCCTGCCTGCCATGCATAGACAACAGAAGTAATGTGTCCCTTAAGATCCTCATTGTCGAGCCAGCTGTTGTCAACGATTCCACAGGTATTGAAGACAACACATACTTTTTCAAATGCTGAACAGATGTTGCGAATGTTGTCGTACTCGTCATCAGTAAGAGACCATGACCCCTTCTCATTAACAAGGTCCTTGTCCTCGCCTGCATTTCGTGTTATTACGATGACTGCCTTTGAACATCTGGAAGCAGCCTTTGACGCAAGCTCTGCCGATACTGGCATTTCTTTCTGATTCCAAGGTTCAGCAGCCCAAGCTCCACCGCCGTTGTCAAAAGGATTTTCCTTTACAAAAGCCTTGTACATTGCAACAAGTTCTTCATCAGCATTTGGAAGGTAGTCTATCAGGTTTGTAGAGTACGGTGCATGAACGGATCCGCCAGAACCAAGACCGCATTTTATGAAATTTATCTGGCCGCGTCCAAAAACGGCAACTTTTTCGCCTGCCTTCAAAGGCAAAGTATCATTTTCATTTTTCAAGAGGACAATGCCTTCCTGGGCAGCCTCAAGAATTTTATCTGCAAATGTCATTATGACCTCCACTAATCAAACGCTATATTTTATACAATATTGAAGAAAAAAGATAAATAAAGAGAAAATATAAAAGACCTTACCTTATCACCCAGAAAGCAGATAATCCATCACTGAATACACTTACTTTTAAACTGATAAAAACATTGATAAATACATAGACATATATTATATTAATTTCTAGATATAAATACACAGAAACATATCAGGAGGTTCCCATGCTTGCAGCCCAAAGAAACGCAAACAATGTATTGGCTTTCGTCAGTGCCATCATCTCTATCACCCGATTCAATAAAGGTGAAGCTGGCAAGATAATTGATGAAGTAAAAAAAGGCGGGCCTCACATTATCGTAAAGAACAATGTTCCGGAATGCGTAATCATTTCTCTAGAGGATTACAAATCACTCAATGAAGCGGCAAATCATACGGCAAAACTGGACACATCAAAAGAGGCCGAAGAAAAGCGCAAGGCATTCATCAAAAAAATCCGTGCCAATGTTCAGCCTCCACTCCCTCCAACCATGAGCGTTGAAGAACGCAAAGCTTTTCTAGAAAACTGCGGTCCAATAGATGTTGATGAAGAAGCTGTTGCCGAATTGAGGAGAATAAGCACATTATGATTCTTTGCGATACAAATATTTTTATTGATTATTTTCGTGGAACCAATTCAAGCTTAAATAAGAAATTTGATTCCATAGAGGTTGGAATTTGTGGAATTGTCAAATCAGAACTTTTACATGGCGCAAGAAGCGATGATGAAGCAGACAATATGATAAAATCATTCCCATCGTTCAATTTGATTACAATCGACGAATACGACTGGGAATTTTCAGGGCTCATGCTACAGACAATCCGTTCGCAGGGATTCAGCATTCCAGTAACAGATGCACTCATTGCATACCTTGGAATGAAATACGATATTCCCGTATGGACAAAAGACCACCATTTCAAGATCATCCAGTCAATCTATCCTGAACTCAGACTATACGAATCGGAATGAATGAACCCCGATGCAAGCATCGGGGTATGTACCTCATCGGCCCGAATCAACCGCAGCTTAAGCCCTTATCAGAACAGCTTTGGTCTACGGTTGATTTAGAAAACTAGTGCAGCAAAGTATTAAAGATATGCTGCTGTCTTGTCTTCCCAGTCGATGATTTCTTCAGGCTTGAAGAAGATGTTGATTTCGCGTTCTGCACTTTCATCGCTGTCTGATGCGTGAATGATGTTGCAGTTTGTGTGAAGGCCAAAATCTCCGCGGATTGTTCCTGGAGCTGATTCTGTCACCTTTGTTGCACCAACAAGCTTGCGAACGAGAGTAACACATTCGTCACCCTGCCATACCATTGCAACAACAGGTGCGCTTGTGATATAGCCTACAAGTTCACCAAAGAAAGGCTTGTCCTTGTGCTCTGCATAGTGCTTTTCTGCAACTTCTTTTGTAATCTGAATCATCTTAAGGCCAACAAGCTTGAGGCCTTTTCTTTCAAGGCGAGTAATAACTTCGCCAACTATCCTGCGGTTAAGAACCCCAGGCTTAAGCATTGTATAACATCTGTTTCCCATAGGTGAAAATATATCAGAATGAATTATAAAATTCAATTTGGGAATTTGTTGCTTAATAAATGCCATTAAATATATGAAACTTGCTCTCGCACGGAACCGTGACAACCTGCTCCGGTGCGCCCTTCGGTCGCAAGTCGCATTTGTCTCGAACCCGTGCTACGCAGGTTTCATGCTGTTTTGCTTGCATCTGTTAATCAACCTATCAAATTGCATTTTATGTTGCCGTTGGTTTTCACCTATGCTCGCTTTGAGGGACATAATAAAAACATAATTGATTTCTTTGTAATTCTGCTCTCGCACGGAACCGTGACAAACTGCACCAGTGCAACTTTCAGTTGCTAGTCGCATTTTGGCTCGAACCTCTGCTACGCAGGTTTCAGCTGCTTTGTTTTAGGCATGCCTTAATCAATGTTTTCAAATTGCATTTTTGCTGCTGTTGATTTTCACCTATGTTTTTTTTTTGGGGGGAGAATAAAAAAATCCCTGTTCCATTTTTCAGAAACAGGGACTCATATGTTCTAGTTAGTTGATCTTAGCTACAAACTGTTCAACGATCTTGCCGCTCAAACCAGTGTATGTAAGTGGAGTTGCAGCAAGGAGTCTTGCCTTAACTTCGTCGCTTACTTCAAGATTCTTTGCAAGGTTGTGGAAGTCTTCGATTGTAACTTTCTTACCACGTGTGATTTCCTTAAGGCGTTCGTAAGGCTTATCAACGTTGCTCATGCGGAGAAGGTTCTGATATGCTTCTGCAAGAACTTCAGGTGTTGTTTCCAAAGCTTCTGTAATCTTGTCTGCGTTGACTTCGATCTTTCCAAGACCCTTCTGGAGTGAAGCGTAACCGATCATTGAGTGTGCAAATGCGCATCCCATGTTGCGTTCTACAGTCGAGTCTGTAAGGTCGCGCTGGAGGCGGCTGATGCAAAGCTTGCGAACAAAGAATTCAAACATTGCATTTGCCATACCGAAGTTTCCTTCTGCATTTTCAAAGTCGATTGGGTTGACCTTGTGTGGCATTGCACTTGAGCCGATTTCACCTGCAACTGCACGCTGCTTGATCCATCCGTCGGAAATGTAGCGCCATGTGTCCATAGCAAAGTCTGTAAGGATGTTGTTGATTCTCTTTACGCCGTCAAACACGCGAAGGTAAGAATCGTGTGGTTCAATCTGAGCTGTAATTGGGTTAAAGCGAACCTTAAGTGGTTTTGTGTGCATGTATTCATTTTCAAGCGGAGTGATTTCTGCGTTGAAAGAATTGATGAGCTCGTGGCTGAAATTGATCCAGTCGAATTCAGGGAATACGAAATTGTGTGCATTGAATCCGCCAGTTGCACCATTGAGCTTAAGAAGAATGTCGATATTGCCAAGCTGTGCAAGTTCTTCCTTCATTCTGTTTACGAATACGAGAACTTCCTTTCCGAAAGTTGTAGGAGTTGCAGGCTGACCGTGTGTGCGTGCAAGCATTGAAAGGTCTTTATGCTGAACTGCAAGATTATAAAGCTTTCCATAGATCGAAAGAATTTCTGGAACAACTACATTGTTCACTGCGTCGCGGATCATAAGTCCGTAAGAAATATTGTTGATATCTTCTGAAGTCAAGGCAAAGTGAACGTATTCAAGAATTTCGTCCATCTTCATTTCCTTGATCTTGCGCTTGATGAAATATTCAATTGCCTTTACATCATGGTTTGTAGCAGGAGTTCCGTCATAACCAGTTGTTTCAAAAGCCTTGATGATTTTTGCATCTTCTTCTGTGATTTCGATGATAGAACGAAGCTTAGCAGCATCAACAGAAATCTTTACGCGTTCCTTGAGCATTGGAGTTTCAAGAAGCTTTATAAGATAATTGATTTCAGTGTAAATGCGATATCTCATGAGAGCCATTTCGCTGAAATAACCCTGAAGACACTTTGTCTTTCCTTCATAGCGACCGTCAATTGGTGAAACGCTAGTCAATGCCATAGTAACCTCGTATTCAAAAAGTTTATTAGAAATAATTAAGCAGAATTATAGTGATTTTAAATGAAAATGTCACAGATTTTGCTATAATGATAACATCAACATTTGAAGGAGATATCATATGAAAAAGATTTTTTTGATCATCACAGCAGCGCTTTCATTCATCATCTTTGGGTGCAAATCCACAGAGGGAAAAACAAAAACTTCTGGAAAAGCAATTACACCTTCAGCACTCTGCGGCGAATGGAAGATTCAGTCTTTGACAGGTTTTAAGAATGCCGATCAGACAGACGCAACACTTTCCATAATTGCAAAAGACGAAGATGAATATTCACTCAACGGTTTTTCTGGGGTAAACAGTTTCTTTGCAACTCTTTCCGACACACCAAAAGCTTTCCCTATCGGAAACAATCTTGCTTCAACAAAGATGATGGGAGCACCAGAGGACATGGCATTTGAGGATGAACTCATCAAGATCATCGCCACCTCAGGTTCCTGGAAAATCGAAAACAGAAAGCTTGTCATCACAAACGGAAAAGCATCTGCAGTGTTTGTAAAATAACCATTTTTTATTGTTTATTCTTTTTTCCATAGAATGTATAATCTTTCTATGGAAAAGAAATTAAATTTTTTGGAACAGAGAATCCTTAAAGACGGAATTGTCAAGGAAGGAAATGTCCTCCGCGTTGACAGCTTCCTTAACCATCAGCTCGATGTAGAACTTCTCGAAGAAATTGGAAAAGAATTCTACAAGAGATTCAAGTCAGAAAAAATCACAAAGGTACTTACAGTCGAAGCTTCAGGAATTGCTATCGCTTGTTTCGTCGCTGCAAAATTCAAGGTACCAGTAGTATTCGCAAAAAAATCAAAATCTCTCAACCTTGGTGATGACGTCTATTCAGCAGAGGTTGAATCTTTTACACACAAAACAAAGAACACCGTTGTAGTCACAAAAAAATACATCAGCAAAAATGACCGTGTACTTGTCATCGACGACTTCCTTGCAAACGGTGCAGCACTTCAGGGACTTATTTCCATCCTGAACCAGGCAGGAGCAACTGTTGCAGGAATAGGTATCGCAATTGAAAAGGGATTCCAGCCTGGCGGTCAGTTCATCCGCAACCTGGGATATCATCTTGAATCCCTCGCCATCGTTGAATCAATGGAAGTTGAACCAAAGAAAATCAATTTCAGAAAATAATTTTTTACAGGAGTTATAATATGGAACAGATGAAGGAAATCTACGAACTTGACGGAAAGATCAATCCGCTCAAGGGACTTCCATTCGGATTGCAGCACGTTCTCGCAATGTTCGTTGCAAACATCACACCAATCATGATCATCGCAGGTGCATGTGGAATAGGTCAGGAAAACGTTGCCCGCCTCATTCAGTCTGCAATGCTCATCGCCGGTATCGGTACATTCATCCAGCTTTTCCCACTCTGGAAAATCGGTTCACGTCTTCCAATCGTAATGGGAATCAGCTTTACTTTCGTAGGTATTGCCTGCGGAATCGGCGCACAGTTTGGCTACGGCGCAATCGTTGGTGCAGTTATCGTCGGCGGTATCGTTGAAGGCATCCTTGGTCTCTTTGGAAAATACTGGATCCGCTTCATCAAGCCTATCGTTGCAGCAAACGTTGTAATCGCCATCGGATTTTCTCTTCTCGGTGTAGGTGCCCGTTCATTCGGCGGCGGCTATGCTCCGGACTTTGGTTCATGGCAAAACTGGACAATCGGAACAGTAACACTTGTAAGCGGACTTCTTTTCTCCCACTTTGCAAAGAACTACCTCAAGTCACTTTCAGTTCTTTTTGCACTCATCGTCGGATACATTCTTGCAATCTGTTTTGGGAAGGTAAACTTTGCTCCTGTTGCATCAAGCCCAATCGTTGGACTTCCAGCCTTCATGATGTTCAAGCCAACTTTCAATGCAGGCGCAATCATCTCTTTCATTTTGATCTACCTTGTTTCAGCAACAGAAACTTTGGGTGATACATCGGCAATGTGCGCATCAGGTCTTCATCGTGACATCACGACAAAGGAAGCTTCAGGCTCGATTGCCTGCGACGGATTCATCAGTGCCCTCGGCGGACTTTTCGGTTGCTCACCTATCACATCATTCAGCCAGAACGTTGGCCTTGTTGCCATGACAGGCGTTGTAAACAGAATCGCAATCGCAACAGGTGCAGCTGTCCTTGTAATCGCCGGAATCTTCCCTGTATTCGGAGCAGTTCTTGCAACATTGCCTGACGCAGTTCTTGGCGGATGTACAATCATGATGTTCGGTTCAATCGTTACAAGCGGAATCCAGATGCTGGGCAAATGCGGTCTTTCTGCAAAAAATACAACAATCACTGCCCTTTCTTTGAGCATTGGCCTTGGCTTTACACAGATCAACGAAATGTTCAACGCTTTCCCACAGATCGTTCAGACAGTATTCAACGGAAACTGCGTTGCTGTAGTATTCGTAATCGCCCTTGTTCTTTCCCTCTGCATGAAGGACGAAAAGGCGGAATAAAAAAAAGAGCCCATGGAGTTTTCCATGGGCTTTCTACTTAAGAGATAATCTTAGTAGTCCTTCTTGTCTGTCTTGCGCTTCTTGTTAAGAAGTTTGCGTTCGAGAGAAGTGTTCTTCTGGTGAAGAATAGCTGAAGGCTTTACGAAATATTCGCGCTTCTTGTATTCGCGGATAATGCCTTCCTTTTCAACCATGCGCTTGAAACGTTTGATTGCCTTTTCAAGGTTTTCTGAATCGTCTACGTTGATTGTTGCCATTGTAATTCACCTCCTTAAATACGAGGATTTCGTAAGTGGATTGATTATCTCATATTTTGGGGTGATTGTTCAAGAGGCAAACCAGTTTTCCACCATAAGTCCGTTTATAGGCTCAAAATCCTTCACATTTCGCGTAACAAGAATCATGTTGTTTGCCATTGCCGTAGCAGCTATCTGAAGGTCATGAATTTTTGGAACATAGCCAGCCTTCTCATACTGGTAATAAATTTTTCCGTAAATTCCTGATGCGTGCTCATCAAAGGGGATTTTTTCATAAAGTGAATTGATATGGTTGATTACATAGTCCTGCAAATTCAACCTGCGTTTTCCAGCGGGAAGTTTTTCAATTCCGTAAATCAATTCAGCCCAGGTAACTGAACTGATGGCACAAAGATGGCTTTTTGATTCAAGCTGAACAAGAACATTTTCATCACGAATTTTCTTTGTCGGCTCAGAAACAATATTCGTATCAAGCAGGTATATTTTGTTCATTCTTCACCGCCAAAAGGATTTTCCATTTCAGCAGCAGTTGATTTTCTGCAATTTTCAAGAATTTCTGCAAAGGAATCATCCATTTCTTCCCCACAATCTTTGAGCCATTTTTTATAGTGGTCGGAAAATTTTTCTGTTCCGTTAGTCAACTGATCAAGAGTTTCCTGGCTGATTAAAAGAACGGATGTCTTTCCATGCTTTGTGACGGCAACAATCTCACCGTTTTCCACCATGGCAACATATTCGCTGAACCTTGCCTTAACATCAAAAAGTGGTGCTGTCATAAAATCCCCCTGGCTTATATTAGTCATATTGTACAATATATGACTAATATAAAAACAATTTTAGATTCTGTCAAATTTCAGGTTCACTTTGACATATCAAAAATCAGCTCCTTAGACAGCTTTGCAGAATCGATGATTTCCCGACCATCGATGAAACCAACAGGCTTATACTGTTTATTTGCCGACAGAATCTTATAAATGCTGTTGCTGCAAGATTCGTCGATTTTAGTTACTATGCTTCCACTGAATTCAAGATCCGCCTTTTTATGGTAAGACATCATATGTTCAAGAAGATCCTCGGGAGTTGCCAAAGACACAACGAACAGCAGCTTTCCTTTTTCTACACTACGGCAGATATCCCTGATATACAAAAGGTCTTCTAGTTCAAACATTGAATAGCCGGACAGATCCACCAAAATAATTTTTTTATTTGCACTAAATGACAGTTCTTCAATCAACTTCTCTTTTGAACTGCATGCAGCTGATTCAACATGAAGGGTCTCTCCCCAATTGAAGAACACATCCCTTGCTCCAACATTCATGGTGTCCATGGTTATTATCTTGAATAATCCCTGTGCTTTTCTATTCAAAACATATGGTGCAAGAATCTTTGCTATCCCGGAAGTCTTGCCACTACCCGTCGGACCGCAAAAGAAAAATACCTTTTGATTCAGCCTTTCGATTTTGGAATTTACACATGCACTTGATTCATCTGGTTCGCTTAAACACACTTGCCCGTTCAACTTGTTTGATTCAATGAAAGCAATTATCTCGTTGAACTTTCCTAAGGCATATTCTCTTTTTGACGCTCTGTATTTATTCTTTCTACATAAGCCTGAGAAAAGTCATCAAGGAAATCACCACACTGAACAAGGCATGAAGCTACAAGCTGAGTAAGGCGGTTTATATTTTCTTCCGAAACAATCATTTTTCCCAAAGAGATTCTTATACTTTTATTGTACACAAGATATACAAACGCTTCATCAAATCCTTTTTTCTCTATAAGCAGAAGTTCAAATCCAGCGTGTAATTTGACGGTCATTTCATAATGATGGGAACCTTTAATACATTCATCCAATGTGTTTTCTATTTTCATCTCGGCCTTTAGCCTCTTGGAGAAATCCTCCCATGTAATTTTTTTAGCAGCCTGATTATCTTTTTCTAAATTCTCAATCGATGCTTTTAGTGCTTCGCGAACTTTCTGACATAATTTGCTATAGTCGATCATAATTCCTCCCAAAATCTGTCATAACTATTACTGATATTTGTAGTAGAAATATCAAAAATCTGTCTCACGGAATGAGAATTTTTTGCTTATAAATTTGCATTATCAGGATTTTATTAATATTTTCTTTACTGGAGGTTTCATGGCAGAAAAAAATATTGCAGAAAAAACTCTTGAATCCTATAACGATGTTTTTGCCGACATCGTGAACGGATTGCCCTGTATGGTCTTGAAAACCAGATTGCAGTTGACCCAGACATGCTCAGGCTTCCTGTGGAAAAAGTAAAGGAACTTGCAGAGATGGTTCTTGTTTCTGCGTAGTCGATAGTAGAATGATTTTTAGTTGATTGCAGCAGCCACTGATTTTGTGTAACTGCTGCTTTTCCAATTTTCTGCTGAATCTTATGGCTCACAACAGAATGATTCCGGCGTTTTTCCGCAGAACTTGTCCTTAAGCTTGCCAACCTGATTTGCTACATCGCTTGCAACAGTCTTTGCAAGGTCTTCAGCATTCTCCTGAATATTGATTGCAGACTGATTGTTCTTGTGACGGTAGTAACCGTACACAGTTCCAACTCCGATTGTGATTGCACCGATTAGTGACAGCATAAAATGCCTCCTTGTTAAACTTGATATTTATAGAACCTAAGGTCCTAAACTTGAAACCCATGAATAAGGTATCATAGGTTTGTCTCATGGAATGAGAAACTTAGAGTTGACAATTTATAGGACTACATGTCCAACATCATAAATATTCTCGTATGAGATGGGTTTTGTCTCTCTGCAAGATAAATAGAGTTGATGGCAGCTGCATAAGGTTAAAATGCTTGGATCGCTTGAATTCAACTCCATGAGTTTATTTGCAATGTATCCAACAGCCGTAGCAATTGAAACTGGGGATTTTGGATTGTAGGAAATGCCAAAGTATTTTGTTATCGTTTTTATCGCGGTATTATTCAAATCTTGAACCAGCTTTTTTGCAGCAGTCTTGATGTCGTAAAGATTGAAACATAGTCGCTTACTTGTAGGATACCAGATGGACGGGCCGCAAAAGGTATTGTAAATTTCTTTGGTTTTTACTTCTGCATTGCAGCAGAAAACAGGCAGGTCTCCGACAAAGGATGAAACTTTCTCTAGCAGTTCATTTGTCTCGTGAATTAGTGCATACCCAGGGTATGTATGTCCAGTATGGTATGTGATTTTAATCTTTTTCCATAGCCTTCTGCCATTTCTAAACTTGACCAAAGCAAGCTTGGCAGAACTTCCACTCTTCTCAAAGTGCATTGCAACAAAATCCATATGTACCTCCAAGTAATGTCTTGAAGATATCATGGCTTTGTCTCATGGAGTGAGAATTTGGTTTTATGTTATATAGTTACTGAAATTAAATTTACTGTGCCGGAAAGAATGTTATGAATTCCATGAGATGACAGTAAATTAATTGTTTCAAAAACGCCAATATCCGCAAGGCGGTCGCCCGCACAAGAAGACTAGGTACTGGCATTTTTGCTTTCTATTCCTATCTTTGATTGAGTTCTACTATTTTTATCACTCTCTCGGACACTTCTCTAATAGTCTCCATGACATTAGATATTATTTCATCCTTCATTTTTTCGATTCTTTCAGCAGATCGTGTCGCTTTATAATCAGCTATTCGAATATTTCTTTCTACTTCTGCATTACGTTCTCTTTCATACCTTTCATGTTCAGATCGACTACATAACTCCATATTTGGGTGATCTTTTTGCCACTTCTTTCTATCCCAGACTAGATAGCTATCTTCGCCATTACAGATATACCCTTTGTCGTAAATTTCTTCTGGAATTTCTGCCAACATATACATCCTCCATAATTAAAGATTTATTAATCTCAGGCAATGATTCATACAACTATGCCGAATCACTATTATATGTTCATATTCTTTTCCATCATATCATAGTTAACACAACCAGATAGAATTATGTTTAGAATTAGTGTTTAGATATCTTAGGTTGTACATTAAAATCGAATTTTCAAAGACATTTAATATTTGCTTTTTTAAGTGCATTGCAACAAAATCCATGTTTACCTCCAAGTAATGTCTTGAAGATACCATGGCTTTGTCTCATGGGGTGAGAAAAAAAATAGATAATGCTTAAATCTTTCCTGTCTGCTCTAATTTATCAACATATTCGAGCATGGAATTAATTTGGATATCGTATTTACTTCCGAATTTGGAATGGATGTCATCAATGTTCATTTGCAAAGCATCACGGAACTTTCCTTGTTTTATTAATTCAGCTTCTTTGGCTCTAAAAGCGATAGCTTCTTCAGAATAGGCATAGCTTGCAGTTAATTTATGATCTTCTTCAAGCATTGTAATTGCAGGTCCATCTCTGTAATCAAATGGAATTGAATCTCCTGAAGGCATGTGATGAACTTCAAGTCCGTATTCTTTTTCGTATCCGCCCCATCCCCAAGATCCTATAATATCACCATAGCGTCCACCATCAAAAGATCCAAGTTCATACGGTTCTTTCCCATTTTTATCAGTAACAACTATTGGTTTAATATCAGGATTTATTCTCTTATCTGGGTCAAACAGATTTTCTCCATTTTTTTTATCGAAAGAATCTAGTTTGCTTTCGATTCTTTTGTCAGGATCAAAAAGAAAATTTCTGAATGTTTCAGTCGAAGTATTAATTTCATTTATTCCATCAATCATAATTTCTTCCTATCATAAATTAGAAACCGTTGTGAATCTGCCATTCTCTAAATTCGACGGATTTCCCTAAATCATTGAAAATATACTGAGTTATCAATGCTTGGATAACATCATTTTGAAGTTGCACATCAAGAGAATTTTCTCCAATTTCTGCCAAAAGTTCTGATCTGATAGCAGTTGTCCAAAGTTCAGCTCTATTGATATTGCTATCACAAATTCTTTTTACAGATTTGAATGTTTCTGGATATAGGCAACTTAATACTTCTCCAAGTTTTGTAAAGCGTGGTGCTGGTTGAGTAGTTAAAGGATTTTTTAACATATCAATAATTTTTGCCTTCGCAGTTCCACTGATATCCAATTTATCAACAATTTTTTCATCTTTCAATGTCATTTTTTTGTTTTCACATAAAAGTTTTGTAATTGTTGAGACGGATTTTGTATCCGGAGCAGTATTGATTTTGTCATCTTCTTTTTTATAACGATAATCCTTTTTATATTCCGTAAATTCTGTCACCTTACAAAGAACAGCTTCCGACCATTCATTCTGATAGACTGCAGCAACACCTGTTGGAAGTTTTGCAAGTTCATTTATCTGATCATCATTTAGGTTCGCTGCTTTTCCAACAAGATCTCTATCGCCCAAATCTGGTAGACGCATAATAATTTTTGTGTTTGTGTTTCTAATAACAGCCATATCAAGCAAGGCAGGTGCTTGATCGGCAATTATGAATCCTTCCCCATAACTTCGCATTTCAGCAATTGCATTTGTGAGCATTTCAACTGATTTCCCTGCCAAGTTTGCAATTTCGGAGGATTGATTTGTCGATGTTCTTCGTAATATATTGTGTGCTTCTTCAAGGATAGTTACATGTTTCAATTTCGAATTCATGTCACCAGTTGCCATCCTGTATTCCTGGAGTTTCAAGACAATAATGCCCATAAGAAGAGATTTTGTTTCTTGACTTCCTACACGACTCAGGTCAATTATTACATTCTCATCAAAAAGATCTTCAAACTCTATTTCATTTGTTGTAAAAATCTGGCCATTTATTCCATTTGTTAGCGATGATAATCTTGTAAGAAGTGAACCCTTGTAATTCCCTCGTGTTTCGCCTTCATATTCTGAAGAGTTAATTACATTGCGTATGCTCCTTGTAACATCCTCAAATGTTGGATAGTAATTTTTATCATATTTGTTTTTTCCAGTTGTTAAATCCCAACCTGCATCTTCATATGATTTTTCTATTGCTTGCTTTAAAATAGCCGGCATGGCAGCATACATAGGCCAGCAAACATTAAAAATTTCGACAAGACGATCAAGATGTTCAAGAATATGTATCTCATCCGGGAAACTGAACGGATTAATTCTAAGAACATCTGTCAATTGAGGGTTTGTTCCATAAACCTTTACATTCTTATCATTTCCAAAAACATTTTTATATTCACCTTTTGCAGGTTCAATAATCATGAATTTAATATTTTCTTTTTTTAAGGCAGAAAGGATTTGGTAGACTGTATTTGATTTACCTGAACCTGTCGAACCAGTAATGAAAGCATGTGAACACAATGAATCCAGTGATAAATTTACAGGAATATTTTTTTCCTCATGGTACATGTGAACTATGTTGCCAAGACAAATTTCTTTTGCGTCATTATCATTTTTATTGCCATTCAAATTATAGGAAGACACATTTCGTCCAAAAGATGCAGTTTCAAGAACGGGGAGACCTGCAACAGATTTAGATGGGAAGTTCAGAGAATATGCAAGTTCTTTACCAGATAATGCCGTAGTAGGAGTGACTTGTAGTGGATATACAAGGAATGTTTTATCTTCATCCACAACTGATTTAGCAAGAACAAATTCAGGATGTCTAAGTGTTGTCACATAGCTACAAATTTCATTTGCTTCTTCACTTTCTTCATCATTATATCCATTGTGCCAAGAATTGATTGATGATTTTGTCAGATAAGAATCCTCACCTTGTGTAAGTGCGAGATACGTATGGGCAACACTATTTGCCGTATTTGAATCTTTAGAAAGAACATAACCTGCAAAGTCCCACATGCCAAGAGCAGAACTTTGATCTAAGCGGTTCATCTGGCTTTCAAGGTATTCAAGAAGATGCTTGATATTATAATTTGTAAAAGATTGTGTAATCCCTTCATTTTTTCCTATGGTTGCAGTTACACTTGAAGAACGTGCGAAATTTGCACCCAAATTTGCTCCTGCATGAATACCATTATTTGAACCAGAATAATTTCCTGATGTAATGGAATCAGAAGTTCCTGTTGTTTCCGAATGAGATTTTCCTTTTGTCTTATCGCCAATTAAATCAGAAGCGACTTCTAATCCTGTACGAATTAATCTTCCTCCAGGAACAAGTGACAAGAGACCGCCGAAATTTCTAGTTAACGTTTTTACAGCATTTCCTTGATGACCTGTTCTTGATTCAAAAGAACCTGATTGATTGCCTTTAGAATCTGTATGTGTATTTGAATTATTAACACCTAGATTGTGTCCATACTGTAAACCAGCACTCATCCCTGCATTCACACCAAAATTGGCTAGGGAATTTGTAGAATCTGATTGTGTAAATGTAAAATTCGTTTGCCATGCAGAATATGGAGACAAAGCTGTATAAATTTGAGCAAGACGATTTTTTCTTTCTTCGATGTCATGCACAGGAGTTGCTAGAAGAACTATCGTATATTCATCGTCACCTTTTTTATCTGTTGGAACAATACCATCCAGTAATTTTTCCATTGTCTGGCTGATGAATTTTTCTGATTTTTCAGAAGGTATGTTTGACATTGAAGCAACCGAATAATTTCCAGCAGTCAGGCAGTCAGGTGTTCCTTTTTGCCCTTCTCCATCTTTATTAACTAGTATTTCGGAACCAGGAAAATTTCCTTTTATAGAGGAAGCAAGAAGTTTGCTAAATCCATCAACTACGGTTGGATCTACTTTTTCTTCGTTTGTAACCGTAACCGCCAAATAACATTTTACCGACTCTTTAGTGCGATTAAAGATAAGACCAATATTACAATCTTCTTCTGAAAGAACTTCATATACATTTATAAGTTTCTCAAGATTGTTTTCCCGCCTGTCAAAGACCCACCTTGTAACATCAAAGTATCTGACTCTTATATCTTTTTCAAATTTAGTATTGTCTTCTTTTACAAGGTAAACATCTTTTATCTGTGGTAGATAGGAATTAAATACTTCAACAGAACTAGAAGCTATGAGTCGAGCTGTAAGTTCGGCAACACCAGCACTGTCCATTGAAGGAACTTCTGAAAGATATTGTGTTCTTAATTTTTCAATATCCTCAGTTTGTTGTTGAGAAAGTTTTGAAAGCGCTGCAACCTTGTCTCCGACTTTATTATATTTATCTTCAGCCCAATTTGATATTTTTTGTTTAATTGATGAGATGATGCCCATAGTTAATTCTCCGTGAAAGTTTAAGTTTTATTATGTAAGAGTTAAAAAATACCAATGAAACATATAACGACCTTCATAGATTGATTTTGCAAGTGTCATGTAAAAAAAATGACTATCGTTTGAAATTCTATGTCACTGATACTTTTTAACACTTACCTTATCATTTGCTGAAGTTATAATTTTTTAGCTGTTTTGTAAATTTTTTCGCAAAACCACCCCGCGATTCCACTTTCTTAAGTAGTTCATTTCCTTTGTATGAATCTTCATCACAACCAATACCTTTCAGACATAAATATGCCAATGAGCATAATGTATTGACATCATCCTTATGATTTTTTTTACTAATCCTATATAAATATTCATACACCTTTCTTTTTATTATTTCCGTAGAGTTATTAAGTTTTTCAAAGTCATTAAAATAATCTATTTTATCATCAGCATTATTGTCTTCACATATTGCCAATAAAAAATAAGCATCTCCATTTTCAGGATCTGCATCTAAAGCAATTTTAAACATATCTCTGAATTGATTGCTATTTCCAATATTTCCCAGTTTTTGTGCATAACAGAAACCTAAGTAGGCATAAGTGTTAGAATCATTAATTTCTTGTGCTGCTTCTGAAATAAGATTGTATCCAAGTTCATGGATAGATTTAATATCAAAATCAAATTCCATGCGAATTTCATAATCTATAGATTCTTCAGGTTCTGTACAAAAAATCCAGCCCAAAAGACTTTTTGCATAAGCTCTACCAGTTTCTCCAATATCTATTGTTTCCTCTTCATCAATTGCTATCATTAAGTAGCTAATAGCTTTAGAAATATCAGTATCACAACCATAGCCGTAATAATAGTATTCTCCCATCTTATAATTAATAAAAGAGATTTTTTCTTCAGTCAGATTTTGAAGTTCATTAATGATTTCAAAACTTTTTTTGTAATTCTTTTTCGTTTCGTAATACTCACAAAGACAAACTTTTGCATTAAGGTTTGTATTGTTTTTTTCAAGTAAATTTAGACCATCACGCTCATTTATATCAGTTCCAATTCCATATAGATAACATTTTCCGAGCATATATTCCGCCTGAGAATACCCCTTTTCTGCTGATTTTTTATAAAACTCAAAAGCTTTGTCCTCATCATCAATTGATTCATAGTATTCTCCTAAAGAACATAAAACGATTGATGAGTCCAGGTGTTTGTTACATATTTTAAGCCCTTTATCCACATTTTGATCTATTCCTTCTCCAAGAAGATATGACCGGCCAACAAAACTTTCACCTTCATCAGAGCCTAAGTCAGCTGCATGCTTAAAACGAAGAAAAGATTCTACAAGATCCCCTTTGCTACGATATTCTTTTCCTTCATCCAATAGTTTTTTTACCTGTTCGTCTTCATTTACCGAAACTATCTCCTTTGAATTTTCTTCTACAGGAACTTGCTCTTTTTTAACTTTTTTCATCTTCGCAAGTTTTATTTCATCTTCATAATAATCATCGATGACATCTTTGACCTTTTCATATTCTTCTTCAGTACCAATAAACTTCAATTTGTCATAATTCTTTTTGATTATATCCATTGCTCCCGTTAAATCAGAAAAGAATGAATTGTAGTCATATTTTCTTAAGGGATTATTGCGGTCTATTTCGGTTTCTTTTCCTTCAGCTACAATAAGATACTGAATTGTCTGTTCTTCTTCGTTTGCAATGATTTTAAATTCTGCCATTTATTTTTCCTCACTTGTTGGAGTTCTTTCTTTGTTTTCTTCTTTAAATATTAATTGACAATTTTCTAGGTAAGATATTTTTTTATTATCGTAATTTAATATATCAACCTCACAATTCGTAACTTTTGATTCTGGTATTTGAAAATTGATTGTGATTAAGTTATCACAGCCTAAAAAACAGTTTTCGCCGATATATTTGGTTGTTTCTGGTATAGTAATTTCAGTTAGTGACCTACAGCCAGCAAAAGCATAATCTTCTATTCTTTCAATACTTTCTGGTAATTCGATAGATTTAAGGTTATCAAACCCTATAAATGCAGCTTTATCTATCTTTTTTATTTTATTGAGATTTTTGAGTGAAAGTTTTTTTATTTCTTTAAAATCGGAGAATGTTTTATTACTTATTTCATCATCAAAGAATACAAAAACTGTATCTTCACCAATGAGTATAGTATTCTTTGATGTGATTTTTTTACGATTGAAACAAGAATCCCAAATGATTGGCGAACATAATAAAGCACAAATAAATATTAAACCAACAAGAATGAAAAAAACTTTTCCTAAAGTTAATGATTTCATAAACAAAACCTCAATTAAAAGGAAAATTATTAAAAGGTAACTAATTACAAGAGTAATAACAAATAAACACAGTTTCTTATTCATTATCTATATCCCCAGAATAACAAAATAGAAAACTGATCAGTCTGATAAACAAGTAAAAAACAAAATATTGGATAAGAGCAAAAATTATTTGTTTGTATACAGTAGGGCAAAAACTGAAATTTGAATTTCGATAAATTAATGTACTATGAAAAATCGAAATGATTGACCAGCAGATAAAACAGATAACTCCAATAAAGCAATTTATTCTTGAAACTGAATATTCTCCTGGATCAGAAGATATGAGAAAAAAAGATGTCTTTTTAGGCTGTTTTAGATTTCCATAGTAAGGGATAGAGTTGATTTTTTCTATTAAATTTTCCTCCAGTAACTCATCAGGATATTCAAACATTTCACAAATTGAATTTTCATATCGTTCATACCAATATTTTGATCCTTTTGCCATCATAATCCAGAGGATAGAAAAAATTAAACCTAAATATGAAATTCCAAGACAAATGAAATTAAAGGATAATTTTGTTAAAATCTCGCTGTTTTCTAAGCATTTCAAAACAACAGTGCCATAACCAGCAGCACAAGCAGTCAAAAAAGTTACAAGAAATATTGATCTTTGCCATAGATTTGTAATTTCAAAATCTCTGCATCTCCACAATTCATTGTAAATGTCTTTATAAGACAGTTTGTCTTCCATTTGCCTCAAAATCCCTTGACTCCCACTATTTTAGTATTCCCAATTATATATCACTAATTTAGCACTGTCAAAATTTCAGTACCAATATAGTGATATCATTCAGTTCATGGGTTTTAGAGAAAGACTTAGGGATCAGATTGATTTTCTTGGACTTCTTGACAAGGAAGTTGCGGACAAGGCAGGCATCTCAAAACGGGCCATAGACAGCTATGTGGGCAACAGGGGGTGCATTCCCAGTGCCGAAGTTGCCGTTAAGCTTGCACAAGTTCTTGAAACTTCCGTTGAATATCTTGTGACAGGAAAAACATCTGAACCTACTCCCACACCTCCGGAATTGCAGCACCTGCAGCAGTTCGATTCAAAGGAAGAAAAAAAGCTCATCAAGGCCTTCTCTAAATTATCTTCCAGAGACAAGGGAACCATAGTCTCCCTTGCTGAACATCTAGCCGCCGCAAAATAGAAATCCTTCTATGCTGGTAAACCTACAACATTTCCGTCTCATGTAGTAAGAATTTTATAAAAAAGTTTTTAATAAAGTGCATGTTTTTGTTTTTTTTCGATTATTAAATATATGACAGCTTTGTCACAAATTTATTGGCGGAGAAAAACATGGCTCTATTCAACAGAACATACAAGGATTCAGTTTTTGTGGATCTTTTTAAGCGCAAGGAAAATTTCCTCAGTCTTTACAATTCAATTCATAAAACAAATTTGAAGCTGGAAGACACACAGATGGAACTGAAAGAAATTCCACAGTCGGTATACAAGACTTTCAACAATGATGTAAGCATGCTGGTCAACGGCAGGCTGATTGTCATGGTCGAACACCAGTCTACGATCAACGAGAACATGCCTCTCAGGTTTCTTGAATATTTAGTCAAACTGTACAATGCGATGATTCCGTCCAGAGCGAGATATCAAAATACAATCTATAAAATACCAACGCCGGAATTCTATGTATTTTACAATGGACTTAAATCATACCCACTGGAAACCTCACTTAACCTAAGCGATGCTTTTCTTGAAAAGCTTGAATGTCTACCACTGGAGCTGAAAGTAAAAGTATTCAACATCGGGCCAAATGCAGGCAAAAATAATTCCACAGAATCATTATCCTCAGATTTTATGCAGATCAAATCGCAATTGCAGAATTTTCAAGACTGTGATATTTTAAAACAGTACGTTGGTTTTGTTGAATGCATAAGGGAATTGGCAGTTCCAAATGATTTTGAATCATACAGGCTTGCAATTGAAACCGCAATTTCCAAAGGCTATCTACCTGAATACCTGAAAACTCATTCCATAGAGGTGGTGAACATGTTTCTTGCAGAGTACGATTACGACGAAGATATCGCAGTAAAAAAGGAAGAAGCTTTCAACGAAGGTAAGGAAGCTGGAATCCAACAATCTGCATTGGCAGGTGCAGTTCTCCTCGTGACAAAATACAATCAGACGCCAGAAACCGCAGCCGCAGATTTTGGAATCTCCCTGAATGAACTTGAAGAAGCTTTAAGAAAAACAGGTAAGACAGAAATCTGAACTACAGGAACAGCTTTACTTTTCGACCACAATATGTTTGTCACAGGTCCTATTTCAGATTCTTTACCATTTTCTTCACATGAATTTCCCATTCATCAACCAGTTGTTTAGGCGCCAATGGCCTTGCGTTACAGCCAAAACCGAGTATCAGTTTTAAAAATGGATACAGCTGGTTGCCCCTGAAAGAAAGAATTATGCTGCCGTCCTTCTGTTCTTCAATTTTTTGATTGTCGCCCCATTTTCTGTCACAGATGAATCCACATGCTTCATCATAAAACTGAGCCTTGAATTCAACTGACTTTTTTGTTTCACCGCTAAATGCACCAAAAGCACCAGAGGAATGCATTTTAAAATCCGCATCAGGTGGAACTGTAAAATTATCCTTTGAGAGTTTTATATTGCTCATCCTTGGAATTTGGAAAAGCCTAAATGCTTTTTTTGAAAGATCCCAGCACCACAAATACCAGGTTCCGTTTGAAAACACTGCCTGATACGGCTGAACTCTGCGCTGTATCTTTTCAGTTTTCCAGATTCCGCTGTAATCGAATTTTATGATTATGTTTTCCTTTAATGCTTTTCCAATTATATTCCAGTTTTTTTCCGAAATATCGATTCTACAGTCATCAAGAAAAACATATTTGTTGTGTGTCCATTCCAGGTCGGTATCGTCTGAGAATATGTTCTCTGCATTCCACTTTACTTCATTTGGATTTTTTATCGTACTTTTCTGAATTGTATCGAGAACTTTTTTTGCACTTTCATAGACTGGTGTTCCTTTAAGATTGCTTACCATATTCTGGAGAATTGAAACGGCAAACATTTCCTGTTCCGTGGTAAAAACCGTTGGTAGCCTATAGGTTCTATCGGTATAATAAAATCCTTTTGATTTTGGTTCTCTTTTAATTGGCGCATTCAGTTCTAATTTCATGAGTTCAATTGCCCTGTAGATTGTGGCGCGACTTCCAAGTTCTTCACGATCTTCCATCAACTCTTCAATTGTTGGATAGCAGCCGCTTGCTATAAGTTCATCGATTCTGAGAATTCTTCTGTATATCGCAAATTCACCATTACCTTTCTTTTCTTTATTCATACGCGCCTCGCAATTTTCTGCTGACATTATACATCATATCGATTTTCATCAAAAAGAGCCCCAGCCTAGGACTGGAGCAATTATAATCCCAAAATTTCCCAATTTAATTTTCTAATTTTTTATTATTGCAATGCTATGTCATATGTTTCCTCCTTTCAAGTGATATATAATCAGTCAACTGATTCTTCTTTTTAGTACCGTCAGGTGTAAATGTTTAACCTGGGTGCAATATAAAGTTTTCTCGTCTCACCAAATGAGAAATTTATTTTTTACGAAAATTTTTTCTATAAAATTCTGTCTCATTCCATGAGACTAAAATTTTGTATTTTTTTGCACAATATTATCGGGCTTTATGCCCAAGGAGAATTTACATGAAACAGATGATGTATGGATCTAAGAAAATGGGTAATTGGATGGATGATGATCGCAAACGCGGATTTGATGACAGGACATCAAGGCCAGCCGTTGTTTCCAGGGAAATTCCACTTGGAACATCCTATGACTTTTACCTTACTTCGGACATCACGGATTCATCCAACTACGATGAATGGATCCATACCTGTGCCGAAGCCCGTCCGTGTGACATGATTGAAGTTCACATCAACTGCTATGGCGGAAATCTTGATACGGCCATTCAGATTCATGACATGCTCATTGAATCCAAGGCTGATGTTTTTGTCAGCATTGAAGGAGCCTGCTGTTCAGGTGCAAGTCTCATTGCCATGGCAGGAGACCGCATACGAGTTCTTCCCAACAGCTACATGATGATTCATTCCTGGACAGGCGGAACCTACGGAAAATTTGGAAATGTCATTGAGAACACCGAGTTCCAGAAAAAATGGTTCGCCGATGTCATGATCCGCAACTACAGCGAATTTCTTTCAAAGGCTGAAATCAAGGAAGTCCTCGATGGCAAGGATATCTATATGGATGCAGAAGAAATGAGATCCCGTTTCAAAGTCCGTGACTCAAAGCGCGAGGAAAGAGCAAAAGCTCGAGAAAAGCAGATTGAGGATGCCAAAGCCAAGATCATGAAAATCCTTGAACCAAAGGGCCTTATAATAGAAGATTTGATGTAGATAGATTTTACATCAAGCATACAACAAAAAAAGCCATCAGAAAATCTGATGGCTTTATGGATTCATGAAGAAAGCAACAACACCCGACAGTCTTGATATACAAAAATGTCGTCATAAAAATTGACAGGACGTCAATTTTTATTTATGTTCTTCGTGCCATGCCTGGGCAATGGAAAGTACCTTTGCTTCGCTGAACATTGGACCTGCAAACTGGATTCCAACTGGCATGCCGTCCTTGTTCTTTCCTGCAGGAACAGAAATTGATGTGATGCGTGCAAGATTTACAAATACCGTGTAAAGGTCGCTCAGGTACATTTCAAGAGGATCGTCCACTTTCTGACCAAGCTTGAATGCAGCAGTTGGACACGTAGGGCAAAGGATGAGGTCGTAGCTTTCATAAAGCTTTGCAACTTCCTTCTGGATGCGTGCGCGAACACTCATTCCCTTCTTGTATGTTGTTCCCGAGAACTGTTCAGAAAGAACGTAGTTGCCGATGATGATGCGGCGCTTTACTTCAGGTCCAAATCCGTTTGAACGGGTTTCAACGTAAAGTTCATCGTATCCCTTGCCGGCGTCAACTCTGTTTCCGTAGCGGATTCCGTCAAAGCGGCTCAAGTTTGATGCTGCTTCTGAAAGGGCGATTACATAGTATGAAGCAATTGATGCGTCAAGAATTGGAAGGTCAACGATTTCAATCTTTGCACCCTTCTTTTCAAACCATGCCTTTGTGTCTTCAAAAACTTTTGCAACATCTGCATCAAGACCCTTTGCTTCTGCAAACTGCTTTGGAACAGCAATCTTGAGTGAAGAAAAATCCTTGTATGCTTCAAGGTTCTTGAGGCTGTCCTTGTTTGGAAGATCAGCGGATGTGTCGTCGTAGAAGTCTTCTCCGCTCATTGCGTAAAGTGGAAGTGCGATGTCCTTTGGTGTATGACCGAGGATACCGACCTGATCCAAAGATGAACCGTAGGCAACGATACCCCAGCGTGAAAGTACGCCGTAAGTTGTCTTGAGACCGTAGATTCCACAGTAAGAAGCCGGAAGGCGAACTGAACCACCAGTTTCAGTTCCAAGACCAAAGACTGCCTGGTTTGCGGCAACGGCTGCAGCACTACCACCGGAAGAACCGCCTGAAACATATTCGCGGTTTACAGGATTGCGTGTTGGTCCGTAGCTTGAATATTCAGTTGAAGAACCCATGGCAAATTCATCCTGGTTACAGCGGCCAAGAGGAATTGCTCCGGATTTTTCAAGGCGGTCGATTACTGTTGCATTGTATGGAGCAACATAGCCGTCAAGGATTTTTGAACCGCAAGTAAGCTTGTGTCCGCGTACGCTTGTGTTGTCCTTTACCGCAAAAGGAACGCCAAGAAGAGGCTTGTCTTCAAAAAGCTTGTCCAATGTTCCGGCTGCCTTTGCTTCCGCAATTTCCTTGTCTGCAGCTTCTGCCTTTGTTACGGCATCCTCAAACATTTCAAGGAAAGCATTGAGAGGCAAAGAAGACTTTTTGTCTTCTTCGTAAACTGCCATAAGTTCTTTTACAAGAGCGGCAGAAGTTGTTTCACCGTTCTTAAGTTTATTTACTGTTTCGTTAATTGTCATTTTATGCACCCTCGCCCAATACTTTTGGAACTTCGAAATATCCGTCCTTGAAGTTTGGCTCGTTGATTTTCTTTGTGTCGTGCATTTCAAGGCCAGCAACAATATCATCGCCGCGAAGCTGTTCCGCAGTTGTTGTTGGATATGCGTCATATGGGTTTTCACTGTCATCGTATTTTGAAAGGATGTCAAAGTATCCAACGATGTCATCAACCTGCTTCTTTAAGGTTTCCATGTCTGTGCTTTCAGGAGAAAGTCTTGAAAGATACAAAAGATTTTCCAAAGTAGTTTCGTCTACTGTACGCTTTGTTTCACTCATAATCTACAATTATATAGAAAGAACTTAAAAAATGCAATTTTCGCATGGGTGTAGAAAAGAGTTTGATTATTCATTTTAATATGATTGATGAAAAAAAGATTTTTACTTGCAGCTTTAATCGGCATCGCATTTTCACTTCATTCTCAGGAATTCAATTTTAAAGCTGAACCGCAGCCAAATGAATACATTCAGTACATCAACACCTTTGATTGGGGACCTGCTACAGACAAAATATTGATTTGCCTTGACCACAAGGTCGCTGATTCTGCGGTTGATATAAAAGACTTCTGCGTAAAGGTTCATATGGTGAGCAGAACAGATTCTGCAAAAAGCTATGGCCCTGCTCTAAGTGAAAGAATAGTAACCGATGCATTTCTTTGCGATGAGAACGGAACAAGAACTAAGGATAGAAGCCCCTACATCACCATATTGCTTGAAGTTCATCCAGACGCTACCTATTCAAATCCATATGTTTCTTTCAAAAAACCTTCTGGAGTAGACGACCTGTACGGTTACAAAATTGAAAACAAAAGACTTGAATTTGAAATCGGTAAAAGAACTGCAATCAGCAGCGAAAGCTTGAACTCATTTGTGCAGGGTGATTTCAAAGGAAGCCAAGATACAATGAAATATTCCATTTTCATGCCTGAATGTTCAAGATCAGAAAAAATTCCGCTCATAATCTGGTTCCATGGACTTACTGAAGGCGGTGAAAATCCATGGAATCCACTTTTAGGTAATCCAGTTCCAAATCTTTCAAAGGAACAAATTCAAAATCATTTTACAAATGGTGCGGCAGTATTGGTTCCTCAAAGCAAAGTCAGCTGGCTTGAAAGCGACACCAAAGATAAAAATGGAAATTACAAATGGGTTATTTTTGATGAAGTGAATATCAAGAAAAGCATTGCAAGCAAGGTTCTATTTCCATTCGCTAAAATCAGTTCCACATCTCCCTATGGAAAGGAAACTGGAAATAACGAAAACACGGTTTCCCGCTACACTTCAACAGTAAAGGAGCTCATAGATTCAATCTTAAAAAACAATCCACAGATTGATGAAAAAAGAATCTACCTCATGGGTGCATCTGCTGGTGGATACATGGTTTTGAACATGGGGCTTTGCTATCCAGAATCTTTTGCTGCTTTGGTTGCATGCTGTCCTGCGTATCCTTTCACAAAGTTCAATTATAGCAATATTGAAAAAATCTACGACAAACCTATATGGATTATTTATGCAGAAACAGATGAAACACTAAAGCCAGAAAGATATGCTGCAGGCTTAATCAACAGGTTTGAAAATTCAGGTGCCACAAACCTTCATAAATCAATATTTGAAAATGTAACTGATGCAACCAGAAAATATTTCAAGGATTACACCGACGATATTGATGAAAGAAAAGAAAGGGAAGAAAAAAACGAAATCCACGACACTCCATACGAATACGAAGGTCACGCTTCTTGGATTTATCTACTGAACGACCGATGCACGGATGGAAACATAAACCTGTACGATTGGTTGTCAGACCAAAGCCTAAAATAAAAATCAGACCTTTCCCTGGTTCCCTGCGGGAGCTATCTTTTCTTTTTAGTTCGCATCAACTAAGACTGGTCTTGCAAACATACTACAGCTATAAAAAGATAGTGGAGCAGGGGTTCAGGGGAAACTGCGACTTGCAACCCACTCTGAATCTGAGGGTGAAGCCCTCTGCTTTTCTTGTGGAAGGGGCGCACCCAGCAGGCTTTCCCTGGTTCCCTGCGGGAGCTATCTTTTCTTCTTAGTTCGCATTAACTAAGACTGGTCTTGCAAACATACTACAGCTATAAAAAGATAGCGGAGCAGGG
>NZ_JAZUGX010000063.1:0-130689 GCF_045641405.1 Treponema sp.
ACTGTTTGCTAGATTTTGACATCCAACTCCTAAAAAAAGTCGTTGAAAATGTTTCAACATTTTTAATGACTTTTTTGGCACATTCGCAATGAAATGAGAATGTGCAATATATAATAAAGTTTGCAACGCAAACTTGGCACAAACAAAGGCTGCGCTATTTTAGCAGACTTTGTTTGTAAGCCTCCTTAAAATGTATTTACTTTATTTTAGCACAAATTTTGCATACGTCTAGTCAAGGGACACTTCGTTCTTCGCCCTTGACTCATTTGTAGTACTCCCCTTCACCTGCATTTCCGCCTTTGCCGTGGATGTACAGAATTAAGTTCTTCATATTCATTTTCCTTTCAACCCTTTAATCTTTAACTTTTTAGCCAGATATTGTTCCTGTTTTTCAATCTTCTTCTGCTTCTTGTTCTGTGATTTTCTTTCTTCAGCAAATTTCTTCTGAGCTTTAGAAAATGCAACAAGAGATTTTGGAATTCCGCTTTCCTTCTTTGCATTATTCTTTGCCAGTTTTTTGAAACGGATTTTAGTTTTTTCTTTTAAAGGCAGCAGCGGAATAAAAGCAAATTCGTGAATCATCCAATGCAAAAGCCGTGGATTTGTTGGTTCTGCACCAAAAACATATCTTCCTGCATAATTCTGACCGTCTCTGTTTTGTTCAATTAATGCACACCAGAACTGGCCGTCAAAGTATATTGTTGTTATTGTATAATTTTTCTCAGTGATTTTCATGCATCTTTCCTGTGGGCAAAAGAATAAATATTTTTGCCCAAAATCGAGAAGAATAAAAAGTAAACCGATGTTATGCGCTGTGTGGCAACCTTCGGTCAAGAAAGTAAGAGACAATTTTTTCTAACAGTAAAAAATGTCTCTCTCGAAAGATGTATTGATAGTTTTTACAACTCAATAATATTCGAAAAAGAAAGACCTGGCAATAAACTACGACTTTAATTGAGGTTTATTGCCAGTAAAAAATGCCAATTGCACCCTTTATTCAATCGGAAGCTGAACTTCTGTAAGCCAGTCTTCTACGGATTCCTTGTTCCATATTCCGTCAATGTAACATTCTCTGGAGAGTCCTGTGACCTTGTAGCCGTTTTCTTCTGCATATTTCATGATGAATGCATATGCTTCGCCAATTTCGTTATAAGCACCCTTGTGGAAAATGCTTAAAACTTTTGTTGCAGGAAGCTTTTTGAATTTGATGTTTTCACTTTCAACACCGAACTTTTCTACAGCCTCAACATGGCGGATAAGTACATCGCTTTCTTTATATTCGCCATCCGGGTATTCGCAGAACTCATAAGGCGGCTCACTGCACTTAAGGTCAGGATTGTATTTTCTAACTTCCTCCCCTATTTCAGGAATCACCTGCATCATGTCTGAATATTTTGCCAGACGCTTTTCTGAATAATAAACTGTCATTTCCGGAATTTCTTTAATTGTTACCTGATACTTCATACTGTCTTTCTCCAAAATGTGGTTGATAATTGAAAGACGAACATCAATTTCTTTCTGCTGATTTACAAGAGCTTCGGCTTTCTCTTCAAGGATTTTTCGCGCGTTCTTTCCTTTAAAGATTGCCTTGATTTCTTCTATTGATAAGTCCAGCTGACGGTATGATTTTATTCTTGCCGCAACTGTAAGCTGATCAGTTGTGTAAAAGCGGTATCCTGTCCATTCGTCAACAGAAGCAGGAATGAGAAGGCCTTCTTTTTCATAGAATCTAAGAGCTTTTACGGTCATCTGACTCAGCTTTGAAAACTCACCAATCTTTAGCATTTTGTTCGTCTCCTTACAATATGAAGTCTACGGTATCCTCTAAGGGGAGAGTCAAGAAAGATTTTTAATTTTTTATAAACTCCACACACTTCTCTTTCATGTGTTCCCAAAGCTTTTGATATTTGCTCATAGAATATATTAATTCCTTATTTATCAAGCAAGAATGCCATATAATAAGGAAGTGACAGTTTTTCTCCTTCCAATCCAACATTGCATTCACCAAATTTTATGCAAAGGTTTACATCATAAAGACTTTTGTTTTTTAGTATGGTATTTGCAGATTTTGTATTTCCATTCGTTGCCTTTACTTCAACAAGAACTGCTTCACCTTTATAAGCGGTAATAAAATCAATTTCCAGTCCTGATTCTTTGTGATAGTAATATAAAGATCTGCCCATCTTGGAGAATGCGTCTGCAATGAGGTTTTCATAAATCGCACCTTTATACATTCCCAAGTCACCGTTCAGTAATGAAGCTGTAGTACCCTGCTCCAGCATTGCTACAAACAAACCAGAATCCTGCATGTATATTTTGAAAATATTATCGATTTTATTTCCTTCCAGAGGAAGACTTATATTTGAAAGATTGTAACAGATATTAATTATGCCTGCATCATAAAGCCACTGAATGGCTGCCTGATAATTTTCTGATCGTCCTTTTTTCTCCAGTTGAGAATATATAAATTTTTTGTTTTCTTTTGCAAGCTGAGCTGGAATCGAATCAAAGACTCTGTTGATTCTGGCAAGAAGTGTCATATCAATTTCTTCCTGTTCATTTTCATCAAGATGCTTTCCAAAATCGTCTTTGTATTCTTCAAGAATATCCTTCTGTTCAGCATAAACTACATTCATGTCATTTGTTGTAAGGAATCTGTCCACAATATATGGAAGTCCACCAATACAAATATATTCTCTAAAATATCTGAGCATCGAATTATGCAGAACTTCACTTACTGGAGTTTTTTCGTTGTAGCAGCGTTTGAGTTCATCGATTACAGTGTCATCAATTCCTTTAGCCCATAAAAATTCTTCAAAATCCATAGGCTTCATATAAACGATATGTTCAAATCCTGTAGGAATTCCTCTGCCCTTTTTTTTGTTGTATCCCTTAATTCCCAAAAGTGAACCAGTGCAGATAACGTCATACCGACCGTCAAGCATAAAAGCTTTTATACTGGCTCTGGCATTAGCACACTCTTGGATTTCATCAAAAATAATGATTGTCTTTTCTGGAACAAAGTGAGCTTCTGGAATAAGTGCTGAAATATCAACTGTAATTCGGTTTATAACAAAGTCACCGTCAAAGATCTTTTTTGCGGACTCATTATCCTTGAAGTTTATGTATACGACATTTTCATAATTTTCTTTTGCAAAAGCCTGGACAATGTATGTTTTACCAATCTGACGCATTCCCTCTATAACAAGAGCCTTTTTCTTCCCAGTGCTATTTTTCCATGCAACAAGTTCATTCATTATTTTTCGTCTATACATAAGCATCTCCACTAAATGCACTTTTCCAAGGGAGTTTATGATTATAAAATACACTTTTCCAAGGGAGTTTTCAATATCTCACTGCACTTTTCCAAGGGAGTACAAGGTCACAATAGCATAAAGAGTCCCTGAAATGGAACTTCGGGTATCAAAAATATTTCTGATAATTGCATATGAAGACAAAAGCTGCAGAAATGGTTTTCTATTCTTCTGGCAATAAACAACAATTTCAACTGAGGTTCATTGCCAGTGTATTATGCTACTTTTCCTTTACTGCAATCCAAATCTCGCAAGTATAGTCTGGATCTGAAATATCCTGTGACGGATAAACTTCCAGCTCTACACCCCAACCGTATTCGTATTTTGTGCTTTGAGGAAAGAACTCCGACACGATTTTTCTGTAAAGCTCGTTAAAGGATTCTGGCATTTTTCCTCTGCAAGTGAACACAACAAAAGTGTGGGCAGGAATTTCTATAACATCAAGATCCGCATCCTTCACTTCTCTTCCGTCATATTCAACACCGATTCCATAAGGAAACTTATTGCCGTTCAGTTCACTTGAAAAACTTATTCCCATCAAGCCCTTGATTTTCTTGTTTGGATAGTAGCTGATGATTTTTTCTGTTGTACCGTTTGTCCCACATTCAGCCCAGAAATCTGAAATGTCCTTTACGGCATCATTTTCCATTCCCATCGGCTTTTTAACATCTGTGCGTTTACATAGAACTTTAAACGCGTCCATTTTTTCAATTCTGTAATCCATAGAACTGCCTCCAGTTAAAACTAATTTGACAGACAGTTTGGAAAAAGATTTTACAAGCCCACCCTTTTTAGCTTCCATTGGAGTAATTCCATGAAAACGGGTAAAGGCTCTGGTAAAACTTTCCGGAGTTTCGTAGCAGAACCTGAATGCCACATCAATGACTTTTGCATCGCCGCGTGCAATTAGTTCTGCCGCTTTGGAAAGTCTTCTGTTACGGATATATTCGCCAAGACTGATTCCACAGAGAGCAGTGAAAATCCGCTGAAACTGAAAACTTGACGAGCAGGCCTCTCCCGCCACTTTTTCAAAATCAATCTCCTCTTCAAGATGCTCTTCCGTATAATCAATTGCTTTTTGAATTCCCGTAATCCAGTCCATTTACTTCTCCATACCTGTCTGTTGTGGTTAGAGATTAACAGACAGAAAAAATTCATTCCTGATAATTTATGCGCAATTTTGTCGGATCAGTTCAAAAATCTCGTTGACTGTCATATCACATTTCTTACATTTTTATGCGCATATTAGGATTTGCCCTTTGCATGGCTGCAATAAAATCTTCAAATTCCTGAGTCTGAAAATTTACTGGAATATCAATATGAGAGGTTTCTTCTTTGGTTTTTATGATCCAATAAGAAATCCTAGTTTTACCAGTTGAAGTTCCAATTCGTTTTCCAAAGAAACATATATCCTTAAAATAAAAAACTTTCTGTTTTTTAAAACTTCTCGTAATCAATTTTTCATCATCATATTCGATCCTTGCCATCAAAATATTGATTCCAGCTGCAAGAAAAGCTAACCCAAGACCGATGGAAAAAATTAAAACAAGTAGCTGATATCCTGTTGGTTCTTCTGCCATAAACAAATAAACGAACACTGGCCAAAAAGCCGTTTCAATAAAATAAAAGGCAGAAATAAAAATTCTAGCAGGCAATCCCAACGGTTCCAGCAGATTTTTTGCAACGACGGGACCTTCTGCTTCCTGATGCTGAGGCTGACTGTTTCCATATTTTTCCTTGCTGACCTTTACGCCAATATCATGAAGATACGCTGCAAGTTCAGTTATCAGAAGAGTATGTGCGTCAACTTTTTCCATCTGGGCAATCAGGACGCTGTATTCATGGACCGCCAAAAGGTGATGGATGTTTGGTCCGTCAGGATCGTAATCAAAAATTGATTTAAGAAACCTGCTGTGGTTCATACCATTCCCCTCCCCTTTCTTATTTTATATCTGGATATGCCATGTCAGCTTAATACCTCTACATTATGACACGACATAGATGCCACCATATTATAAGGGACAACCCAGCAGTTTGCAAAAATAAAAAGAGGTACCCCAGAAATTCTGGAATACCTCCTATCATACAATGCGATTCAGTCAGTCGTTATTATTTAGCCTTGTCGAGCAACTTGTAAACAACTGCAGCCAATGCTCCACCAACAAGAGGAGCAAGGATGAATACCCAAACACAGCTCAGCGCTTCGCCACCCGCAAAAAGAGCAGGTCCAAAGGAACGTGCAGGATTTACAGAAGTTCCAGTAAATGGAATACCCATGATGTGAACGAGAACAAGAGTCAATCCGATAACAAGACCTGCAACGGAACTGTTTCCCTCACGGCTGGTGACACCAAGAATTGCAAAAACGAACACGAATGTAAGGATCACTTCAATTACCAACGAAGCGCAGACATTTCCTGCATAAAGCCCGTTTGTTCCAAGACCCGCTGTGGCAAATACTGCAGAAGCAGAAAAAACAGCCTTAAGGACTGCCGCACCTGCAATTGCTCCCAGGAACTGTGAAATCACATAGCCTGTGAATTCAACCAATGTCATCTTTCCTGCAACAAGCATTCCGATAGAAACAGCAGGATTGATGTGACATCCAGAAACATTTCCTACTGAATAAGCCATTGCAACGATTACAAGACCAAATGCCAAAGCTGTCATCAAATGACCAGCAGCACCCGCTGCACACTGTGAAACTACGGCAGAACCGCAACCAAACAAAACAAGTACCATTGTACCAATGAATTCAGCCAAAAGCTTTCTATAATTCATCGTTTACCTCCGATACATACTATTTTAACCTCTTTTTTACTGAATTCTATCTAGGGGTGATGAAAATTTTTGCAGTTACAATCCGAACTGCTACAGTTTCTATACGGCTAAATGGGACCACTACACTTTATATATGGTCATTTTTGAAAATTCGATGAGAATTCCGCTACATTTAGTGTCACCTACTACAGTTTCTATACGCATGCTCTGATATAGACAAAAAAACATTAATTTCTTCTATAAACATATAAATATGAAGCCTAAATTTCAGCACCGAAAGCATCTCACCCAGCCGCAAAAATCACTACAGTTTATATATGACTTTGTTTCCCTACCCCACTACACTTTCTATACGCTGATTCCCTAAAGCCGATCCTGTAATCCATTTCAAAAGCCACAGCATGTTGAACCATTTAAAATACCCTTAAATTTACCATTTAAACATTATTTTATAGGATAGAATTCATGAATTTATAGACTTTGACAACATAAGGAATCACAGACCACTACAGTTTGTATACGGCATGTTCAAAACCTAGTACTACAGTTCTTATCCAGGCTGAAAAAACACTACAGTTTATATACGCAGATTCACTTGAATACACCAGCTGTTAATAAAAAAACATCAAAAAAAATTCACAAATTTGGAAAAATAAATTCAAGAATTCGTGAATTTGAATTTGACACCATAAAATAAATTCACTAATAATATTTCTTGGTGTGGGAAAAAATTCTGAATTCAAAAAAAGTCCTAGGACAGGCTATTTTCTGTCAGGACATGGAACCATTCGATCCAGTCAAAAAAAATGCAATACAGACGATTTTGACACCATTTATATGGTTTTTATTGTTTTAATGGTATAATTTACCATTAATAATACAATTAAAAATACCCTATTTTAAACTGTATTATCAATCATTTTTATTGTTTTTATTACCCTTATTTTTATAATAAACATCATTTCTTTTATTGCTTTTATGGTAAAAATGGTATATACTTAAAAAAACGATAGATTTGGAGGGGCTTCATGAAATCTTATGCTTTTGCATTGCAGAAAGGCGGCACTGGAAAATCAAGTCTGGCGGTAACGATCGCTACGGAATTGGCGCACAAAGGATTCAAGACAGTGCTTGTCGACTGTGACCCTCAGGGAAATTCCAGCTCATGGCTTTTGGATGATTTTGACCACGAACTAGCGGACGCGCTCAAGAACGAAGATGAAAGAATCGACATCCTGGAATGCGTCTATGAATCGGACATTGAAAACCTTTTTGTAGTTCCTACGTTCTCGGTTGGAGGAGACCTTCGCACCGTATCCAACACGATCCGTGGACTCAAGTTCAAGAAAATCGTGGTGACAAACCTTGAAAAACACTTTGACTACGCAATCTTTGATACTTCTCCTACATTTGGAGAATTTGAAAAATCAATCTTCATTGCGACCGATGAAGTCGTTCCAGTCCTCCGCCTTGATGAATTTTCAAAGGATGGACTCCAGATCTTCATCAGGAACCTCAAGGAAATCGACGATGAACTGAACATCAAGCCTGCATTCACAAAGATTGTTCTAAACCAGCAGGACAAGCGCCTTAAAAATGAGGCTGCATACCTTGAGTCCTACAAGGAAATGAACAAGGACAACCAGTTCAACCTGTTTGTAATTCCAAAGGATCCTGCTTTCAGCAAGGCACAGACCCTGCATGATGTAATACAGAACAAGGAATTCTCAGCAAAGAAGGAAACCCTTGACGCAATCACAAATCTTGCTGAAGGACTGACAAAATGATTAAAGAAAAGAAAAAGCCAATGTCATTTGCCGAAAAACAGCGTCTTGCCGCAAGTCAGGGAGTGGCATCGGCTCTAGATGACATATCTTCATTTTCAAGTACTCCAGCAAAACCTGCAAAGATAGAAACTGTAGTGCTTTCAGAGGAAGAATCAAAAATTGATTCAGTTTCTTCTATTAATAACGCACATATACAAACTGTAGTAGATGAAAGGCATACAGAAAGTGTAGCGGTTAAAGAAGAAAATAGCGTACAGATAGAAACTGTAGCAGAAAAGACCGATGATTCAACAAAAATCGACAGGAGGACGACTCGCCGAAAAAGCGGAAAATTTGTAGACAAGTTCACTTTCTCATTCCCAGAGGAGGAAAAGCTTGAATTCAAGGCTTTTGCGGCATCCCACGGCATTACAATCACAGATCTGATCATGTATTCACTGGACTACCTTAAGCAGGATGTAGAACAGGGAAAAATCAACATTTCTCGTTATGGCGTTAAAAGGTTGGGGTAGACTATGGCTGAAAATAAAGACGATGAAAAACAGTTGTTGGAACTTTTTGAAAAGGATGAAAACTCCGGTAAGGAAGTTCAGAAATACATAAGCTATATGCCTTCACCGTTCATTGCGGCTGCTTTACCTGCAAGAAATGTAAAAGGTTCCGTGTTTATCCGTAAGTACAACAACATCACACTCAAGCTTTCAAGTGGCAACAAGGTTCCATTTGGAAAATATGGACGTCTGCTTTTGACAATCCTTACGACCCATGCGGTCATTACGAAAAATACAAAACCAGGAGAACCTGTGAGGATTCAGTATAAAAGCCTTAATGAGCTCATGAGGGAACTTCAGCTGCCAAATTCACGCTGCAATGACATCAAGGCTCAGCTTGAATACTTTTCACAGTCAACATTCATATACGAAGAAAAGGTCATGAAGGTAACCCAGTCATCGCTGTTCCGTGATTTTGGTGATGAAATCGCAGATCTCGGGGATGAGGTTACGGCAACAAAGCATTCTACAGGTGTAATTCCGTTTCTCAGAGGACTTCAGTATATTGAACTGGAGGACAGGAAGGGCGAAAAACAGAACGTAGCTTTTGACATAATTCTGGACGATCAGTTTGCAAATTTTTCAAGGGAACATTCAGTGCCAATCAATTACACGACATACAAGAGCATTTCTTCCGCTATTGGAAAAGATCTTTATGCGTGGCTTGTATACAGAAACAATAGCCTAAAGGAACCGCTGTACATTCCAAGGGAACAGCTGATTAACCAGTTCATGCCAGTTGATGATCCTGAAAATAAAGACCAGATGAGGACAAACTGGAGTTACATAAAGGATCAGATAAAGAAAATCAAGGCGGAGTATTATCAGGATTTGAAAGTTTCATTTGATGAGGCAAATCTGGGAATAACCCTTTATAAAAGCAAGCCTCAGATTGAAAGTGATGATACAAGATATATTCTTGTTACTTCTGATCTTTAACGTACTACAGTTTCTATTCGTTCATGTTGATCAAATGAAAGGAAGTGGTTATGGAAATGGCTGCTACAGTTTGTATATGGAATAGAATTTCATTCAGCCAGGGTATTGTGATATCACGATTTTTCCACAGAGAATGGAATTCTACTACTTGTTATATATAAATATTTGATAATTATTTGAATCTATAGAAGATATATATAAATTGTAGTGGATTCATATATCAACCGTAGTACTACAGTCTGTATACGCAATGTAAATCTATATAATATAAAGAAATAAATTTCAACAGCCATATATATAAAGTGTAGTGGAAAACTTGACTTTTCCATAGCGGAATGTGGATAAATGAAGACAAACTGTAGTAGGGTAGGGGTACTACAGTTTGTATATGCGTGAAATGCCGTATAGAAACTGTAGCGCTTTTTTTTTCACACAAAAACATGATGTAAGGTTATAATTTATGCATGGAAAACAATTCTTTTAAACCTTATATTCCGAGTGAAAAGATTACTGCGGAATTCACTGTCATCTCAGTGGTGACAGGTATTTTACTTGCGGTTGTGTTCGGTGCTGCGAATGCTTACCTTGGTCTTCGTGTAGGAATGACAGTCTCTGCTTCCATTCCTGCAGCTGTAATTGCAATGGGAATAACACGAATCCTTCTTAAAAGAAATTCAATTCTTGAAAGCAATATGGTCCAGACCATAGGATCAGCAGGAGAAAGCGTTGCCGCTGGTGCAATTTTTACGATGCCAGCTTTGTTTCTATGGGCAAAGGAAGGTGTCATTTCTGCTCCTAGTATTTTGACCATTACCTTGATTACGGTGTGTGGTGCCTTGCTGGGTGTTCTGTTCATGATTCCTCTTAGAAATTCTATAATCGTCCAGGAGCATGGAACCTTGCCTTACCCTGAAGCCCAGGCTTGTGCCGAAGTTCTTCTTTCTGGTGAGACAAAGGGAGCAGGAACAAAAGCTGTTTTTTCTGGAATGGGAATAGGAGCCTTCGTTAAATTTCTTACAGATGGACTTGGACTTGTGTCTGGTGTAGTTGAAACCTCAATCAGTTCATTGAAGACAGCTTTCTCTATGGAAATATACCCAGCGGTAATCGGTGTAGGATTCATCTGTGGAAAGAAAATCTCTGCAATGATGTTTGCAGGTGGCGTTCTTGCATGGTTTGTGTTCATTCCTATGATCGTCAGTTTTGGAGGAGACAGTGTACTGTTCCCCGCATCACTTTCAATCTCTGAACTTTATGAGAAGGGAGGAGCAGGCGCCATATGGTCAAACTATGTCAGATATATTGGTGCAGGTGCTCTTGCCGCAGCTGGTATCATTTCCCTCTTGAAGTCAATTCCTATCATTGTAAGGACTTTTGCCAGCGCCATGGCAGGTCTTAAAAAATCAAGCGGCATGGAATCGACCGAAAGAACAGCACAGGATCTCAGCCTTAAATTTGTTCTTGTGGGAATCGTTGTTGTAGTTCTTGCAATCTGGCTTCTTCCTCCGATACCAGCAGGAATATTGAGTGCTGTGCTCGTCGTTGTCTTTGGATTCTTCTTTTCTACGGTCTCATCAAAAATGGTAGGACTTGTAGGTTCAAGCAACAATCCAGTTTCTGGAATGGCAATAGCAACTTTGATTTTTGCTTCCATCATTTTGAAGTCAACGGGACATACTGGAGCTGCGGGATATACTAGCGCAATTTCAATCGGTGCTATCATCTGTATCGTTGCCTGTCTTGCTGGTGACATGTCACAGGATCTTAAGACAGGATATCTTCTTGGAGCAACTCCAAAGAAACAGCAGATTGGTGAATTGATAGGCTCTGTGATTTCTGCAATATCCATCGGTGGTGTCCTTTTCCTTCTTAACAAAGCCTGGGGATTTGGTTCTCCTGAACTTGCCGCACCACAGGCAACATTGATGAAGCTTGTTACGGAAGGTGTAATGAATGGCAATCTTCCATGGGCATTTGTTTTCCTTGGTGTATTTTCTGCCATCGTAGTTGAAATCCTAGGGTTGCCATCCCTTGCCGTTGCAATCGGCATCTATCTTCCTCTTGAACTATCCTCTGCAATAATGCTTGGTGGACTTGTCCGCTGGTTTGTTGACAGGAAGAATGAATCGGCAGCAAGTGAAAGTTCAGACGGTGTATTGTTCTGCTCAGGACTCATTGCTGGAGAAGGAATAGTTGGAATCATCCTTGCCATTCTTGCAGTGGCAGGCGTCTCTACCTCGATTGGATTCTCTACTGGTTCTGTCGGTGGACTTGTTGTTGCGATTGTACTTGTGGCTGCCATCATGAAAATCAGTCTTGGTAAAAAAGAAAAATGATGAAGCACGAAAAGCAGAATTATGTTGATATCGTTTTCAGAAAAAATGATTCAATTGAATTTGAAAAGTCCGATGATGGATCGGTAACGCTTTTTGTTGAGAACAAGGGCTTCTTTAATAGGCTTATGCAAAAGCTGTTGAACAAGCCCAGAATCTCTCAAGTTCATCTTGAAGAATTTGGAAGTTTCATCTGGATGGAGATCGATGGAAAAAAAACATTGATTTCCATATCGGAGGAAGTCCACAAGGAATTCGGAGAGAAAGCAGAGCCTTTATTGCCTCGTCTGGTTCAGTATTTCAGGATATTGGAGAACAACAGTTTTATTACCAGATGTGGCAAATAGAGCTAAAAAAATGAATAATATATTTGGAATTTGACAGTTTGTACCGATAATGTTAGCAGGCAGCCACTCTTCAGGAAGCCTCCTATTTTTCTCCCTCCCACCCGGGAGGCATCTGTATAACAGGAGTGGCTGCTTTCCTTATTAAACTACAGCTTTAATGATTTTGCGTTGAAATTTTATTTCAACGATTGTATATTCTTAACATCATCAGACAAAAGGAGGACAGCCATGACAAACGTAAAATCATCATTCAAAACAAATCTTATTCTTGGAAGCATGGCTGTTTCTTTGTAATTAAGCGGGATGAGTCCGTTCTAATCACTACATTAAAATTTTCTCAAAGCAGCAGCCACTTCCGTAAAACTTAAAAGGAAATTTATGGAAATTATTAAAGGCAAAAATGCGAGTGCCAGAGTTTTTTCTGACACGATGGAACCTTATGCTGGTATGCAGATTCAGAAAATCTGCGACAATGGTGTATCTATTGGACAGACTATCTGTGTGATGCCTGATGTTCATCCTGGCTATGTGGCGCCAATTGGTTTGTCCATGACTGTCGGAAATTCTATTCTCCCCAATCTTGTTGGAATTGATGTCGGTTGTGGAATGACAATCGCAAGAATCATAAAGCATCGTGGACTTGAATTTAAACAGCTGGATAGTCTGATCAGAGAAAGGATACCTTCTGGATTTGAGATCAGAAAAAATCCTCATAGGTTTATAGAGCAGTTTGATTTTTCAGAGTTGATTTGTAGGAAGCACATTCGACAGGAAAATACTGCGCTGAGTCTTGGAAGCTGTGGATCGGGAAATCATTTCATCGAAATCGACAGAGGGGATAGCGGTATCTATATTCTTGTTCACTCTGGAAGCCGTCATCTTGGAAAAGAAGTTACGGATCACTATCTGAACTGCGGAAGAAAACTTCTGAGGAAGCAGGGGATTGAAATTCCTTACGAGTTGACTTATCTGAATGGCCCACTCATGGAAGATTATCTTCATGACATTAAGATGGTCCAGAAATTTGCGGAACTGAATCGACTTGCCATTATCGATGAGATTATAAAAGGAATGAAATGGAAAACTGAAGAGCCTTATTCCTGCATTCACAATTACATTGATTTTGACAATGGGGAACTCGGAAAACCGATCTTAAGAAAGGGCGCCATAAGTGCAAGAAAAAATCAGTCGGTCATCATTCCAATCAATATGAGGGATGGCGTGATTCTTGGAAGAGGCAAAGGAAATCCTGAATGGAATTATTCAGCTCCTCATGGATCAGGTCGTGTAATGAAACGGGAGGATGTAAAAAAATCTTTTACCGTAAGCAGCTTTAAGGCGAGCATGAAAGGAATCTATTCTTCCTGCATAGGAGCTGGAACTTTAGATGAAGCTCCTTTTGCTTACCGTGGAATTGATGAAATTAAAAATGCAATTGAGCCTACGGTGGAAGTTACAGAAATCCTTAAGCCTGTATACAATTTTAAAGCTGGAGGTGAGGAATGATTTTACAGATTTCAAGCGGGCAGGGGCCTGTAGAATGTGAAGTTGCCGTGCGCCTATTGTTTGAAGCGTTGCAGAAAGAATTTCCTGAACACAGATTCGAAATAAAAAGCAAAAACGAATCCAGATTCGGCGGTGGATGGACTTCTGTAATCTTTGAGACTTCGGCAGATCTGGCTTTTCTTGAAGGAAGCGTAGAATGGAAATGTCAAAGCTATCTGCGGCCAGGACATAAAAGGAAAAACTGGTTTGTAGATGTCAGTCTCATACCAGAGTATTCTGAAGTCCCAGAATCAAAAAACATAGAATGGCAGTTTTTTAGATGTGGTGGAAATGGCGGACAGAATGTAAACAAGGTTGAAACAGGAGTCCGCTTGATCCACAAGGAGTCAGGAATTGTAGTTACCTGCACAGAAGAACGCAGCCAGGCTTTGAACAGAAAACGTGCATTGGAAAAATTGAATCTGGAAATCAAATGTCGTGCGTCAGCGGAAAAATCAAAACAGAACGCTGCAGCATGGAATTCCAGCAACAGTATAGTTCGTGGAAACCCAGTGCGTATTTATGAGGGTAAGAATTTTATTCGCGCGGAGGGTTTAATACCCTGACGTTTAGGACAGTCCCTACTGATTTTGAAAGTTTGAACCGATAGTTGCTGAGAGAAAATTTGGATGAAAAAAAATATTCAAATTGATTAGGGTAGGGTATATTATTAAAGTTGTAATTTGGAAGGAGGAATTATTTATGAAAAAGATCACATCACTTATCGCAGGACTTTTAATGACGGCAACAGTATGTACGGCACAGGAAAAAGGCAGTGAACCTAAGACCATAAAAATTGACGACAACTTTTATTGCATCGATGACTTTTCCCGTCAGTTTTTCTTTATCGGGACAGATAAGGTTCTTCTTGTAGATACTGGATTTGGACGCGTTGATTTTACTGCAAGAATCCGTGAGTTCAGCGATCTACCGATTGAAGTTGTGATTACTCATGGACATGTAGATCATATTGGAGGTTTGAATCAGTTTGGTGAATGTCTTGTGAATGAACGGGATTTTTCCATGATTCCTGAAGATATCAAAAAGAAGCCTCTTGAAGATGGAGATAAAATCGATATTGGAAACTTTGCTTTTGAAGTCATTGAAATTCCTGGACACACAGAAGGCAGCATCGTTCTTCTTGAAAAAAATAAAAAGATTCTGATTGCTGGAGACAGTGTTCAGGAAGGTCCGATTTTTATGTTCGGTGATGTATCAAAGTTTGATGCCTACATTGCCAGCATGGAAAAACTCAGCAAATTCAAGAAGAACATCAAAACAATATATTCAGCCCACAACACTATTTCTTATGGTCCTGAATACATTAAATATTGCATTGAGGATGCAAAGCTTTTTAAGGCTGGAAAAATAGTTCCTGAAGAAACTGAAGTAATGGGAAAGAAGAGAAAGACTTACAAGGGAAAGCATGTTTCTTTTTTTGCTGACTGATGGAATTTGACTATTTGATTCATATCAATGTTGCTCCGGGCATGTGGGGTCGTTGGCTTCACATGCCTTATTTTTATCTCCATAGTTTTAAACCTATATCAATTTATGATAAACCCTCTGATGTAAAATGGGACTATAGAATGGAGGTGGTTATGAAAACAGAAGAAGGAACAAACGTAAAGTGTGAAGAAACAGGCAAGGTCTGCTATACCGAAAGGGAAGCAGGGGAGGCAATCAGCAATTTCAAAAGGCATATCCATGCAGGACGTCATCACTGGGTTAAGGGCGATTACAGTAATTCCAAAAACATTCCGCGCAGAAAATACTACTGTCAGAATTGCGGCTACTATCACCTGACCCATCTTGCATACTATGGTTCAGGTTCTGTTGACGGCCATTGGGAAGATGCTTTTTACAGGGAATATGACTCAAGAAAAAGAGCGTAGGTGTTTTTCATTATGAAAATATAAATCGGGCAAAGGAGAATTAGAAAATGATTATTGAACTAGAAAACCATTTGGATGAACTCAAGAAAATGAATTACATGGAACTGCTTACCCTTAGAAATGAAGCTCTAAGTGACATCAAGGCATTTGAGCGTGACTATGACATGAAGAGCGGATGGGAATATATGCCGTCTCCAGATGTGTTCTATCAGATGAACCTTAAGAAGCTTGCGGAGATAATTCCGCTTATGGAGGAAGCCTTCAGAAACGAATATGTTTCAGGGGAAAAGAACATTGATGACTACTACAGAGAAATCAGGGGAGTAGGGAAAAATATGGAATAGCAGAAAAATTTTTAACTGTGTCAATTTTTGGCACCCTTGCAGTTTATAATGAATCATACAAAGCTGTGGAAGGGGGGTGCTATGAAGACAGTTGAAGGAATTAACATTACTTGTGTTAACACAGGAAAAGTTTGTTACACGGAAAGAGAGGCTGGTGTAGTAATTAACAATTGCAGGAAACATGTACATGCCGGAAGTCATCGTTGGATAAAGGCTGACCATAGTAATTCAAAGAACATTTCACGCCGTAAATATTACTGTAAAGACTGTGGGTATTATCATGTTACACACAAGGCTCTGTACGATTTTGATTCTCATAATGGATTGTGGGAGGAAGATTTCTACAGGGAATATGGAACAAGGAAACGAGCATAGGAGATAGTTTGAATGAAGACCACCTATGAATATCGAAAGAAGGCTTTAGAATTCGCTGCAAAAGATGGGATGCATTATGATGCCGTAAAATGCGAAGGAATTTATGGAAACTATGAAGTTTACACTCCATACAAAAAGGAGTGGAAAAAAAATCCACCTTGTATCGGATTGCCACAAGTTATTCTTGTTAATGGAAATGAATCAAAATGGGAGTTAGATATAAATCCGTTTGAAATCTTTCGTAATTGTAAAAAACTTCCATCGGTTATTTTTGAATATAGTTATGCGTGTTTATGGGGGCCACGTCATAGGCTAATATTATTGTCAGATGGAAACTTAATTGTTGAAACCTGGGATTATAATTTCGAAACTAGAGCGAAGGAAAATTTTAATGAGCAGATATTGATAAATTCATTGGAACTTTTAAAAAATGTCAAAAAATTTATAAAAGAAAAAGACAACATTATTCGAAGTTTTCCTAGGAATGTAAGTAATGAATGGTTTTATGATGGAGCAGATGAAGTAATTCGTTTTGGTCGAAGAACAGTAAAGGGTTTCAATATTTTGACTATGAGAGTTGATAAAATTAAAAGGTTTAAAGACGATATAAAACCTGGATCTGTAGAAGAACTTACGCTAAATGCATTAGGTATAGTTCAATCAGTGTTTTTTGAATTGAAACAAATACTTGATAAATATACAAGTGGAAAAGATTTGTGGGGATTTTTCTGGACAAATAGGGAGATAAATGAAGATGAGAATAAGTGAGCTTTTTAATAATCAACCTATTACATGGGGAAAAAGAGGTGATCCTGTCTTATGGGATAGAATGCAGGAATTACAATCGGAAAATGAACTTCCAGAAACAGAAGATGAATTTATGGATATATTGAAATTGTCCTTTGAGAAATTAACGGGACACAAATTAGATGAAAAGGAAGATTTTTATATGGATGCGTTTGCGACAAGTGGAATGTCATCAGGCGTAATATCCTTAGACTTTTGGAATAAAACAGGAATACCGTTTTTATTGGAAGAATACAATAGATGGGGAAAAAATAAATGAGTTTAAGAATCGAACAGGGTGATATTACAAAGTACGAAGTGGATGCAATCGTAAACGCAGCAAACAGTTCTCTTTTAGGTGGTGGAGGCGTTGATGGTGCCATTCACCGTGCAGCAGGTTCTGAATTGCTTGCTGAATGCAGAACTCTTGGAGGTTGTCCTACAGGAGAAGCCAAAATCACCAAAGGATATAATCTAAAGGCTAAATGGATTGTGCACACAGTCGGCCCAGTCTTTTATGAAAATCAAAGAGATGAATGTGTAGAGTTGCTTAAAAGCTGCTATAGAAACTCGATAGCTTTGGCTCTCTTGAATGAATGCAAATCAATTGCTTTTCCTTTGATTTCAGCAGGTGTCTATGGTTATCCAAAAGCCGAAGCCCTGGATATAGCCGTAAGTAGCATTCAGCGATTCGTCGATAATATGGATGCTGTCATTGTTCTGTTTGATGCAGAGGCATTTGAGATAGCTAAGAAGAAATACAAGGACTTAGTGAGGTAGAGTGATGGATAATTCGAATATTTTTAATCAGTACTTTTATGAAGTCTTAGATGACCATGGAAGACCTTGCCAGAAACAGTTACATTGATTCAGAAGATGCAGATGATAAGAAAGTTCTTGAGTTTTGTAAAAAGCTGAAAAATGCACTTAATGGCATGGATAAGAATGAAGTCTTTAATTCTAGTTTAATAGATTTTGTAGAACCACTTGATCCAGAAGAAGAGAATATTCTTTTTTATGATCTGGCAGTACCATTTTACGAAAACTGGTTAGAAATGATACGAGATGCTGAAAAGTCACAGGAAGAAAGGGTGAGAGCTTTTGCAACTTGCCTTGCTGCAGAATATATTGTTCGAATCCTGGATGATTTTTGGGGATATTCTTATTTCTTTGAAGATGATGATGAAGATAACGACTAAAAATCTGAATTTTTGCAAATTTTGAGTGGGGGTATCGTGGCGGGTTTTTTGAGGAAATTTGGCCTGTTTCTATGGAACATTGCCAAGTTGGCAATGTTCCGGCATAGTTATGGCAATGTTCGGCAATGTATGTTATAATACATGGTGACGAGGCAACTTTATGAGAATTAATGAACTTTATTCAGATATCTTGATGGAAAATACCCAGTATGAATTTAAGGCAGTATTAAATCAGGACAATCCTATAAAATGGGCTAAAACAATTGTAGCATTTGCAAACGGAGATGGTGGATATATCTTTGTCGGTGTTTCAAATGAAAGAGATGCTTTTGGTTTAAGCTTAGAAGAAGTTGATAAAACAAAGAACCTTGTTGCTGTTGAAAATGACAGACATATTTTTCCACATGCTAAAATTTCCTATTTGCTCAGAAGTGTTGATGACAATGCAGATCATTTTGTTTTAGGCATAAGAGTCTACCCAGCAGAATCAGTTGTCAGATATCGGGAAGGTGATTTTAACGAAACTGTATATGTAAAAGGAGATGGAAATTCTACTCCTGCTACTCCTGAAGATATTATTTCTCTTTCAAAACGAAAATTTGGTGTTGATAATGAGACAACAGAAAAGATGTATTCTGCAGATCAGTGGACGGATTACATCGATTTATGTAAAACATATCGAAGTGATGGGGCCGAACCTGGTATAAAAGAATTGCAAAATGAAGAGATTGTTTCCAAAGATGGTTTTGTGAAATCAGGTTTCTTGATGTTTAAGGACGACTACAATGGAGATGATTCATTAATCTGTTGCAGATTATGGCGTGGGAAAAATAAAACCGGGATAGTTCTGGATACATTAAAAGTAAAAGGTCCAATATCTAAAGGATTGAAATCAGCAATTGCATTCATAGAAAGAAATACAAAAACAGGCTGGAAGAAAACACCAGCTGGAGGTAGAGAAGAAGTTTTATCATATCCTAGAGAAGCAATAAGGGAAGCCTTAGTTAATGCGTTTGCCCATAGAGATTATTCAATCAATGGGACACAGATTGATGTTGATATTTATCTGGATAGGATTGATATAGTTTCTCCTGGTTCATGGCTTTTACCAAAAGATTATAATGAATATCCTGCAGGTTCTATTCCTTCAATCAGAAGAAATACAATTATTGCAGCTTGTTTTGATGTGGCCAATTTAATGGAGCGAGGAGGAACAGGATTTCAGACAATGATTGAAAGTTATAAAGATGTTCCAGAAGATAAACAACCATGTGTGATGATTTATCCTGGATTTCTGGATTTAAGACTCTATGATAAGTTGTATGAAACAACTGACGATTTTAAAGAAATGACAGATGCTGAATTGGTATTACATTTGTTGGAAGATGGCCCAAAATCCGCTAGTGAATTGCAGTCAGCAACAACTTATGGAAGTAGGAGTCGATTCTTAGAAGAAGTTATAAATCCTCTTATTAAAGATGAAAAGATTTATAGAGAGGGTGGTATTAAATCTCCAAAATCGGTTTATAAAATTAAGAAATAACATTGCCAATCTGGCAATGTTCGGCAATATTGAGGGAGCATAACGGTGTATTTTTTAGTGAATTTTGTCGGACAGTCGCTTATCTTTTAGGGTGGAAATATAAACTGGAGCAGGTTTAACCGTAGTGGGTTCGGTTAAGTTCGGTTAAAATTTTGAGGCGAAATGCCAGGAATTCTTACGGATTTTTTGGTTTGGTTTATTATTTACAGTGCCGTTCGTTGGCATATTAATAATATATAATTAAAGTAACTTATAAGTGAATCATATGAAAAATCTATTTTCAGTTATACCAGCAGATTTTTTTAAACCTCTCAATAGTAAATATAAAGACCAATATGCAGATTGTCTCTTAGAGATTTACAATTCCTATAAATCAGAAATTTCATATGGTGTAGACAGAGAATCTGTTGTTTCTACCTTGGTAGAATATTTTAATACTCGTACTGATGATATCAGCTTTGATGATGATTCCAGTTTTGAAAAAGATTCACGTACAAAAGCTCAGAAAACCATAAATTACTTAAAAGATTGTGGTTGGCTTGATTTTGAAGAAGAGAAAAATTATCTACAAAATGTAGTCCTAACAGAACATGCTGTTCCATTCATACGAACAATGAATGATGTTATCCGCAATGAAGAAACAGAATACCAAGGACTTATTTCTCAGATTCACGCGGTTCTTCAAAATGAAGATCTTTATTCAAAACCTTATCAGTTTATTCTTAAAAACGTTGTAAACAATACAGAACAATTGGTTTCCAGTCTAAAAAGATTGAATATTTCTATCAAGAAACACATCGATAAACAGACAAAAAATAAAGAATTATCAGATGTTTTGAAATTATTTGCTGATTATAATGCTGAGATTGTTTCAAAATCACTTTATAGATTAAAGACCAGTGAAAATGTTGGTAAATTCAGGCAGTCTATCAAAATAAATTTGGATAGGATGCTTTCTGAACCATCAATCCTAAAGGATCTTGTTGATGGATATATGGAAATTGAACAGGAAACTGATCCAGATATTGCCCAAGATAAGATCATTGAAATGATTATTGATGTAAAATCTGCTTTTGAAAACCTTGATAAAATTATTGAAGATATAGACCGCAAAAATAATCATTATATGAAAAACGCGGCATCCAGAGCAAAATTCGAACTTGCCTCAGGAACTAACCAGGAAGGCAAAATTAATGCAATCTTAAGGTATCTTACTGAATATTCTGACGAGGACGAAACTGCTCCTGAGGACTTGTTCAATGTTTTTGTACAGAAATTTGTTTCAGAAGAATCCATAAAAAAAATCCCAGAAAAGAAAACATACGAAGAAGTTGCAAGCATAAATGTTGCTGAAACTTTAACTGAAGAAGAAAAAGAATTAAAAAAGAAACTTCTTCAGGATAAACAAATGGCTCGAATATACAGAAAAAAAATTGAGGCATTTGTAATGGAAAGATTAGGTCTTCGACAACTTATAATGGCCTCTGAAATTCCTGTAAATAGTCGAAAAGATTTTGAGACCTTGATTTATATAAGGTTATTTGCGATAGAGTCTAAGATATATAAAGTAAAGAAAACAGGTCAGCGAATAAAGACCGAAAAATGTGAATTCACTGATTTTGAAATAATAAAGAAGAACGGAGGTGAAAAGAATGTTTGAAAAACTTGAGATTATTGGTAGCTCAAATTCCCAAAAGGAAAAGTTTTCCAAAGCAGCTAACAATCTTTTAAATCACTGTTTTATTCTTAAGAAAAAAGAAGATACTCGATTAGATTACATTTTTATCAAAGATAACAGAGATCAGTTTGCATTGGTATTTGATCTTTTGGGCTATGACATAAGAATTGATGAAGATATTGGGCTTATTTCAATTTTAAATAGAAATGGTACAGGACGACTTCAGTTTACAAAGTTTGAAAGTATTATGTTTCTGATTCTGAAATTACTTTATTTAGAAAAGAGAAATGATCTTTCAACAAATGGAGATAATGTCACAGTTACAATTCAAGAAATACGCGATAAATATAATGTGCTGAAACTTAAAAACAAACAAAAACTTGATAAAAATTCTGAACGCCAGATTATTGCTTTATTTAAGAGATACAATCTGATAAAAAATTTGTCCGCTGACATTACTCAGGGTGATACAAGAATTGAAATATATCCTTCGATTATGATTGCAATACCGAATGAAGGAATTACACACTTATATGAAAGTGTAAAAGACAGACTTACTGAATATGAAGGAGGAGAAGACGATGCAGATACAGACGAAGAAACTGAATAGAGTAAGACTTTTAAACTGGATGTATTTTGGATATGAAACTTTTCCTATAAACCAGGGATCAGTTTTGATTAGTGGTGAAAATGCAGCCGGAAAATCAACTGTGTTAGATGCAATTCAAATGGTTCTTACTGGAAACTCGACAAAATTCAATAAGGCTGCAAATGAAAATTCAGATCGTGATTTGAAAAGTTATGTAAGATGCAAAATAGATACAACAGAGAAGACATATCTTAGAGAAGGTAATGTCATAAGTAATATTGCATTAGAGTTTTATGAAGAGAAAGAAAACCGCTGGTTTGTAATCGGTGTTCATATTACTTCCGGAAATGAAAACGAAACCCCAGTAAAGCGATGGTACATTGAAAATGGACAGCTGGAAGACTTTTCTTTTCTGACAGAAGAAAATAAGCCTTCAATGGCTGAGGAATTCAGAAATAAAGGGGAGAAAGTAAAGTTCATAAAGACTGTAAATGAATATAAAGATAACCTACGTCATAGATTAGGAAACTTGGAAGATAAGTTTTTTGAAGTAATATTGAAAGCTCTCGCATTCAGACCTGTTGATAATGTAAAAGATTTTATTAATAGATATGTTTTAACGGAAAAAAATATTGATGTTCAGTCATTACGAGAAAGTATAGATGTTCTGAATGAATTTGAACAGACTCTAAAAAAGGCAAAACAGGAAAGAGATGCCTTAGGTGAAATCTTAAAGCGATTCAGTGATATTGAAGAAAATGAGCATAATAAAGAAGTAAATGATATGCTTATGAAAATTGTCGATAAGGACATCCTTGAAAAATCTAGAGAAGATGGATTAAGTCAAATAAGAATTGATAATCAAAAACTTAAGAACACAATCTCTGAAAAAAATAATATTGAAGAACAGCTTAAGCAGGTTAGAGCAAAGTTAATGCAATTGCAGCAAACATTTGAGAATTCGGATTACAGAAAATTAACTGAAAAACTCCAGAATTCTATTGATAAACTTTGTGAAGAAAAAAACGCTGAAGAAAGTAGAAAACAACAGCTTACGGAATATTTGCGTTTTTTGAATAATTATCTAAATTTATTTGCAAAGCTTAAAGAAATTCCTGTTACTGCAGATGATGTAAAAAGCATTGGACAGAATTCTGATGAAAACCAAAAAGTCGAAATTGTTGATAAACTTGAAGCATTTATAAGCAAAGAAATAGAATCAATTCGAGAAAACCACTACGAAATAAAAAAAGAAAGAGACCTAACTTCGGAGCAAATCTCAAAACTTGAAAATGAGATTGAACTGTTAGAATCACAATCAATTCAATTCCCTGAAGAAACAGAGCGACTTAGGAATTGTATTCAAAAAGAATTTGAAGAATCTGGTATAGACTCCCCAGTCTATATCTTCGCAGAACTCTTATCTATTACAGATAAGCAATGGACGAATGCTATTGAAGGCTACTTAAATACCCAGAGATTCTATCTTATTGTGGAGCCTGAGTATTACACGAGAGCATTGCAGATATATAATGCAAATAAAAGAAGTTACAGCCAGGGTATTATCAATTTTAGAAAATTACCTGAAACAGAACCTGAAAATAATTCACTTGCCTCATTAGTAACTACAGAAAACAGATTTGCCAGACGATACGCAGATTATGTGTTAGGAAATGTTGTTTGTTGTGAACAATTGGAGAACCTTGAAAATTATTCATCTGCAATTACAAAAGATTGTATGGTTTATAAGAACTATGTTTCTCGTAAAATTGATCCAAAAATTTATTCAAAACCATATATTGGTAAGGATGCCATTGAAGTTCAGTTAAAAAATGCAAAACTTCAGAGAAAAGCTTTGTTGGAAAAACTTCCTGAATTAAGAAGTCAAATTGAGACCTACAAACAATTAGAAGATTCATATAAGCATGTCAATTTTGATATGGTTAAGTCGAATATGGATTCTCCAAATAAACTTGAATCAGTATGTGATCGATTAAAAAAAGAGCGGGATGAATTTGATAAGATTTCTAAAAATCAAGATATTATTGAACTGCAGAATCAGATTTCAGCTTATGAAAAGAATGTTGATAATCTTGATTCGAAAAGAGTTTCATTGGTTAAAATGGAAACAAATCTTAATAATTCAATTCAAGATACTGAAAAGCAGCTTTCCGATATTAATGAACAACTTGAAAGCAAGATTGTAGAATTGACAACTCTCCAAGATTATCATGCTGCATTATATAATGAGGCTTTTGATAAGTATTTGGATGCAATGAAACATGAAGGAATTGAAAAAATTCAGACTAACTACAGCAGACAAAAAGTTGTTTATGATAACAAAGCAAATAAACTGTTGAATGGGGAAAAAGGATATACTGGTCTTATTCAGATGCAGAGCAATTATAATTCTACCTTCAGTAAAGATTTCTATTCTGGTTTGGATGGTTATGATCAATACAAAGCTCAGTCTGATAAACTAAACAATGTTGAAATTGTACGAACAGAAGAAACAATTCGTGTATCCCGTGAAAAATGCGAAGATATCTTTAAGAATGAATTCCTTTCTAAAATGAAGGAATCTATAGAGAGTGCCAGATATGAATTTGATAACCTCAAAAAAGCACTTAAAGATATAAATTATGGAGAAGATACTTATAAATTTATTCTTACTCCAAATAGTCAGAAGCGAAATTTGTACAATATGATTATGGCCGATGACAATTTAGGTACTTCAAATCTCTTTTCAGGAAACTTTGAAAGCCAATATAAAGATGAGATTGATGAATTGTTTACAAAAATTAAAGCGGGAGATTCCAGTGATCAAGCTGTTCGTGAATATACAGATTATCGAACTTATCTTGATTATGATATTGAAATTACAAAAAAGAATGGTACTGTTCAAAAACTTTCAGCAAAAGCAAAAAGTAATAGTGGAGGAGAAGCACAGGTTCCTTTCTATGTAATTATGGCAGCTTCTCTTAACAACATATATCAGAATAAGAACTCGGTTCGATTATTAATGCTCGATGAAGCCTTTAACAATATGGATGAACAACGTATTGCTAGTGTTATGATGTTCTTTAATCAACTTCAGTTCCAGACAATTCTTGTTGCTCCTTCTCCAAAGATTCAGGATATAGAAGAAAATGTGGATTCGGTTCTTACTGTAATGAGAGAAGATACGATAAGTTTTGTAGAGGATTTCAGATACTATGGCGAATAAGATAGAACAAAAACTTTTGAAAGCATTGCTTGATTCTTACGAGAAAAGTAAAACTTTTATTGGTGAGAATAAAAATCAGCAATCGTTTAGAGTACAGATTTCTAAATTATTTCCCAAATATGATGATGATTCAGAATATGAATTTTACAAAGATGTAAATGCAGCATTAGCGAATCTGGACTCAAAGAGATTTGTTAAGTTACAAAAGGAGAAAAGCGGAAAAGTTAAATCTGTTTTGTTAGAACCTTCAAAACTCTCTGAAGTTTATGAATTCATAAAAAGAACTCCAAAATTTGAAACTAATAACAGCTTGCAAAAGATTTGGGATAGTTTTGCGGATTTAGATTCTTATATTTATAAACCTTTATCAGATTACTTGATTGAACAAAAAAATAACCTCTCTAAAAATAAGCGTATTGTTTTCTTTGATGGAGATGTGAAAGAATATAAAAACTTATTGTCCGCCGTTAAAGCAGTTTTAGAAAACAAAGATGAAATATTCATTCGTGAATTGTCTGTAAAACTGTTTAATGATTCAAAAAAACTTGAATCCATAGAATCTCAGGTTCGTTCTTTATTATATAGATATGGCGAATATGATGATAAAGATACAGTCTTTGAAGAACACAATATACTAAAGACTCCAACTTATGTTATGGTAAAAGGAAAAGGTGTTTTGAATTTTGGCCAAACTATTGATTTATCTCAAATCAACGGTGATATTGGCTTGTCCACTAAAACACTTAACCAGCTTGTCTCTGTGGATTTGCAAGGTGCAAAAGTTGTAACTATTGAGAATCTAACTAATTTCCATAAATTTCAGAGCGATAATCAACTTGTAATATATCTTGGTGGCTTTCATAATTCCATAAAGCGAGATTTTATTAAGCGTGTTAATGATTGTAATCCAGGAACCAGTTTCTTTCACTTTGGAGATATTGATGCCGGAGGATTCTATATCCTTGAGCATTTAATAAAAAAAACAGGAATTGTTTTTGTTCCCTTTAATATGAATATCGAAACATTGAAAAATCATAAATCTTATTGGAAAACATTAAGCGAAAATGATAAATCAAGGCTACAGAAACTACTGAATTTAGCACCAAAGTATTCTGATGTTATACAGTTTATGCTTGAAAATAACTGCAAATTGGAGCAAGAGGCAGAAATTTTAAATTAAGCGACATTCTTAAATGAAAGAATAGTAGATCCAATAACTGTAAAGGATGTAACAAAAGCAAGATGGAACCAATCTTACAAATCTTAGCCGACCTGAACATTCCATACGAACTTCAGGAACACAAAGCGATTTTCTCAGAAGAAGATTCCAAAGATGTTGTAATCACTCTTGAAGGAACTGATGTAAAAAACCTTTTCGTAAAAGACAAGAACAACAAGTATGGTTTGGTGAGCCTTGATTTGCATAAAAGGGCAGACTTAAAGAAAATCGCTGCAGCTTTTGGTTATGGCAGACTTAGTTTCTGCAATCCTGATGAGCTGATGAAATATCTGAATATCACACCAGGTTCAGTAACACCACTTTGCATTATGTTCGATACCCAGCGTTCGGTTAAAGTTTTGTTTGATGAAAACTTTGAAGGCAAAAAGGTTATAATTCATCCATTGCGAAATACAGCATCCGTAAGCATAGCTTTTGATGATTTGAAACGATTCGTTGATCATTACGGTCATACTTATCAGCTGGCGAATGTTTATAAGGACTTTAATTAGATTTTCTGGTAGACAGATTTGAAATTTATAATAAGTAAAAATATTTTATGTCCATCATTAAAAGATGGGGGTATAATGTTATATTAAGGATGTAAGCTTGACTGAGAGAAGGGCAAAACATCAAGGAACAGAAGTTTCCAACTGGGGAGCTGCTCGGCTTATGCAAGTTTACTATATCGGCTCCCTGTTTTATTGGAGTTATTTAATAAGAGGTAAAAATTGCGAAATTTTAATAAAGATGACAATCATAAAATTATGGTAAAATGGAATAGAGAATCTGAATATTCCAATTTTTACCTCTATGAAGACGGTGTTTGTGCCCCTGATGTTTGGAATAATATTGAAGAAAAAAAAATATTGTTTATCCTTAAAGAAGTTGATGATCCAAACAATTCTTTTCCTGGTGATTTTGCAAAAATGACAGCAACTTGCGGTAATGGGTGGAAAACATGGGCTAGAGTTGCTCAATGGACTGATATATTACTAAATAATGAATTAACGCATGCAGATAGAGAATATAGAATTGATGGACGAGGAAATCTACGAAGTGAATTATTTAAGCATATTTCAATAATGAATTTAAGTAAGTTTGCTGGAAAGGGACAAACTGATGGAAAATATCTTATATATGCAAAAAAACATATCGACTTACTAGAAGAACAATATAACTTGATAAATCCAGATATAACAGTTTTTTGTTGTGGAAATCCAGGTATAGAATTGTTAAAACAGTTTATTCATTATGAGGATTTTACACCCATAGTTTTTGAAAAAATTCCGAAACAGGGTTTTTTTAGAGTTTATACAAAAAATGAAAAAACTCTAATTTTTATGAGACATCCACAATGGAATTATTGCAGTAGTATTTGGAATGAAAAATTGTTGGGATATTTAAAATCTATTAATAAATAAAGGAGTGTCAATTTATGTCAAACTGTGTATGTAAGAATTGTGCTTTAGAATTTGATAACATATTTGAATTGTCGACTGGTAGATGCGAAAAATCTGAAAATGGTAAACATGAATTATTCGAAGGAGAAAATTCTAGTCCATATATTTGTCAGATATGTGGCAACGAATATAATTCATTATTTGAGTTATGTCATGCTTATTGTGAAAAAAACTCAAATAATAAACATGTTGTATATGAAGGGAACCATAAGGATAATTTGACTTGTAAATATTGTGGAATGCAATATAAAAAAATGTTCTATTTAGTTAATGATATTTGTTATCAAAATCCTAATGGGCAAAAACATTTCCCAACAAGATAATAACTTTCTCCCTCCCCAGATGCTACTGTCTGAGCTTGTACAGGGAGTTTCAGTAGACAGAGGAGCCAGTCCCATCTGATGGTTTTTCGGGATTGATTGAGAGTTCAAAAATGGCACGACACACTTCAACTGCGGACAGTCTGTTTCTTACAGTTCCTCAATTTGAGCGATTACGAGAAATACACTGTCAAATTGCAGAAAAAAGATACCCAAATACTCGTAAACTCGCAGAATATTTTGATGTATCTGAAATCACAATAACCAGAGACATTGCAAATCTTCGTGATGTTTACGGTGCCCCCATTGCGCATGATGCTTCTAAACGGGGTTATTATTACAGCCAGGATTATGATTTTCCACTTTTAAAAACTATTTCTGAAAAACATATTCATTATCTGCAGAATGCAAAAATCATGCTGGAATCTTTTAAAGGAACTCCTTTATACAAAGATGCACAGGAATTACTTGAAGCAATTTCTAAAGGTTCATACAGATCAGAAAATCCTATTCTGGACCGAATTGCAGTTTCACCTAGGCCTGAAGTAAAAATAGATTCAGTTCTCTGGGAGAAGATAATCCGTGCTTTGGAAAACAATTTGATTTTAAAGTTCGATTACCAGGGACAATATCAGAATAAAAGCATGAGTAGGGTAGTACATCCTTACCAAATTCTTCTTGATGGTAAAAATTGTTTTCTGTGGGGATATTCAGAAGAACGTAAAGCCTGCAGAATTTTTAATCTTACAAGAATGAAATGTGTTGCTGTAACTACGAGAAGCTTTGAATTACCAGAAGATTATGCTTTTGAACAGCATTTGGACGGCGGGCGATTTGGAGCCTTTGTTCAAGGTGAATCAGAAGAATATAAAATAGAATTCAACGGATATGGCCGACCATTTGTAAAAAGCTGTATATGGGCGGATGATCAGATTTTGGAAGATGATGAAGAAAGAAAAATAACTACCATAACCTTTCATTCAAATCAATTTAATGCAATTTTAGAATGGGTTTTATCTCAAGGTGGTTATGCTAAACCTTCTGCCCCACCTAGACTTGTTGAGGAATGGAAATCACACGTAAAATTAATGATGAAAAATATAGAGGACTAAGATGAATTTTAATACTTATGATTATATTTTTGATATTCCTACCGGTGGTGACATAGATAACGGGTGTTATTTTGAAAGCCACTGGGTTGAAATAAAGAAATGCATGCTGGACAAAGACTCTACAACAGAAATCGTAATTCCTGAAGGTGTTGAAGTTATTGGAGAATATGCCTTTATCAATTGTGTGAATTTGAAAAAAATTACTTTTCCTTCATCGTTAAGAAAAATCAGAGAGGGTGCATTTGAATGCTGTAAATCTCTTGAATCTATTTCTTTTAGTAATCCTGTAAGAATTGATGCTGATGCATTTCGATTTTGTGAATCATTAAAGTCGGTGGAAATCAATTTTACAAACACCCGCAAATCTTCAGAATTAATTTGGGAAAATCAACGAGAACCAGGAGAATTACCAGGATATTTAATTGAAACACATGATACTGGTCTTATATGGCGGGGAGCATTTAAAGACTGCCAATCATTAAAAGAAATTAAGCTTTGTAGTCAGGTGGAATATTATAAAAATGATGAAAGCCTAAACAACGTTGCTATTACTGGTGGAAAATCAAGATAAGGAAGTAGGGCAATAAAATGATTCAGAAATTAAAATCACCAAAAGAAAGAGAATTAGAATATAAAAAATGGTTAGAATCGCTTCCAGACGATGAACGCAAGCAGAATGTAGAAGATGATAAATTAATGGAAGAAAGAGATAAACAAAGAATTGCTGCTGAAGAAGAATACAAGCGAAAAGAAAAGGAATTTTCAAAAATCATTATACGAAATGCAGTTGAACAAGAAATATGTTTTGAAAGCAGTTCTTCCCTTGAACTTCCAGAAGAAGCACAGATTCTTCTTCCGTATTCATTTTATGAATGCAGAAACATTCAAGCAGCTTACGTTCATGAAAATATCCGTGTCTGTACAAAAGAAACTTTCCACGAAACCGACGATATTTTGCTGACAAATCCTGTCTACAAAAAAGAAAACGGGCTAATGATAAATACTCATCTTGGAATTCTTCTTTATGCAGATAATGATATAGAAGAAGTTATTGTTCCAGAGGGTGTTGTTGAAATTGCACCTTATGCGTTTAGTGGCTGCAATATGAAATCAATTAGACTTCCAGATTCTCTTACGAAAATCGGGGAATATTGTTTTAACAGCTGTCCAAATCTGGAGAGCATTACAATTCCGGGAAAAGTAAAAGAAATTAAGCGAAATTGTTTTAATAAGTGTGACAAATTGAAAGAAATTAAACTGCCCGAAGAACTTGAAATTATCGGCCCATATTCAATGTGCAGTGATAATCTTGAAATCTGTATTCTTCCAGCTTCGTTAAAAAAGATTGGTGACAGGGCTTTCTTTAATTGTCATAAACTAAGGCAGGTTGACTACAAAGATTCTATTGAACTTGGATATGAAGTTTTTGTTGCTTGCGAATTGCTGGAGGGAAAAGTTCCGCCTGTAAAACATTATTATGACTAAATTTAAAGATGTACATCATTAAATGATGGAGATGTAGTGTTATATTAATATCAGTTCTTTGAATACGAGGTGATAATATGACATTAAGACCTAATATCTTTAAACTTGGATGTGGAATTGACTGGTTTATTCTGTGGTTATTGCAGTGGGCAGATGAAAGCAATATAGAAGTTGAGCCTGAATTGAATCAATGTGCTAAACAAATACTTCAGAATTTACTGGGAGACCACATAGAAATCAAAAAAGTTGTTTCTGGAAATTATTTATCTTATCAACAGGATGACGATTATTCTGTTCCTGGATTAATTATTAATGAAAAATACTTTGTTGTTTTTAATAATCCTGTGGCAGAAAATAATGCTGTCGAGGTTCTGGATAAACAACTGGATTATTTATCAGGTTTATCGGAATATTCAAAATATGAAAAAGTGTTAATATTCCTTTCTGATAGAATTGTTTCTGATGAAGATAAGAAGAATATTCTTTCAAAAGGATTTAAATACAAAGAATGGAAAGATTTATTTCCGGTACTTAAAAATTGTAAAAGTGAAAATCCAATTCTTGCTGATTATGTTGAAGTTCAGGAAAAACGCAATAAAATGATGAAGTGGATAGAAAAATAAAGAGAGAAGTATGTATTCCGAAAAGAAAAATTTATAAATTCTTAAAAAATAGTAACAATATATTGAAAAAGAATGATATTACATAAGGCTGTCGCCTCACAAATCAATGATATATTCTCACTTTACAAAGTAGTTGTTGCAGGGGTAGCAAAAACACCAGTGAATCTTGGCTGGAATAAGGAAGTATATCCGTCTTTAGAATGGGTCACTGAATGTGTTAATAAAAATGAAATGCTAATTTTCTCTGACAATGAAAACATCATCGGTGCCTGTGCTGTAAATTATTCTGTAAACGAAGAATATAATCAGATCGACTGGAAAATCAAAACTCCTGCCGAAAAGATTTCTTCAATTCACGCTTTCTGTGTTCATCCTGATTATTGGAGACATGGAACCAGTTCAGATTTTTTGAAAGAGGTTCTTGATTACTGCAAAAAAAATGGGGACGCTGCAATTCATCTTGATGTAATTGATACCAACGACAAGGCCATGAAACTTTACGTAAAAGCAGGTTTTGAAGAAATCGACAGGATTGAAATGTTCTATGAAGTTGTTAGAACAAGAAAATTCTGGATGCTGGACTTTTTATATTTTCGGGCAGGCAATGAATGCAGTAATTCGTGCAGACGGCAGCCCTGAGTTTGCAATGGTAAGCCAGGTGAGCGGTGCAATCCTGAACATAATTCTGGATCCAATTTTTATTTTTGCATTTAAGTGGGGAATGATGGGTGCCGCAGTTGCTACGGTTTTGGGACAAATTCTTACCGCGGTTCTCGCCGTGTGGTACATCTGTCATGAGACTGTGAAAATCTTTCTGTAAATTCAAAACATAGTAGGACTGTGATAAAATAAAACACAGGAGCCAACTATGGCAAAAGACAAAATTCCCCCACACAAAGTGGAAATGACAGAAGGCAAACGAGAAATAATAAAAGGCCTTCTGTCTGAGTATGACATTCAGTCAGCAGAAGACATTGAGGAAGCTCTCAAAGATCTTCTTGGCGGAACCATTAAAGAAATGATGGAAGCAGAAATGGATCATCATTTGGGTTACGAAAAATCAGAACGTTCAGACAGTGACGATTATCGCAACGGCTACAAATCAAAAACTGTAAAATCTCGTTTCGGCAAGATGGAAATTGAAGTTCCTCAGGACCGCCGTTCTACTTTTGAACCTCAGGTTGTAAAAAAAGGTCAGAAAAACATAAACAACATTGATTCAAAAATAATCTCGATGTATGCAAAAGGGATGACCACCCGCCAGATTTCAGATACCATTCAGGACATTTACGGATTTGAAACTTCAGAAGGATTCATTTCGGATGTTACAGATAAGATCCTTCCTGAAATTGAAGAATGGCAGAACCGTCCGCTGGAAGAAATATATCCGGTGATTTACATTGACGCCATTCATTACTCAGTTCGGGACAACGGAGTTATCCGTAAGCTTGCAGCCTATGTAATTCTTGGACTTACCTGCGACGGCCATAAGGAAGTTCTTTCTCTGTCGGTTGGAGACAATGAAAGCTCAAAATACTGGCTTAACGTGCTTAATGAGCTGAAAAATCGCGGTGTAAAGGACATTATGGTCATCTGTGCTGATGGACTCACAGGAATCAAGGAAGCAATCAATGCAGCATTTCCTAAAACTGAATACCAGCGCTGTATCGTTCATCAGGTCAGAAACACTTTGAAGTATGTTGCCGACAAAGACCGCAAGCCTTTCGCTGCAGATCTTAAAACCATTTACCATGCCTCTGATGAAAAGGCTGGTGCAAAAGCCCGGGACAGGGTTACAGAAAAATGGTCGTCAACATATCCTAATGCAATGAAAAGCTGGACTGTAAACTGGGATGTCATTACACCTATATTTAAATTTTCTGCTGATGTCAGAAAGGTTATTTATACTACCAATGCCATCGAAAGTCTGAATTCTACTTACAGAAAACTGAATCGCCAGCGAAGTGTTTTCCCAAGCGATCAGGCTTTGCTAAAGGCTCTTTACCTGGCAACATTCGAAGCAACAAAAAAATGGACATTACCTCTCAGGGACTGGGGCAGAGTCTACGGTGAAATGTGCATAATGTACGAAGGCCGTCTGCCAGACTAATACTCATAAAAAAAAGACAACCTGCTTTTCTACGGGCAAGTTGTCTTTAAATCATTTGACTCTTGAAAAAAATCAAATCGTATTTTATATTCGAAACATAAACAGTAGCTGTCAGCTGCAAGCGAGTAACTCGCATTAATCCTTTTTATTGCAGCCTACTGAATTTACAGAATAAATTTCACACTCTCAAAGAAAATCGCCAACTATGTCACTGAAAAGGACAACAACAATGACGGCGTCGGGGATTTCATAGAAAAGTATGTCCTCTAGAGAATGTCGTTGAGAGTTTGTTTTACACTAAGTGCATTAAGGATGGAATCTTTTGCCGAAGACTTTTTTACTGCACCATTTGATGACTGCTTCTTTACGGCACGAATCAAAAGGTTTTTCGGAGTTCCTTCCATATCAATGAATTCCATAAGCTGAACTGCATACCCATTCTCTTCAAGAAGTTCAGCACGAATTGCATCAGTTGCAAGGGCAGCAAACCTTTCTCGTAAAATTCCATGTCTCATGAAAATCGCAAGAGGACTGTTTCCTTCCACCGTATTTTTACCAATCTGGCTGTTTATCTCATGCTGACAGCATGGAACCGAAAGAATAGCCTTTGTATTGTGTTCAACAGCATATTTCAAGGCATAGTCGGTAGCCGTATCGCAGGCATGAAGAGTCACAATAATATCTGGTAAGGTTTCTCCAGAATATTTTGCAATATCCCCTACAGCAAAGTTCAGGTTCGAATATCCGTATTTGCGGGCAAGATTTGCACAATGCTCGATTACATCCTTTTTTAAATCCAATCCGAACACTTCACAGGGGATCTTTTTTATTTCAGAGAGGAAATAATAGGCTGCAAAAGTAAGGTAGGATTTTCCGGAACCAAAATCCACCATGCGTAGGGGTCTGTCCCCATTGAAATCACCATCTCCACAGCATAATTTCTTTACATCACCAAGAATATCATCTATAAATTCAAGGAAACGGTTGATTTGTCGAAATTTATCGTATCGTGAGGAGACAATCTTCCCCTCCTTTGTCATTACCCCAAGTTCAATAAGGAAAGGAACAGGAATACCTTCCTTGAGAATATAGTTTTTCTCTTTGCTTGTTTTTATAGTTACAGGTACAGAAAGTTTTCTTACAAGTTTTCTAACTTCTCCGCGACGATTAGAAAGGTATGTAATCTCCTCGGACTCAGTACGTTCCACACAGTTTTTGAATGTCTTACCGGCATTTTCTTTCACAAACTTTTCAGCTTCTTCTTTAGTAAGATTTTTTGTAAATGACTGCTTTTCAGTAAAACTTTCAGAAATATAAACATTTGAAGAAACAGCTGAAGGAGACGGATTTTTCCAAATGCGGACCTTTACATAAGCTTTCCCCAATTTTTCTTCAACAATTTTTGAGGGCTTTGAAAATGTGGCAGAAATCAACATGTTTTCATTCTAGAAAAATATCATTTATGAATCAATAATAAAACAATAGGGACAGACCCCTCATAAACAATATATTCTTCAATATGCATTTCCAAGTGCATTTATCTTTAAAAAATGAACTGAATCCTTGATTTTTTTATGACATTCTGATTATTTTACGACTTATTCCCGTTATTCTAGCAATCTGAGACATTGAGATTCCTAATTTTTTCAAGACGCTACACTTTTCTTTCTGTTCATCTATAGGAAGCCTTTCAAGCTTATATGGCGATGATATTCCGAACAATTTTTTTATTAGTTCTAAAACTCGACAATCTGTAAATACCAGCATATTTTCATATTCCATGCAATTTATTGTTTCCCGCTGATACACAAAATTCATCAATTTTTTCCTTGAGCCAAACAAAGTAATTACATATTCAGTATCGACAAAACTTCTCCGTCTTGTGTTTTTCAATGCATAAAAACTATTCCAGCGATATCGATCAAAAGTTTCCAGACCCGCTTTTTCACTATTTTGAAGTATGTATCGATAGACTGTTTTAAAGTATTCATCATCAAGAACTGGTTCACTTTTAAATCGTCCCTGAAAAAGATGCCCAGAACGCTCGTACTTTCTATTGAAATAATAAACGTAGCTATTTGCAATTTTTTGAACCATTAGACTCATATTTTCATTTGCATTTCCAATCAAAACGTGAACATGATTATTCATCAGGCAAAAAGCATATACTTTTATCCCAAGTTCGTTGGAGTATTTCTTTAATTTTTCAAGGAAGAACTTCCTGTCTTCAACATCATTAAACAGATTCTGCTTGTTGTTTCCGCGCAAAATCACATGATAGAAACCGGAAGTTCCATACACTCTAGGTTTTCTTGACATTATAATCTCTTACTTATATTTATTTTCAAAAAAATTTAAAAAACCGACAGTTATAATAAAAAAACTCAGAAATTGAGGATCTGTCCCCTTATTATCTTTTTTATCCTTCTGTTCATTTATTTCTTCTTTTTACATCGGGGTCTGTCCCCTTTAGTACTTGCAATTTCGTGACAACATGTCTTTTTTTTACTATATTTATAGCCATGAATAACGAAACAATTCCATTGAGAAAAGACGTCCCTGCGGAACACAAATGGGACCTGACAAAACTTTATAAAACAGAATCGGACTGGGAAGCAGACCTTGCGCGCATTCCATCCTTTACAGAAAAACTGGTTTCCTTCAAGGGCAAACTTGGAACTTCAAGCGACACACTTCTTGCAGCACTCAAGGCCGATGATGAGCTTGGACTTCTTGTAGAAAAAGTATACCACTACGCAAGCCTCATGAACGAAGCAGACCAGAGTGAAAGCGCAAACCAAGAGCGCTACAACAAGGTAATGATGGCATATACGAACATGTCATCCCAGTGCAGTTTCTTTACACCAGAACTTCTTTCGACAGAAGATGACAAAATCAACGCCTGGTGTGAACTTCCTGAATTTGCAGATTACAAAATCAGCATCAAAAAATCTCTTCACGCAAAACCTCATATTCTTTCAGAAAAAGAAGAACGCCTCATGGCTCTTCAGAGCGAAAGCGGACAGACTGCATCAAATGTATTCAGCCTTCTCAATGATGTAGACATGGACTTTGGAAGTGTAACAGAAGATGGAAAGGAAAAGCCCCTTACTCACAGCACATGGAGCAACTTCCTTGAAAGCCAGGACCGCAGTGTCCGTCAGGAAGCCTACACAAAGTTCTACGATGTCTTTGAAAAGCACGCAAACACCCTAGCCTCGCTTTACGCAGGTTCAGTCAACAACGACATTTTCATAGCCCGTGCACGCGGTTACAAATCATCTTTGGATTCCGCACTCTACGGAGACAAAGTGCCAGAAAGCGTTTACCGCAACTTGATTGAGACAGTCCACAAGAATCTTCCAGACCTTCACCGCTTCTACTCACTTCGCAAAAAAATTCTTGGAGTAGATGAACTCCGCCACTGGGATGTCTATGTTCCGCTTGTAAAAACGGTAAAATCCCATGTTACATACGAGGAATCAGTAGAAATCTGCCGCAATGCCCTTGCCGTTCTTGGAAAGGAATACACGGACACACTTTGTGGTGGTCTTTTGGGCGGTTGGTGTGACCGCTACGAAAACAAGGGAAAACATTCCGGTGCATTCTCAAGCGGATGCTACGAAGGATACCCTTACATTCTTTTGAACTACGATGACAACACGCTGCGTGATGTCTATACCATGGCGCACGAAGGTGGACACAGCATGCATTCATGGTACAGCGTCCACAACAATCCTTTCAGCTGCTATGACTATACGATCTTTGAAGCAGAAGTTGCCTCGACCTTCAACGAGGAACTTGTATTCCAGTACATGCTCAAGAACGCAAAAGATGATGAGATGAAGAAATATCTTCTCGCAATGCGTGCCAACGATATCCTTGCAACCCTTCACCGTCAGACAATGTTTGCAGAATTTGAGCTCAAGTGCCACGAATCAGTTGAAAACGGAACTCCTTTAAGCACAGATGGAATACGAAAGATCTATCGCGACCTCCTCGAAATGTACTTTGGCCCTGAAATGAAATTTGAAAAATCAAGTGATATGGAAGGATTACGAATTCCACATTTTTACAGCGCATTCTATGTTTACAAGTATGCTACTGGAATTTCGGCATCACTTGCACTTGCAAAGCGTGTAACTGAAGGCGGAGAAAAGGAAAGGGAAGATTACTTCAAGTTCCTTAAGAGCGGTGGAAGCCGTTATCCAATTGAAGCCCTCAGAGTTGCAGGAGTAGATATGGAAAGCCCAGAGCCAGTTCAAGCTGCCCTTGATACATTTAAGGAACTTGTAGACCAGCTGCAAAAACTGTGCTGCTAGTTTTGATACCAGTACCTGACTTAACTTTTGCAGCATGAAATGATTCTCATTTCGTGTATGTTTTTCCAACGGCAATTGCATAAAGATCTGCTAAATTACACAAAGCTTATCTAGTCTATCTTACACCCAACAAGAAGCCCCTTCGGAAATCCGAAGGGGCTTCTTGTTGGCAGCACCAAGGATGGCGCGTCATAAATTCAGCAACATCGCACGAGAGTTTTGCATGGCATAACTCTCGATTAAAATCTACAGAATGTCGATTTTTAATCCTACTTCTGAAGAATGAATTCTACGCGGCGGTTCTTCCAGTTGACATCGCTGTTCTTGCGGTCTGCAACAGGTTCAGTACCACCCTTACCCTCAGATGAAAGTCTCTTTTCACCATCCTTAACCTTAAGAGCAATGAGCTGATTCTTAACATATTCTGCGCGTTCTGTAGAAAGTGGAATAAGTTCCTTTGTCTCTTCATCGGCATTGTCTGTTACGCGGTTTGCATGACCAACAACAGTTACCTTATAATCCTTGAATTTGTTGAGGATTTCTGCCACACGCTTAAGGATACGCTGATTGTTGTCTGCCTGTGCCTGTGTAATTCCCTTCTCCTTTACATTGCCTTTTGCGTCAAGCTTCTGAACACCGAAGTCTGCAGCATTTGCACGGAATATGATGGAAGGAATCTGCATCTTAAGCTTATCACCATCCTGAATGATAAGAACATCGACATTGATTACCCCCTTGAAAGTAGAATGCATTCCAAGTTCATCATAGGCTTCAAGGATATATGGGTAGTCTTCTGCAGACTGAACGATTTCACCGTTGTTTCCGCGACCATCCCAAACAAGGCGTTCTGTCATTACAGTCTTACCTGCAGTTTTCCAGAATGGGCTCAAAGGCTTCTTTTCGTCCTTTATAGGATTGTAAATAGTAAATGACCAGTTCTTAAGTCCAGCAACAGCCTTGCACTTAAGCTGGATAAAGAGATCGTCATCATTGCCATCGTTATCAGGACTAAAATATGCAGGAGCTGTTCTTACGGCAAGTTCTGGAGCCTTTGAAGTGCAGATGAACATTGAAGTTTCTGCATCAACAATGTTTCCCTTTGCATATTCAATGTGAAGCTTGCCCTTGAAAATTCCTTCTGCAAGTGTTTCGTCATTTGTATCACCAGCCCAGTTGATTACAGCTGGAAGATTCTTCTGATCTTTTTCAGAGAACTGCTTAACGCTTATTCCTTTTTCATTTACAACATCAAACTTCCATGATGCAATACCTTCCTTGAGTGATGTCTTGATATCAAATTTCTGAACATCAAGAACATTATCACCATTAGGAGAAATTCCCTTGTATTCCGCAGTGACGTAAGCAGATACTGGTCTTGCATCAAGATTGATTTCATGGATTACAGTCTCCCCCTTATTTCCAGCGGCATCAACAGAAGAAATCGCAAGAGCATAATATCCATTGGCAACCTTGTTTCCGTTGTCATCGGTTCCGTCCCATGCAAAATCTGAAACCTTTGAATTCTCAAACTTCAAGGTTCTGACAGCCTTGCCCTTTCCATCTGTAATTTCCGCAGTCCACAAATCCTCCACAGAAGACTTTGCGACCTTTACAGGAAGAACTTTTTTAGTGCTTGTCTCTTCAGGAGAGAATGCTAAATAAGGAACAGACACCTCAACTTCAGGCTTAGTTGAATCAAGGATAAATTTTCCAGATTCTGCAGTCGCCTCTGTTCCGCTATTTGCAACAGTAGTAATCTTTGCAACATACTCACCGTCAGAACATCTTGTTCCGCTATCCGAAAGCCCATCCCATTTGATTGACGAAGGAACTTTTCCGCTGCCTGTAAACTTTTTAACCACAGCACCCTTTGAAGCTACTGTAACCTCATATGATTTGATTCCGCTTGAAGCATTTACAACAGGACTGATAGCCACGCTCTGAACCTTGCTTTCTGCATTCAAAGAAAATGCCTTTGGTGCTACAGAAAGGGCAAGTTCCGTCTTGCTTGTATCAAGCGTAAAGACGGCAGTTGAAATTGTCCTCTTGTTTCCAGCAAGCTCTGTTACTTCAAGAACATATTTGTATGTATTGTCATTAAACTGTCCATTTTCACCAAGTCCATTCCATTCAACTTTTGCAGGAAGAATCGAACCGAAGTTATACTGTCTTGCTACCTTTCCGTCCTTATCTATGATCTTACCTACCCAGTTCTTAGGACCTGTGTAAGAACCTTCTGTAGTTGCCTGCTGAACGATCTCAAATAGATTCTGACCATTGAAGACCGTGTTTGCAGGAAGATTTACAACTGCATTAGGAGCTTCATTATCAAGAACGAATACTGGAGAATATACAGCCTTAGGCTCATAACCATTGAGATAACGTGCAGTAACCTTGGCTCGGTATTCTCCTTCTGCAAGAACCACACCGTTGCTTCCTTTGCCGTCAAAGACAAGCTTTTCTGGTGCCTTGCTGTTGTTTCCAGATACTGAATACAGAACATTGTCGTCAGATTTTCCAACGATATCAATTTTCCATGCAACAAGAGAATTGACACTTGCCTTTGGCGATGGAATTGAAACATCAAAATTTACAGTCTTGCGATCCTTTGCGACTTCACCTTTTGGAGCAGGAGCAAAAAACCTCGAATCCAATGTGTTTCCCGCAATTGAAATCGAAACTTCAGGTTTTTCCGCAGAGAAGATGATGTTTGAAATCACTGCCTTTTCAGAAGTATTGCCAGCAAGGTCAGTAGATGTGATTTCATACTGATAAACACCATCAGGAACGATTGCCTTATTGTCATCAGTTCCGTTCCATACAATCTTATCAGGAGCTGCCTTTTCCCATTTGTATGATTTTACAGTCTTTCCATTCAAATCTGTAATCTTTGCTGTCCAAAGCTCCTCGACTGAACCTGATTGATTGACAGGAAGAACAGCTTTAACACCTTCTCCAAAGTTTTTCTCATCCCCAGAAAGCTTGGCAAGTTCAATAGCAGGTGGAGTATTATCAACGATTACAGTTGCCTTTTTTGTCTCTGTTTCCTGATTGTTGCCCTTGCGTGTCCAGATTGAATAGTAATATGTTCCGTCTTCTGCAAGTGAACCATCATCTAGATAGCCATTCCAACTTACGCTAGGAGGAATCTCAACACTTTCCTTTGATTTCAAAAGCTGTTTACCGATTGATTTTGCATTGATTTCTTCAGGAAACTTTATCTTGTTTCCGATTGTGCGAACAAGTTTTTCGTTCTTGTCATAGATACGAAGATTCCATGCAGTAATGATGCCAGTGGTGGAATTCTTTGCTTTTGCATCGATATTGAAATTAACCACCAGTTCATCCATGATGCCGTCATTGTTAGGTGAGATATACTTTAACGACGGTCCCTTCTTTGCCTCTGCCTTCGGAGCCGCAAACATCTGTGTCCCAGCAAGGACAAAAGCTGCCAAAGCAGAAACTTCAATAAATCTGATTGCTGTCTTTTTCATCTGATAAAAATCCTATATAAGAGCCTCTAAAGCTTTATGCCTTAGTTCTTTCATAATATAAACAATTTAATTTAGATTTATGTTACAAATAAACATCTTGAACGCAGAGCGTCTGAGCATCAACCCCTACGCTCGAATAAAAAAGGGTCATGAAATCCGACATAAGAAATCCTGACCCTTCTTTCCAATTCATTGATAAAATCATCAACCGTCCGATGAGGAATTACCACATCTCGATTTCTGCACCAGAAGTATCCTTCTGTCCAAGGTCAACTCTTGCACCGCCACTGAGAGCAAGTATTCCGCTGTAAAGGTACTGAGTTGCCATAGCTGGAGTGATGCTGCTTTCCTTGCTTCCGATCTTTGTACCGAACTTGTAGGAAACACCTACGGAACAGCTTGAAATACCATCGCTTCCACCTTCTACGCATTCACGAAGGTTATACTGCCAGCCTAAGTTGATCTTAAGCTTTTCTGCATAGGAAACTTCAAATGCAAGGTCAGTAATAAAGTTCTTTACATATGTTGGCATGCATACATCTGCACTGAAAGAACCGATCCAGTCACCAGCCTCAAAAAGCTGAGCTGCTACACCTGCACGAGGTGTAAAGATTGTTGGATACTTTGAACATTCTTCCTTTTTATCAATACCACCTGTCTTGAAGTCAGCAGGTTTTCCCATGTTGAGGACTGCAGCACCAAGGCGAACATCCTTAAGGAAACCGAAATCACCAACTCTTGCAAGGGCGCCTACATCAGCACCGATCGCATAGCTGGAATCCATATCAAAACCTCTGTATGAACGATAGTAGAAGTTTGCACCAACTGAAAGCCAGTCAAGGATATCCTTTGATGCACCAGCGTGAACATCCCAGATTTTACCGACTGGCATTCCAATCATCTCTGAGAAAACTCCGCTTGTTGTTGCCGTGAAAGCAGCGAACTTTGTTGGAATGATTACGCCTGTCTCAAATGCAGAACCAGTAGACTTATCGCCGTCCTTCTTGTCGCAGTTGATCATAAGAGTTCCGCTCAAATCAAATGTAATGATCTCACTGTTTGCTGGAAGTGCAGGATTGTAGGTAATCGATGCTGGAATTACATTGAATGATGGACCACCTGCTGCCGATGATGATGCACCGCTGAGCATCTCTGGGTTTGCAAGTCTAAAAAATTCTTCTCCGCCCATTGGTGGGTTATAAGCAAATAACACTGCCGAAGATACAGCTACTGCCGCTGCCATGATAATTTTTTTCATTTTTTATCTCCTCCAAAAATTATTCACAATTAGACATAATATACTAAATTATAACTTATTTTTCATCTTTAAGGAACAACTCAACCCTTTCTATCGTAGAATCAGGTGTACTTGCCCCTGCTGTAAGCGCAACTTTTTTCATGCCTAAAAAACTATCAGGTATTTCCTCTGCATCTTCTATGAGCACTGTTTTGGGACAGATTGAAGCCGCCGTCTCATAAAGTCTTTTTGTATTGGCTGAATTTTTTCCACCGATGACAATGATGCCATCAGCTTTATCCTTCAGGCCAACAAGAGCTTCCTGTCGTTCCATGGTCGCAGAGCAGATTGAATTGAAGATGACAAGCTCCTTATTCTTTGAAACGAGAATGTCCTTTATCTTTTCAAATTCAACAGGACTGAAAGTTGTCTGGGCTATTAGCACACAATTTTTCGGTAAATCAAGGTCAGATGCCTCCCCTGCATTTTCTATGACCTTACAGTAACCTTTTGCATAGGATGAAATGCTCACAACCTCACCATGATTCTTGTCACCAGCTATGATGACAAAGTATCCCTTCTCGGACCATTCCTTTGCCCTTTTCTGGCTCAAATGAACTTTAGGACATGTCGCATCAAGAATCTGAACCTGCCTCTCTTTTAAGGAGTCAATGATTTCTGGCGTCGTTCCATGGGCACGGATCACCACGACAGACTTTTTGTCCAGCATCTCAAAGGAAGATCCATCTATCACCTGCACACCGCATCTACCAAGGGAATCCATTACAACGGGATTATGGACCAAGGGACCAAGAGTAAATATTTTTTTCAAGGAATCGGAATTCTCAGCTATGGCATTTTCCGCAGTTTCCACAGCACGGCGAACTCCAAAACAAAAACCAAGCACCCGTGCACGAATAATTTCCATGAAAGAAAATATACTACAAAAGAAAATTAAATAAAATATGCATCAAGCTGCAGCTGCTACGAAAAAAAAAAAATCCTTCGGAAAGTCATCAACATTCCGAAGGATCCTTCATTTTTCAACTTGTAGATTTCAGCTTACGAGTTGTGTGGCTTTACATGATTTGCCCATTCACCAGGCTGCCAGTTGCGGCGTGCCCATGAAATAAATCCAGAGCTGATGAACATAGATGAATAACATCCAGAGATAAGACCAACTGTAAGGATCTGTGCAAAGTCACGGATGCTTCCTGATGTGAACACGAGAAGTGCACAAGAAGCAAACAAAGTTGTAACTGTTGTAATGATTGAACGGCTCAAAGTTCCATTGATAGACGTATCGAGGATAACCTTGAAATCCTTTGTATCAACAAGCTTGATGTTTTCACGAACGCGGTCAAGGATAACAACTGTAGCGTTGATAGAATAACCAAAGATTGTGAGAACAGCTGCAAATGATGTTGTTGAGAATTCAACCTGTGTCCATGAAATGAATGCAAACATGATCATACAGTCATGGATAAGGGCAATGATTGCACCAAGAGCGAAGTCCCAGTGGAAACGGATAGTTGCATAGAACCAGATTGCAAAGAGTGTTACCAATGCAAGAACAACTGACTTCCATGCGTTGCTTGAAGAGAAGCTTGAACCTACGAAATCCGTCTTTACGATTGCAATATTGTCAGCACCGAACTTTGCCTTGAGGGAACCTGTGATACCATTCTGAAGTGTCTCAACAGATGTCTCGTCATCCTTTCCCATTGCTGCACGAATCTGGAAGCTGCGGTTTGAAGCATCTCCAAGTTCCTTTACAGCAACATTCTGAGAAGCAAGGCTTTCACGAACTGCATCAATAGACACGTTGTTTGAAGCATCAGACACATAGAGCTTTACAGCCTGATCAAAAGAAAGGCGAGCTGTTGATGCGCTGTCTGTATAGATTCCGTAAGAATCTGCAGAAGCAGAATTAACAACTGTAGCTGTAACGCCTTCTACGCCGTTGAGGGCATTTGCCATGTCACGGATAGTTGGATTCTGACCGTATGTAAATGTCTTTGTTTCGTTTTCTGCACCAGTTCCCGAAATAACGAGTGAAAGTGCAACATTAGAAGTTTCAACGCTTACGCTTGCTGAACCCTTGTATGTAAGTTCAATTGCCGATGGAGCGATGCGTACTTCCTCTACAAGACCTGGAACGAAATCAATGCCGAAGTTGATTCCGCGTACGAAAATTCCTGCAACACCGAGAACGATAACTGCGGCACTTGCAATGGCACAGGCAGGAAATGCTTTACTGAACTGCTTTACTGTTTTCATTATTTAATCCCCCAGCCAATGCTGATGTTTTTCTTACCGATGACTTCTGTCTGGAAGTCGAACATGAGGCGAGAAACGAACAATGTTGTGAACAATGTTGAAACAACACCGATTGCCAAGCTGTATGCAAAGCCCTGTACAGAACCTGTACCAAGCTGTGACATGAAGATGGCTGCGATAAATGTCGTGATGTTGGAGTCCATGATTGCCCAGAATGCGTTGTTGAAACCTGTGTTCATCGAAGAAGCTCTGTCCTTTCCAAGACGGCGTTCTTCCTTGATGCGTTCAAAGATGATTACGTTGGCATCAACAGCCATACCAATAGTAAGGATCATACCTGCAATCATTGGGAGTGTAACTGTAAGGTTAAGGGCACTGAGGATCGAGAACATGATGTAGAGATTGAGAACCTGTGCAACACATGCGTTTACACCTGCACCCTTGTACCAGATGAGCATGAAGATCATGATAGCTACGAGACCGACAGCGATAGCAAGGATACCCTGCTTGATTGCCTGGTCACCGAGAGAAGCACCGATAACCTGCTGACTTTCAACTGAAAGTGGAACATCGAGCCATGCTGTCTGAAGAACCTTGCGGAGGTTCTGTGCTTCCTGGATTCCGAAACCAGTGATTGCGACACGACCACCTGTGATTGCTGTCTGGATTCTTGCGTTTGACTTTACCTTGTCGTCACTGATGATACAGAGGCTTTCTCCAACATGTTCACCTGTGAACTTTCCGAAGATTTCTGCACCTTCACCGTCAAGAACGAAGTTAACCTGTGGCTTACCAGTAAGATCTTCTGAACCAACTTCAGCAGACTTGATGTGCTTACCATCAAGTGCGATTTCCTTCTTTACGACGAGGTAACCTTCCCTCTGATCAAGACCATAGGCATCTGTTGTATAGTACCCCATTACAACACAGTCTTCTGGAATCACAGAAGAGTCGATGAGACGTCCCTTGCTGTCGAATGTGCTGTCCATGTGGTTGTAGTAGTATGTTGTGAATGCCTGTGTAGCTTCGTTGTCTACAAGGCGGAAGTTGAGGATACCACGACCCTGAATGATCGAGTTGATCTGATCAGCTTCTGCCGAACCTGGAAGTTCAATGTAGATGCGGTCTTCGCCCTGCTGTCTGATTGTAGGTGAAGAAAGACCGAAACGGTCGATGCGGTTTGAGAGAGTCTCTACAGCCTGAGCCATTGCATCAGCCTTGAGCATTTCATCGGAATAAGGTGAATCACCCTTGTTTGCCAAAACAGAATCAAGGTCGGCCTTTACGATGACATTCATACCGCCTGAAAGATCAAGACCAAGCTTTACGGAGTTCTTGTAGAAATCCTTGTTCTTGAGAATGCGCTTGCGGTATACGCCCTCCACAAAGTTCACAAGTTCTGTCCTTGAAGAGAATGAATTGAGGGCATCAACAAGCTTGAGTGGTTCTGAATACTTCTTTTCCTCAAGCTTATAGTTTTTCTTTACCTGTTCCTTGAGCCATTCCTGGTCAGCGGCAACAAGTGTCTCTGGATCTGCCTTTACAGCAGCAACCATTGTCTTTACGTCAGAAGCAGCCTTAAAGCTTGAGTAGTCCTTGATGCTTTCAAGTGAGCTCAATGCCAAAGCCTGGTCTTCTTTTGGAGTGCGTGCATACCAACTGATTGTTGGCCACAGGAATGCAAAGCAGACTGCAAGCACAGCAAGAATTGTAATCAAACGACTTTTCTTGTTCATTTATTTTTCCTCAGTTTCTGAAGCTGCAGCTGTAGCTGACTCTTCAGTATTTTTTGCCTTTTTTCCAAAAAGTGACTTCTTTTCTGTCTTTGGTTCTTCAGCAGGCTTGTCAGTAACAACTGTCGCAATAGCTGTACGGTTGAATTCAATCTTTGTGTTGTCATCAACCTTAACCACTACAGTATTTTCCTTTGTAGAAGATACTGTTCCATGGATACCACCGATTGTGATAACCTTGTCACCCTTCTTGAGAGCATCGAGCATCTTCTGTGTTTCTTTCTGCTTTTTCTGCTGTGGACGAATCATAAAGAGATACATGATTCCCACGATAAGAACGAGAGGCATGATCATTCCAAATCCGCCTGGTGCTGGCTGTGCAGCTGCCTGCAATAAAAGTGCATTGAACATATTAAATTCCTACCTTTTAATTTTTCTATTTAAAAATAGTAACATAAGATAACACGATTCAAGGGCAAATTCAAGGATATTTTACATTGAAAAAAGCAGGAAAATGAACGGACGTCAAGAACAGAGGGGACAGACCCCTGACGAAAGCCTTGCTTTTCTACAACCAGTCTACCCATTAACTTTCGTCACAAGAATTGCAGCGCAATTCTTGATCAGAGGGGACAGACCCTTGACGAAAGCCTTGCTTTTCTACAACCAGCCTACCCATTAACTTTCGTCACAAGAATTGCAGCGCAATTCTTGGACAGAGGGGACAGACCCCTAGGAGAAACTAAAAAAACAAAAGATTCCCAAAAAGGCTATACAAAAATATGCTTTTCAGCGTTTAAGAAGCTTGTCCAGCTCTGAATTCTGGCGGACATAGATGCTGTTTGCAGGATCCAGGGCAACAACCTGCTTCAGGTAGTACTGGGCACGGCGCCAATCCTTTTTGTTATAGTAGATCTGATAGAGACGATAGAGAGAATCTTTGTTTCTTGGATTTGCTGTCAGGCTTGAACGGAGATCTGAAAGAATCTGATCTTCGGTTCCCTGCAGGAAACTCCGTTCGTAATAGAGAAAGCTTTTCATCTTGGCATTTGCGTCAGGAAGCAGCTTTGCTATGAGCTGGTTTGCCGTTCCTCCTTGTCCAGAGGCGGCAAGAACCTTTATATATGCCATCTGTGCCTCTTCATCCCCTGGATTTTCCTTATAGAGTCGCCCCGCAATATTTCCAGCTTCTGTAGTTCTTCTAAGGGCAAGACACACATCAATATGGGTATAGAGCACTGATTTCTGAACATTCTGTTCTTTTACCATCCTGCTGCTAAGGGCATAAGCCTGCTGATATTCACCATTCCTGTACATTTCACTGATGCAGATCTCGTTTGCCTTGCTGTTGGAAGGATCTTTTTCCAACGCCTTGCGTGCTATTTCCATGGCAGACATACCGTTTACAGATTTACCTGTAAGGGATGCCATTTCTGCCGCAAGCAACATGATGTCCAAGTCATCAGGATACAGCTCCAATGCCTTTGAAGCAGTTTCTGCCGCACTGGTGTAGTTCTTATTCCAGTCACACTGCAGCCTTGCACGGAGAATATAATATTCCCTTGTCGTCTGGTTTTTACGGGCACAGACATCAAGCAGGGAAGACGCACGGATAAAGTCCTGCTTCTGCATAAGTATGCGTGCACGGAAAAGAACATAGTCCGCATTGTCAGGCTCAAGAAGAAGGATACGTACGATGTATGACTCCGTCTTGTCCAGATCCCCCAGGGCATAGGCAGATCTTGCACAGAGGTCAAGAATCATTGTGTCCTGAGGATTCCTTGCAAGCAGCTGCTCACCGACCGTAAGGGCAAGCTCAAGATTATCAGTCTCAAAGCAGGCATCGGCAATAGCAAGAAGTATTTCCTTCGTACCTGCAGAATATTTTCCGTTTGCCGTATTAAGATGCTTGAGGGCTTCTTCTGCCCGTCCTGTCCTAAGATAAAGGACACCCATGACATAGTTTGCAATTACGGAATCAGGCCTGAATTCAAGAGCCTTTGAAAGGGATTCCTCAGCCTTTCCGTAATACTCCGACATGTTGCTGGAAGAAAGAATCACTAGTGATGGCAATAAAGACAGAAGAAAATCCGAAGAATCCGCGCTCAGGTCATAGATGCCGTTTCGTACGCTGTCAACGATTCCGCTGTACTGATCCGTATTTATGATCCTAGGCGAAACCATGTTGCCTTTTTCAGAAGGCCACGCCACGTCCATCATCACGGAAATTATATTGAGGATTGTCCTCTCGGAATCTGAATATCCTTCCTCTACGCTTTTATGAAGATTGTTGTATGCCTGCCTTAGGCTCTGCGGCGATCCGATTTCAATGGCTTCCATGTCCTGCTTTTTTATAGAAGCAAAAAATGATTTCTTCTTTGGTGACGCCACTGGAACATAAACGGCCTCAGAGTCATCGATGACAATATTCTCTTCGACAGCCTTAGGCTGAGATTCAGGCGAGCTTCCGCATGAGAAAAGTGCAAATATAGAAACAACCATGAATGCATGCCATCCACGGCTGATGAAATTCAGTCTTGTCAAAAAAGCAACTCTCCTAGTAGTTGTCTTCTTCCAATGTATCGTCCTGCATATACGGAAACTGCTTGTTGTTTATTCTCTGGATCCCATACACGGAAAGCAAAAGAATACCGAATACAACAAGGACTATAGGCCAGCAAACGGATATAAACTTTCTGAATGAAATGTTGAACACATCCGATGAGAACACCAGAAATGCCACACCGAGAAAAATCAACATGATGGAAGGGAAAAGGAATGCTGTTCTCAATCTTCTATAAATGAAAAGATCAGAGCCAAGAAAACAGAATCCCGCAATGACAACAAAAAGCGGCCATATCTGTTTTAGCGTAACATTGATTAAATGAAAATTCACAAGACAGATAAGAATTCCGTCAATGATCAAGGTAAGTCCCATTCCCAGAAGGAACCCCTGCTTTCTTAAAACCGCTGGTGATACTTTCTTGTCGTTCATCCGTTTGCCCTTTCGTTTACAATACAATAATTGTATGCTAAAATCTACCACATGTTAAAAAAAATCGGGAAAACACTGATTATTCTTGCAATTATTACAGTTTTTTCAAGCTGCGGCCGCTCCTACAGGGGTAAAATTCTTCCAGGCGCATTTTCAAAGTCATACAGGACAACCCAGAACCAGCTTGAAACCCTTCTCGATAGGACAGACCTTAACAGCGAGACCAGATATGCGGTCGTAAACAGGATTGCAAACAACATGCTTTCCGTAAAGGACTATAAATCCCTTATTCTTTTTCTTTCCGATTGGGTTGAAAAGCACGGTGACGATCCTTACAACGCCTACTGGCTCCTTATGACAGCATACGCCTACCTTGAGAACGACGCAGAACCTGTTGCGGAATACTACTTTGAGCGCATCATCAACAACTACAACGATCTTATGGTTCAAGGTAAATCAATCCATTTTGTCTGCCTGCAGCACCTAATCCAGATAAGCGAAAGTCCTGCAAACAGAATCGCTTACTTCAACCAGCTTATATCCAGGTTCCCCAACAACGTAAGCACAACGGAACTTTTCTACAGACTTGCACTGGAATACGAAAAGGAAGGTGAATGGAAGCAGGCCATCCGTTCCTACACCCAGTATCTGGACCAGGATGACGCCGCCACACTGCAGATTTCAGGATATCCTAACGCATATCTCAGCACAAAACAGCTGATCGATTTCTCGAACTCCTCAAAGGACTGGACCTTTGAATCCCTTGATGCCCTTGTCGATGCGGTCAAGAAAGGCATTTCGAGCTACAACTACAAAGCCTTGGACAAATACAAGTCAAAGGTCAATTTCTTTGCCATGTCGTGGCGCCAGGTCGAAACCGACGTCAATGCACAGGAAAGCTTTTCAATGCGATCCTTCATGAGAGGAAACAGAATCCGATACAGTGCAGAACTGGACCCATCTTCTTCTCCTACGGAAGCTTACCTAAGGACAACAGGATGGAGCAACTACGTAAACGTCTGGTATCTCTACTTCAGAAAAGTTAACTTCCCTGCTGACCCTGAAATTCACGGACGCTGGGAATGGGCAGGAATATATTACGGTGAAAAGCTGTGATAAAAAGAAGCTCAACAGTACTACTTGCCTTGACGGCTTTCAGTCTTTTCGCAGAACCTGTCGCAGATTTTCTTATTTCCTCTGATTCCATAAAGCTCGACACAAGCACGATCGACGATCTTGCGGAGCTCCGTCAAATCGAAATTGAAAAAAACGCAATGAAGAGAAAACCGTACACCGTCAAGGAGCCTGTCCACAAGGACATTGGTCTAACAGGTCTTGATGATAGACGGACACAGAAATTTCTGGACTACTATCTTACGGCTGAAGGACGGAAAAGACTTGCAGATATTCTTATTGAATCTGCTGAATACAGGGTCTATGTCAGGGAACAGTTGAAGAAAAAAAAGATGCCAATGTTCCTTCAGTATCTACCAATAGTTGAATCTGAATACAGGCCCAATGCAGTTTCAGTTTCAGGAGCTACAGGAATGTGGCAATTCATGGAAAACAGCATGGAACCCTTCTTGAGAAAGAATGAATGGTACGACGAACGTCTTGATCCATGGATTGAGACGGAGGCAGCTCTTTCTAAATTAAACGACAACTACAAAATGCTTGGAAACTGGGAACTTGCCCTTGCCGCATACAACATGGGAGCTGGTGCCGTAAAAAGAGTAAAAAAGCAAAGCAAGGCAGATTTCTGGATGCTCGCAGATCTTGAACTTCTTTCAGAACAATCCATCCTATATGTCCCAAAACTCATAGCAATCACGGAAGCTGTGGAAAATGCTGAATACTACGGTGCCATAGACCTTGGAGTCGCAGACAAATGGATAGAACTGATGACTCCTGAAAAATTCGGAAAGCTGAAGATCACAGGAAGCATCAAGCTTGAAACCATTGCCGAAAAATCAGGCATTGACCTCAACCTGCTCAAGAAACTGAATCCTGCCCTTATCAAGGGCTGCACTCCGCCAAATGAAACCTGGATCCTGAAAGTTCCATCAGGAAAGGCTAAGGAAATCGCAGAATCAATCAGGTAAGTCTATTACATATTTGAATTTTAGATCATAGCTGAGGATTTAAACAAAAAAAGGCAGTGACCGAAAGATCACCGCCTTATGCCATGTGTCATATCACAAGATTAGAACTTGAACTTACCAAGCTTATCCTGCATTACGTTGATGTTCTGTCTTGTCTCAGATGCAAGGTCAGCAACGCTCTGTGAAGCAGAACTGATTTCCTGTGCACCTGCTGTCATTTCATCCATGCTTCCAAGGATGATCGATGAAATCTGAGAAACAGAATCCATATCCTTTGAAACCGCAATGATACCGTTGTTGACTTCCTGTGATTTCTTGTTTACCTCGATAGCCTGATTCCTCATATCGCTAAGGGCGCTGAAAATCTGACGGGAAGCATTTTCCTGTTCATTCATCGCATTATCGATTTCACGGATGATCGTGTCAGTCGAATCAAGATGTGTGACAATCTGTGCGAATGCAGCCTGACTGTCCTTTGAAAGGGAAACAACATCTTTGATTGATGTAGAAATCTGCTTAAGCTCCATATTGATGTTCTTTGACTGGGTGCTTGAAGTCTCAGCAAGCTTACGGATTTCATTTGCAACAACAGAGAAGCCTTCTCCAGCCTTACCTGCATGAGCTGCTTCAATTGCGGCATTCATGGCAAGAAGGTTTGTCTCAGACGCAATCTGTGCAATGATCTGGTTTGCCTGAATAAGCATCTTTGACTGCTCTGCGATTTCATTGACCTTACCGTCAACATTGGCAAGCTTGTTTTTGCCGTCTGAAACTGTTCCACCAAGTTCATTGAAGCTGTTTGCCATTCTATGGACGGAATTAGTAACAGAAGTAATATTTCCAAGCATCTCCTCAATGGCAGCGGAAGATTCTGCAATGCCTGCCGACTGATTCTCTACAAGGTCTGAAAGTGCATTCATGCTTGTAGAAGACTTGCCAAGAACACCAGTAGTGTTAGCAACAGCCTCTGACTGATTTTCAGACTGCTTTCTTACACCCTGGATGTTTGCCATGATCTGAGCTGTAGCACTTGCAGACTGCTGAGCATTTGCACCAAGGTTCTGACCGATTGATGAAAGAGAATTCTGAGCCTGGCTGAGTTCCTCTACGATTGTCTGGAGCATGATTATGAATGTATTTACATTTTTAGAAATATCAGCAAATTCATCATTGCCGTTGACTGGAAGACGTATTGTAAGGTCAGCATCTCCAGAAGCAAGTCTCCTCATTGCACCGCCAACACTCTTGAGAGGTCTGATAACCCTCATGTAGATGATGAGGATGAGGATTGCAAGAAGAATGAGGACAAGAACAATTGTTATGCTTACAAGAGGCTTGAAGATGATTGCAGAAACATGGTCAATGATGCCAAGTTCCTTTCCAAGCCAGAGTGTAGTAAGGAATTTTCCCTCGTTGTTTTTCATAGGGAAATAATAAACTACATACTTTTTTCCTCCGATTGTAGTAACGCCAGCATAATCTCCGCCCTGTTCTGCCCTGCGGATTGGTTCAGGATCAGCAATCACGGAACCACGCATACCGGAAAGAGTTGTATACGCACGGGTTGTGCCGTCAAAAATAGTATTGTCACAGCCTGTAAGGGACTTCATTCTTTCAACGAATTTCTGAGATGTAGCAGTTGCCATTCCAACAAGGACACCAGTTACATAGGAACCATGCTTGATTGGTACTGCACGGACAATCTTTACGTCCTGCCCCATCTTTTCAACCTTGAGGACAGTATCGCCATTGAGAGCTCTGTTCAAAATATCAGTCTTGTTGATAGACGAAGCCACACTGACAGAATTACAGATATTGAGGTTCTCGTCATAAACGGTAAGGTCATCAACGTCAAAACTCCTGCAGGCACTTTTAACAACAGTATCAACAAATTCTATTGGGAAAGATCCGAGTTCGCTGTAAATTGAATCAAGGGTACCAATAAGACTAGTCTGGACTTTTACAAGATTATTTTCTTCAGTCTTGATTTCCCTAAGAAACAATTCAGAACTATTTTCAAGTTCACCCTGAAAATAATCTTCAAGGCCTTTGTTCAAGAGTCTCGAAATCATCATGAACAGAACAACAGAAAATACTGCAAGTCCCATGACGATGGTTGCTATCATGATGGTTGAAACCGATGACTTTCTTGCTTTTTTTGCCATAAAAACTCCTTGGTTTAATAAAAATACTGATAATCCAAAAATAATTATAATGCCATTATCATGAATTTCAAATTTAAAGATTATTTTAACTTTTTTTTATATAGCAATGATTGTCGTGAATTTCCTTAACTCTTCTATAGAAAAAACCGATAAATGAAAAGATAGATTGTTTACGGTGGAGAAATATGAACAAAAAGATCCTGAAATCACTATTAATTTATATAGTTCTTATTCATCCTGCAGTGTTTTCCCAAAATTATATAGAAACATATGATGTAGCAGACTTCATGGACAAGCCTTATATTCCTCAGCACTATGTTCCGTATGCGGATGAGGAACTGGAACGGGAAGCCGAAATGGTCGCAGCAGCCAATGGCCACGCTTCTCGGGAAAACGCGACAACGACCTCCTCCAGCTTCGTCAACTGGACAAAGAACTCCTTCATTTCCGATGTTTCTCTGGATGTTGAAAAAGCAGGAATTCCTATGCCTAGCGGAAAGTCCACGTCAGTAAAAAGAATCGAAATGGATCTTCCAATCCTCATAAAGGATCCTTTGCTTTCCCTCAATGTAGATGATTCAAAGACACTCAATGACCTTGTTCTGGACGGAACCATTACACTTGAAAACATCACAAGAATCGTAGACAAATCGCACAAAACCCCTTCAGTTTTTGCAGAAGGCGGAAGCACTCTCCTTACAAAACACGACATCGACCTTAGGAACATTTCATCCTCTCTTGTAAAACACACAAAACCCTATACCCAGCCTCAGCCAATAGACAGCATCGCATCTCGCAAGTACACAGGTATAGTAATCGATGCCCGTGGAACTAAGCCTGTCCAGGGAGAATTCTCAAGCAGCCGTGTTTATCCTTGTCTTTTCCCAAAGATCTGGAATGAGGATATGGATCTGGTTTACGAGAAAAACATGGTGGTACCTGAGACCGCAAAGAAAGAAGGTATGGTTCACTATTCCAGCAGTGACCTTATAGAAGACTACAACGGGAGAGTTGGAAAAGATCCTCTCTGGATATCCGCAAAGAAGGTATACGGTATCAACCGTTGCGATCCTGTTATCTCAAAGGAAGACTATCTTCGTATCGCATCTGTAAAGGAAAACCTTGATCTCCTTAAGAACGGGAAAATCGTTCTTCTTTTGGACAAGGATCTTCTTGAACACAAGGTTTCGGTCCCAAACAAAGACAGAAACTATTACATTACATATCATAGACTCATGAGGTACTTCATTGAAAAGAAAATTCCTGACATTGGTCTTGCAGATATTAAGACAGGAATCCAGATAACAGTGGACAACCTTCGTTTTGTGGCAGATTCAGCAGAACTTCTTGAAAGCGAAAAACACAGAATCAGCACAATTGCAGAAACACTCAAGAAAGAAACCGCTGATGGAGACTACAGCATTCTTGTTGAAGGACATACTGCCGATGTGAACAAGCCAAACGGACAGATGAACCTTTCCATCGAGCGTGCCCAGTCCATCGTAAATGCTCTTGTGGACAGTGGACTCAACAAGAGACTGTTCACATTCAAGGGATATGGAGGAACAAAACCTGCTGCCAGCAACAGCACAGCGGAAGGAAGAGCAAAGAACAGGCGCGTAGAAATCATAATTCTGCCTAAGGACAGTTATCTAATGACAAAGTAGGCAGGCTGCCTGCATCCATCAATCGAAACATGCAAACAACCTGTAAAAATAATTGGCATCTCTAAAAATTGCAATTTTTAGAGATGCCCTGATTAATGAATTGAATTGACAAGTGCTATTGTACCTTCGACGATGGCCTCGTGTTCCTTTGGAGCAATGCGGGCATAAAGGGTATCTACAGTATCGCCTGGCATTACAGGAACCTTTTTCTGGACAATGATTTTTCCTGTATCACAGCCACCGTCTACATAGTGGACTGTACAACCGCTTTCCTTTTCTCCTGCCGCAAGGACAGCTTCGTGAACATTGTGTCCCCACATCCCTACTCCACCGAATTTTGGCAAAAGGGCTGGATGAAGGTTTATGATCCTATTGCTGTATTCGCTGATGATGTCGCCTGTCAAAACAGACAGATATCCAGCAAGAACGATTCCATCGATTCCGCGTGACCTGCACTCCTCGAGGATCGCATTTGAAACGGCAATGTTTTTTTCTTCGCGGGAAGCAGCAGATGCAGCATCCTTTCCCATGACGGCAAAAGGACTCTTGATAACACAATCGATTCCAGCATTCTTTGCACGCTCAATGCTGTATGCAGTTTTTGTACTGGAGATTACAACATCAATTTCATATGGACAGTCTTCATGAGACTTCTGATAATCGATAAGAGCCTGAAGGTTTGTTCCACCGCCTGAAACAAGTACTGCAATTTTCATTTTGTTTACCTCTGAATTAGTAATCAATAAAAAAAGTGGGCCTTTTTTCTCAGTGAAAGGCATTCTATTTTCATGCCTTAAACGTTGATTAATTCCTTTATTTTTAAAACAAAAAAAGGGTGGGACATGCACTCGTAGCAAGTGCGTGCGAGTGCAGAAAAAGAAATTGGAGGGACCCGCCAACTGAACACACAGTCTTGTTACAGTGAAGCGGGAGGTAACAATTTTTTTTCGCCGTCGCGAGGGGCCCGCCCTTTTTTAATGTATTTTAAGCATGTAAGAATTAGTCAACAAACTGTGTCATTTCTTTGCTGCCCTTAAAGTCGCCCTTAATCACCTTGTCTGTGTGACCAACGTAACCGATTTCATAGGCAACCATATCTTCGATTCCAGCCTTGTGGTACTTCTTTGCATTCTTGTTGAACATCTTGAGGATGGCTTCTGCATCCTTCTTGCTTACTGCAAGAACAAGACCGATACCCATGTTGAATGTGTTGAACATGCGTTTTGGATCAGCCCCCTTCTTTACAAGGATGTCGAAGATTTCTGGAACCTTCCAGCTGTCTTTCTTGATCATAGAACAAAGCTGCTTCTTTCCTTCTGAAGCATGCTGGTACATGCGTGGGAGGTTCTCGTAGAATCCACCACCAGTAACATGAACCATACCGTGAATGCTGCCAGGGAACTTCTTTATAACTTCCATAACAGGCTTAACATAGATGCGTGTTGGTGTAAGGAGAACGTCACCGATCTTCTTTTCCTTTCCGCCAATCTTTACCTTTTCATTGAAATTCTTTACGAGCTTTCTGATAAGTGAATATCCATTTGAGTGTGGACCTGTTGAAGAAAGACCGATGAGAACATCGCCTTCCTTGATCTTTTTTCCGTCGATAACGTCAGCCTTGTCTACAACGCCAACACCGAAACCAGCAAGATCATATTTTCCATCATCATAGAAACCTGGCATTTCAGCTGTTTCACCACCAAGGAGTGCACATCCAGTTTCAAGACATCCATCTGTTACACCCTTGACAAGCTCTCCAGCTACCCTTGAATCAAGCTTGCCGCAAGCAATGTAGTCAAGAAAGAAATTTGTCTGAACACCAGAACAAAGAATATCATTAACGCTCATGGCAACGCAGTCGATTCCAACCGTGTCGTACTTCTTCATCTGGAATGCAATGTCGAGTTTTGTACCAACACCGTCTGTTCCGCTTACCATGATAGGGTTTTTCATCCCCTTTGGAATTGCAAACATTCCGTTGAATGCACCAAGCTCTGTAAGCTGGCCTGGGATACGTGCACGCTGTGACTGCACCTTGTACTTGTCTACAGCCTTGTAACCTTCATTAACATCAACGCCGGCGTTTTTGTAATCAACAACTTTAGCCATGAGATACTCCTCAATAATAAATGAAATGGATTTTAGAAAGATAACATAATGAATTGAAAATTACAATTCAATTCCATCACCGCCGTTTGACTCAGCATCAGCAGTCATCTTTGCACGGAATTCAACGAGCTTTGCCTTGATTTCAGGATACTTGATGGCAAGAATCTGGGCTGCAAGATAACCTGCGTTCTTTGCATTGCCGATTCCAACCGTTGCAACAGGGATCTGTGGCGGCATCATTACAATGGAAAGAAGTGCATCCATTCCAGCCAAGCCGTTAGATTTTCCAGGGTTGATGCATTCAAGCGGAACGCCTACGACAGGAAGAACAGTACGGCTTGCAATAACACCAGGAAGAGCAGCACTGAGGCCTGCACCTGCGATGATTACCTCGCATCCATCTTCCTCTACCTTCTTGATTGTCTTTACAAGAAGATCTCCAGCTCTGTGTGCGGAAATTACATAAGCCTTATAGTCAATGCCAAAGTCCCTGAGGACATCAGCAGCCTTCTTCATTGTGTCCATATCGGACTTTGAACCTAAAAATATAGCAACTTTCATGGAAATAAAGATACCACACTTTTTATAATATTATCTATATGGATGAAGCAGATAATAAAAAAGGCGGGCCCCAGCGACGGTACAAAAAGCAATGGATACCTCCCGCTTCACTTTCGTAAAGCGCTGTGCCTTTATGGCGGGCCCCTCCTTACTTTTTGTACCTGCATCCCACCAAACCTTTTGGAGTGCTTCATCCATATAGATATGCTTTCTTATCCCCTATTTTCAACCGGGGATGGATGAAGCAGCTAAAAAAAGGACGGGTCCCAGCGACGGTACAAAAAGCAATGGATTGCCACGCTCTATTCGGGCTCGCAATGACGTGTATGACGAAAACCTGGTTCCCGCCGGAAGCCATTTTTAACATATATAATTGTTTATTTTCTATAAAAGTATCATAATACGCGCACTATGTATAAACCAGAGTTACTTAACACATTGAAAGGATACTCGGGCGCCGCTTTTGCAAAGGACGCTATTGCAGGTATCATCGTCGGAATCGTGGCTCTCCCACTTTCCATTGCATTTGCCATTGCTTCAGGATGCTCTCCTGAAACAGGTCTTTACACAGCCATCATCGCAGGTTTCTGTATCGCAGCTTTTGGCGGAACCCGCTGTCAGATTGGTGGTCCAACAGGTGCATTCACAGTAATCATCTATGCAATCGTCAATAATCCTCAGCTTGGCGTAGGCGGCCTTGCAACAGCAACTGTCATCGCAGGAATCCTCCTGATTCTTCTTGGTGCATTCAAGCTGGGCGGTCTTGTAAAGTTCATCCCATACACAATCGTCGTTGGATTTACAGCAGGTATCGCAGTTACAATCGCCAGCGGTCAGATCGGTGACTTCTTTGGTCTCACTCCAATTACAGCATCAAATCCAGTCATGATTCTTGGTGAAAAACTCGAAAAGATGCCTGGTGAATTCCATCAGAAGATGATCGCCTACTCCCAGATTTTCAACACCATCGATGCATACACAACAATCATGGCAGTCGTTTCACTTGCAGCTCTTTTCATGTGGCCAAAGGTAACAAAGAAGATTCCAGGATCTCTCATCGTAATCATCGCAGCTACAGTAATCCACATCATCCTCAACAGAACATGCGGACTTGAAACAACACTCATCGGTGACAGATACAAGATTCCATCAAGTTTGCCTTCTCCAAAGGCTCCAGACTTCAGCTTCATGACAATCAAGACTGTTTTTCCTACAGCCATTTCCATTGCAGTTCTTGCAGCCATCGAATCACTTCTTTCTGCCGTTGTCGCTGACGGTATGATCGGTGCTAAGCATGACTCAAACAATGAGCTCATCGGTCAGGGAATCGCAAACCTTGCATCACCTTTGTTCGGTGGACTTCCTGCAACAGGTGCCATTGCCCGTACAGCTACAAACATCAACAACGGTGGACGCACTCCAGTAGCAGGTATCATCCATGCCATCGTGCTTCTCCTCATCATGATTTTCTTTGGCAAGTATGTTGAATACATTCCAATGGCAGCCCTTGCTGCAGTTTTGATTCAGGTTGCCTGGAACATGGCAGGAATTCCTTCAATCAGAAAACTCCTTAAAGGACAGAAGTCAGACATTGCAGTTCTTACAGCTACATTCCTCATCACTGTTTTTGTAGACCTTACATACGCAATCGGTGTTGGCCTCATCATTGCTGCCTTCTTCTTCATCAAGAAAATCATAGACCTTTCTGAAGTTGAAACCGGTAACACAACAATCGTAACAGGAATCAAAGGAGACGGATCTACAGAAACCATCGACCTTCCAAAGGGTGTCATGGTCTATGAAATCGAAGGTTCCCTCTTCTTTGGAACTGTCAGAAAATTTGAATATGCCCTTGAGCGCGCAGGTTCAGACTGCAAGGCAATCATCTTCCGTATGCGCAACTTGATCTATCTTGATGCTGGCGGAATCCAGGCACTTGAACAGGCAAAGGCAGCATGCGACAGAAAGGGCATCACAATCATCCTTAGCGGAATCCATACACAGCCATTCTTGCTTTGCGAAAAGACAGGCATGACAGAAAAGCTTGGCAAGGAAAATATCTGCGCAAACATCAACGCAGCCCTCGAAAGAGCTAAGTCAGTAACAGGAGAATAAAATGAAACTTACATGCGGTATCGTTGGACTTCCAAATGTTGGAAAGTCAACAATTTTCAGCGCCCTTACAAAGGCACCTGCAGAAGCAGCAAACTATCCTTTCTGTACGATCGATCCAAACGTTGGCATCGTTGATCTTCCTGATGAACGCCTCGACTTCATGTGTTCTATTTTTGAACCCAAAAAGAAGATTCCTGCAACAGTTGACTTCGTTGACATCGCGGGACTCATCAAGGGTGCAAGCCAGGGTGAAGGACTTGGAAACAAGTTCCTTGCAAATATCCGTGAGACAGCGGTAATCGCACACGTTGTACGCTGCTTCGACAACCCTGATATTCAGCACGTTCGTGAAGACGCAAAGACAGATGCTCCAATCGATCCTGAAAGCGACATCCTTACAATCGACTTTGAGCTTGCACAGGCTGACCTTGATACAATCAACAAGCACGCGGAAAAAGTTACAAAGCAGATCCGCGCTCTTGGAAAGGATGAAGAAAAGCGACTTGCTCCATATTTCAGCGCCGTTGAAAAGATCAAACCTTTGCTTGAAGACGGAAAGTGCGCTCGCATGGCAGACCTTACAGACGAAGAAAAGGCTGCAGTATACGAACTTCATCTTTTGACAATCAAACCACAGGTTTATGTATGCAACATCGATGAAGATACCATTGACAGCGGTACAAACAACTATGTTGAGACAGTAAAGAAATTCGCCGCAGAACAGAAGTCTGAAGTTATCGTAATCTGCGGAAAGTTTGAGTCTGACCTTTCAGACATCACTGATGAAAATGACCGCAAGGAATTCATGGATTCAGTTGGCCTTAAGGAATCAGGACTTACAGTTCTTGCACGCACTGTTTACCACCTTATGGGACTCCGCACGTTCTTTACAGGCGGTGCCGACGAATGCCGCGCTTGGACAATCCACGCAGGAGACAAGGCTCCTCAGGCTGCAGGTGTAATCCACACAGACTTTGAAAAGGGATTCATCAAGGCTGAAGCTTACACAGTTGACGACCTTAGGGAATACAAGTCTGAAGCCGCAATCAAGGCTGCAGGCAAGTACCGTCAGGAAGGAAAGGAATACGTTGTTCAGGACGGCGATGTTCTTTTCTTCAAGTTTAATGTTTAATGGGCAAAAGCCTTGTTGAAGAGTAATTTTTACATCGAATAACTTTTGCCCCATGGTTGCTTTGGCAACCGTGAACACTGGCAAAGTGTCAAAAAGGCTCTTTACATTCAAAGGTCACCTTCTCCCCTGTTGTCGGGTGCGGGAAGGTGATTTTTTTTGCGTGCAGCATCAGTCGCTCACCTGGTTCACAATGTCCGTAGAGAGTATCACCGATTATGGGCATTCCAAAACCGTGGCTGTCGGCAGAAACCAGACGCAGCTGATGGGTTCTGCCCGTATGGGGAATGTATTGAATTCTTGTAACATCACGACGACAGCCGTCAGGTGCAATATATTTTTCAACACCTAGTATGTTCCATTCGGTAATTGCTTTCTTTCCGTTTACATCATCCCAGATCTGATGAGGTCGGTTGTCCACATCAAGGCGGAAGTAAAGTTCATTCTGTCCGTGCTGAGGAACACCCTTGAGTACAAGGACACCATCCAGAAGTGCAACATATTCCTTCTGAACATCACCCCTTTCAAAAGCCATGTTCATTGCCCTGTGAGCATCCTTTGTAAAGGCAAGGACCATTATTCCGCTCGTTTCCATATCAAGTCGATGTACCGCAGGCTGTTTTATTTCTACGTCATCTCCATAAATTCTTCTGAATCTAGTCTCGACAGAATCTTCTTTTTCAGGACCGCGACCAGGGACACTCAAAAGTCCGCTTTGTTTGTCCACGACTACAATGTCATCATCACGGTAAAGAATCCTAAGACCCAACATTTCAGGAAGGATCAGTCCGCATCGTTCATCGCAAGGACTGTAGACATGGCCTGATTTTTTTGTTTCGCTGTCTTTACCGTAGTAGACTTCGCACATGCTCAAAGGCATAAGACCGTTTTTATAGCAATGATCAAGCAATTTTGGAGCACAGCAATCACCAGTTCCTGTAGGAGGAAGTTTTCCTTTGTTTGTTACGGCACAAATTTCCTTAAGAGATTTTATTTTTCGATCAAAACAATGAAAGGTATAAAGATCGTGAACTTTAGAAAGGGATTCCGTAGTAAGCTTTTCACGCTGCTGTTTCAATTCGTTTCTTCGACAAATATCAGTCTCAGAATTTATTTCATCCGTCAATTTATGGATTTCGTCATCGTTTAAATAAAGAGCATCGTTAATGGCATCTATTGAAACAATGGGTGCGACGAATGTTCCACCTGTAAGATTTTTTTCATCAACAATTTTTCTTGCATTGCCCGACACAGTGTAAAGCAACACAACTTTTCCCAATGCATTTTTTGCAAGGCACGCACCTATCATTATTCCATTGTCTGCCCGTTCCTGACTGATCCGTCCTGTATATTCCAATGCAATTTTATTTTCATCGAGGAAGCTTATGATTTTCCTACAGGCCTCAAAAGCCAGATTTTCATCAAATGGTGCAAACATGTGTTGTATTGTAATGGAAAACTGATATAATCACCACATGACAAGCACAATCTCATTGGAAGATCTAAGTCACTGCGGCTGTCCGTATAAAATATATCAGGATAAAAACAAGTTCTGTTTCGGGATCGATGCCATACTCCTTGCCGACTACGCAAAGAATGGACGAGGGAAAAAGGCTTGTGATCTTTGCACTGGAAATGGAATCATTCCAATCCTTCTTGCCAATAAAATCAAGGCAGAAACGATCCACGGCCTTGAACTGCAGCACAGCATGGTGGAATTGGCAAAGGAAAGCATAAGCCTCAACAAACTTGAAAACAGGATCACCATCTTTGAAGGCAACCTTAAAGATGCATGTTCCATCCTTAAAAAAAACACATACGATCTTATTACAGTAAATCCCCCCTACATGAAGCCAAATGCACAGACAGAGAAAAACCCCAAATCCATAGCCCGTCAGGAGATCCAATGCAATCTTGAAGACGTGATCAAAGCATCAAGCGATCTTCTTAAATCCAACGGAAAGCTATACATGATCCACCGTCCAAACAGACTTGGTGAAATTTTTACACTGTTTGAAGAATACAATCTTGGTGCAAGGCGACTGCGACTTGTTCAGCCTACTGAAAAAAATAAGCCTACAATGCTATTGATAGAGGCAGAAAAATGCGCCAGACCTGAACTTACGGTGGAAACCATCCTTACCGTATATTCAAAGCCTGGCATATATACAGAAGAAATCAATAAAATCTATGGACGGAATATCAATTGATCAATAGTTGATGACTTTCGTTCCATCAACAAACCAGTCCATGTTCCATATTTCATCCAACGTCATGATGTCTCCATCACCAAGCTTAAGCTCTTGATTAATGTCATACATAGGACCGGAAAAAATATTTAAGGTACCTGAAATGATTTCCTGTCTGGCATTCTCAACTGCTTTTTTTGTTCCTGGATTGCAAAGCTTGGAAAGCGGGCTGATGTCAATAATTCCAGATTCAAGACCTTCCCAATAAAATCGTGACTCCCAGTTTCCTTCAAGATAACGCTGAACTTCATCAATGACAAATACTTCCCAGTTGAAGCAGGCGGAAGTAAGATAGGAGCCAGGAGCTACATCTGGTGTCGGGAAATTGTAACCAATTGAAAATGCACCTTTATTCTGAGCGGCAAGATGAACGCTGACAGAATCAAGATGTTGAGTGACAATATCACAGCCAAGCATCAGCAATTCCTCAGCCTTGTATCTGTCTTCCTCAGAATTGTCCCATGAATTTGACCAGCGCACATGAACGACGGCATCAGGATTTACCGACTTGACGCCAAGAGTAAAGGCATTGATTCCTCTTATGCATTCAGGAATAGGAAAAGCCGCTACATATCCTATTCTGTTTGCAGTAGTCTTTAATCCAGCAACTATACCAGTAAGATACCTTGCTTCATACATTCTTCCAAAATAGCAGGAAACATTATCTGCTGTTCTTGATCCAGAACAGTGTGCAAATTTTATCTGAGGATACTCTGCAGCAGCCCTATGAACATATTCCCCAAAGCCGAAGCTTGTGGCAAAAATCATATTACATCCCTGCTGGATAAGTTCAGTTATGGCGATTCTGCAGGTTTCATTCTCAGGAACATTTTCAATATACAAAGTCCTTATGCCATTCCTTTCCAGCGCACGACGACCTGCATCCTGAGCCTGTGTATACCCCATGTCGTTTATTTTACCAATGTAGATGAACCCAACCTTGAGGTTCTTTGCTCCAGAATACTTAGAGAAAGAATTCTTTCTTGAACATCCGCAAAACAAAACGGCAACTGCAAAAAACAAAAATAAACTTCTCTTCATGATGAAATCTCCTAACGCTGCTTTTTGTACTGATTCTTTTCTTTCTGCTTCTGTCGTGATTTCTCCTGTATCTGTTCCAGAAGTTTTTCTTCCCTTTCATTCTTCTTCTTTTCGGAAGTATCCCATTCAACAGAAACCTTTCTTCTTTCTATGTCAGGAATCCTAAGGAATGTAAGGCAGTCAGCCCTATGTACCGTAATTCCCCTTGAACGGGATATATAACCCACAATTGGATCACCAGGAACAGGGTCGCAACACTTTGCCACAGTAACTAGGTAATTTGTAAGGTTGTCCACCCTGATTTTTCCCGAATACTGAGTTTCCTTTTTCTTTTCCTTTGATTTCTTTCGTTTTTCTTCCGCAACCTTCTTTGAATATATGGTATTCGCAAGAATTTCCGCATCACGTTTTTCCTGAGCCTCCCTATCGATATAGGTGGGATCATTGGCAGAAAGCCAGGCATTGATCCTGGAACGGGCACGACTCGTCTTTACGGCATTGAGCTGAGCCTGAGTCGGATGAGCCTGAGGGTTGGTGAGGACTTCGATGATCTGAGTATTCTTCAGAGGCTGAGTCAACGGAATGATTTTTCCATCTGCTTTTGCTCCAACTATCTTTTCACCGATAGAAGAATGAATCATATAGGCAAAATCAATTGCATTGGCACCTTGTGGAAGTTCCTTTACGTCCCCCATCGGAGTGAATACATATATTGAATCTCCAAGAAGCTCGTTCTTAAGCTCCTTGAAAAAACTTTCATTGCTGAGATCTTCATCGCGCAGGGCACGCAGCTGATTGATGATGCTTAAATCCTCAGCCTTTACCATGTCCTTGTTGGTTCCCTTTTTATAGAGCCAATGAGAAGCAACACCATGCTCTGCAATATTGTGCATTTCCTGTGTTCTTATCTGAATCTCAAGTGGCTTACCTTCGCAGATTACAGTCGTATGCAAGGACTGATATCCATTTGCTTTAGGCATTGCAATGTAATCTTTAAAACGACCATCCATAGGCTTCCAAAGGCTATGGACAATTCCTATGAGGGTATAACATTCAGCGTTGGTATCGCATATAATTCTGAGGGCAAGAAGATCATAAAGCTCACCCGCATCCTTGTTTCTTTTCCTCATCTTCTGGTAGATGGAATAGAAATGCTTTGCGCGGCTTGAAATGTTCACGGTTACACCGACCCTTTCTGTCGCAGAGTAGATTTTCTTTACCGCATTGCTGAGATAGTCCGCACGTTCCTGTTTCTTCTGAGCCACGATAGATTTAATCTGCTGAAACACATCAGGATTTGAATATTTTAGAGAAAGATCCTCCATCTCACTTTTTATGTCTGCCATACCCAGACGGCTGGCAAGAGGACACCATATATCTATGACTTCCTTGGCAACTGCCTTTTGAGATTCAGGACTTACAAATTTAAGATTGCGCATTCGGTCCAGACGGTCAGCAAGCTTTACAAGGATAACACGAATATCATCGACCATGGCAAAAAGCATTTTCCTGATGCTGTCTGCCTGCTGAATCGTCTTACTTTTTATCTTTAGGCTGGTAATCTTTGCAGTACCATTGCAAATTACGGCGATATCCTTGCCAAAAAGCTTTTCAATCTCAGGAAGACAATCATTGTCCACATCCAGAATATTATGGAAAAGACCAGCAACTATTGTATCGGCACCAAGATGCTTTTCTGCAAGCACACGAGCAACACGAAGTGGATGAACATAATAAGGCTTGCCGCAGTTACGCTTAAGCAACTCGGTTTTTCCAATGAGGTAGTTCCATGCGCTGGAAATTTTCTTCTCGTCTTCTTCGCTGTAGACATCAGAAAAATCCTTGAGGAATGCATTGATGAGCACCTCAGGATCTGTTTCAGTCTGTTCAATTCCCTTCAATTCGCTCATATCTTAACATTAAGAATATAATGAAAATGTAAAAAAAGCAATTTTGACCAAACCAATGAAAGAACAGCACTAATCATTTAAGATCATAGCAATCATAATCACAGGTTCCATGTGCGACATCGACCTTTACGACAGCAACAGTCCCAGTCCTCTTGAATGCATTTAGTGTCTTTTCGAAAAAATAGTTTCCAAACTGGCATCTTTTTTCATAGTGCGCATGGCCAGAGAAAATACCTACGACATCATTTTTTGCAAAGAGATTTATAAGGGTATCACGTTCATTCACATTCTGCAGGATATAGTACCAGTGACCGTCGCCGTAGATAGGATAGTGGGAGAACACAAGCTTTCTGTTCCTGTCAGCCTTCATCTTTGCCTTGAGATCATTGATCTGAGGATTTCCTAAAGTTCCGTTTGCAGTATCGATGAAATACCAGCTCATTTTTTTACCAGAGGAAGAAGAAGTTGTAAAACGATATGCACCCTTATTAGGAAAAACTTTACTTTCCCACTTGCTCCATCCAGAATTATAAAGATCATGGTTTCCAGGAATAGTGTACATCTGAACATCCAGATCGGACTTCATTTTTATGCAGAAATCAGCATAGTCATCATATTCACTTGATGCACCAGAAGAAGTAACATCTCCAAGGCAGATTGAAAATTTCAACGGATAGCCTTCCGCAGCAAGAGAAGTTTTCTTTACGTCTGCCCACTGAAGAAGCTTTTCAGGAAGATTATCATCGCTTGTACCAAAATGAACATCAGTCACAACAAGCACACTGAAGCAATCTGAATCACCAGTATCAGGAGCAAGCCCATTAATATCGAAATCAGCAATGCTTTTGGTACGGGAATTGACAGCATCAGGTCTGTAGAAGAATTCACTCCATCCAAAGCTGCAGGAAAAAAGGAGCTGTAAAAAAATTACATAAATGATGACCAGATAGATTTTTTTCATCATAACCTGTACCCCATGGTAAATTTTGCACACCACCCGTCCACATAGGATGATATGGTCATCATGTCAATGCTGCGGATAGAATATGAGACTTTAAGGGAAATCCTGCTGTCAAAATCATTTCTCAAGGATAGAGCATAGATGATGTAGCCGAAATTCTGATAGAAAAAATCGTCTCGTGTCATAATGGCAAATTTAAGTTGCCCGTTTTCAAAGCAATTCCAGGCAAGGAATATGTCGAGCATGGTATCAAATTTCCATTTTCTTTCGATATCAAGACCTATATAATCCACTGTTTTATAACCAAAAAGAATGTCGCTTCCAACAGAAATTCTATCATTGGCTCGGATATCGGAATAAAGACCAGCAAAATAATTTCCACGACGGCTTATGTCTGAATATTTCTCGTTAGAGAAAATCCCTTCCAAGCCAAGCTTTACCCGTCCTTCTTTCTTGAAAATCCATTTTCCATGGGAATCAAAGGTTGTCTGTTCCGAGGCAAACTGTACCCCAACAAACAGATCGTAGTTTTCATCTTCCCTGGTATAGTAAAATGAAATTGCTGAATCATCAGAAATCACGGTTCTGGTTTCGGCAACCTGTAGTTCCGTCCAGACAATTTCCTTAACCTCTGTGAAAGCAAGGTATGGAATAAACAGAGCAAATAATTTTAAAACACTTTTTTTCATAGAAACCATCAGTTAATGAAAATCATCTTCCATTGTCCCTGAATTTTCCTTCTACATATTCAGGGTCTTTTGAACGGAGAAGAGTTCCGTCAGCAATGGAAAGGCCAGTATACATTACGCAAGGATGTCCGTTGCAGACCCAATTGTAGACCTGTCCATTTTCTGGATTTATAAAAAGGAAATCTTTGCCCCATTCAAGTTTTTTTCCACATACATCAGGCGATACCATTTCGATTTCCGTTTCCTTTGAAAGCATGTTGAGCGGTTCCACGGGATACATTTTCCAGCCTTCTTTTTTTTCTGCAAAAGGAAGGTGCATATCAGGTTTGTCCGCAACACGCTTTTCGTAAGCCTTGAGTTCAGGTTCGCACATGGCATCGATTTTTGACTGCCTTAATTTTCTACCGTCCTCAGCAACCCTAAGGATTTCTTCCGTTGCTCTTTCATCAAGGCAAGATCCTAATTCAGCAGAAAGCTCAAAAGGACTGTCGCTTGCACCGCTTACGGCAACATCTGCATCAGCCTTGTTGAAATAGAAACCTGTAGCAAAAGGCCTGTGGCTTACTTTATAGAGTTCATCAACAAAAGGCTTTGCTTCTGCTTCCGGTATCTTTCCATCAAGGGCATCAAGGGCTTTTCTGTAGGCTCGGGTAATCATTGCAACATAATAGACGCTCTTCATGCGGCCTTCGATTTTAAGGGAATCAACGCCAGCCTTTTTAAGTTCTGCAAGGTGGTCTATCATGCACAAATCTTTTGAAGAAAGAACTGCCGTAAAATTTTCCCCCTCATATACAGGAAAATATTCGTCAGGTCTCTTATGCTCACGAAGAACAAGATTTCCGCTCTCAGCAATTTTCTTTGCATTGATATCCTTATCAAGCTGAGCAAGAACATCATAGTCCCAGCGGCAGGTGTGGCTGCAAAAACCTTCCTGTGCACTTCGTCCGTTAAGGTATGCACTCATAAGGCAACGACCCGCATAGGCAATGCACATGGCACCGTGAACAAAGCATTCTATCTCCATGTCAGGAACAGCATCCTTTATTTCTGCAATTTCCTGAAGGCTGGCTTCACGCCCCATTACAACCCTCTTAAATCCAAGAGACTTATAGACCTTTACGGCTTCACGGTTCATACAGCTTGCCTGAGTTGAAAGATGAAGTTCTGCATTAGGAAATTCTTTCTGAAGGATAGGAACTATTCCAAGATCCTGAACAATAAAAGCATCGATTGGATATTCCTTGAAATAAGGAATGTTCTTTATAAGGCGGTCAATTTCATCATTGTGAAAAGCAATGTTAAGGGCACAATGAAGGCGACGACCGGGAAATTTGTCTTTAAGCTCGATTACCTTTTTATGTTCGTCTTCATAAAAATTGTCTGCTTTAACGCGAAGGGAAAAATTCTTAAGGCCGATATAGGCTGCATCGGCACCATAAGTATAGCAGTATTTTAATTTTTCTATGTTTCCAGCAGGAGACAAAAGTTCCATAGTCTATTTCCTATTCTCTTGTAATGTTGTTTTCTTTAATGAGCCGTTCTCTTTCTACGAGCTCCTTGTCGGTAAGATCCGCTCTTTTATTGACATATTTACCAGCCCTTTCAACGGCAAAGCTTGATTCAAGGAGTGTATCACCAGCCATCTGGAACATGTAGAACATTTCAGGTACCACATCAAGAGTACAGTCAATGCCATGGCAGGTCAGAAGGTCGTTCATCTGTTCAGCCTGAGAAAGAAGAATTTCATTTTCACCGCTTTGAATGAAGACTTCTGGAAAATTGACAAAATTGCTTTCAGAGGCCTTTAATGGAGAAACATGTATGCTGGAAAGATTGGATGCCGCAGTATACAGTTCCGCCGCATATCTTATGTCTCGAGGATTAAGGACCTTGTCCCTGGATTTCTTTTCTGCATAGATTGGATTATCAAATGAAAGATCAAGCCAAGGAGAAAAAAGCACCAGCTTTGAAATGGATTTTCGCTTTTCTTCATCCATCCTGAACAGAACAGAAAAAGCAAGAGATGCACCGCTACCGTCAGCTGCCAGGATGATTTCTGGAGCTGGTGCATTCTCATCGGAAATCTGAGCAGCATTGGCTTCCGCAATGATTCCACGCATGACGCATTCAATATCTTCGATCGATGAAGGATATTGATATGAAGGTGCAAGTCGAAATTCAGGTACGATTACACGAGAAGAGACTGCATGTGCAAAGCTTGAGCAGAAGCCACGCCAACTTTCACGGGATCCTCCGACAAAGGAACCTCCATGGATATAAACGACTATCCTGGAAGAAGCAAACACCTCAGGAGCAAGCAAATCGCACTTTACACCGAAATAGCTTTTTTCAGAACGTTCTACTCTATTAGGCAAAAAATCCGTCCTGAAATTCTTTTCAAGTTTTATCCTGAAATTCTCTACTTCTGCCCTTGAGGAGAGAACAAGCGTCTTTACTTTCTTTAATGCAGTTTTTCTATCCAACCTGATTTCCATAGGTTCAAATTGTAGCAAATTAACATTGATTTTGCTACAATGGTCTCATGCCAATTAAAATTGATTCAAACTTACCAGCACGCTCGACCTTGGAAAATGAAAACATCTTTGTCATGACCGAGGAACGCGCAGCATCCCAGGACATCCGTCCCCTTAAAATAGCAATCGTAAACCTCATGCCGACAAAGGAAGTTACGGAAACACAGCTTCTAAGGCTTCTTTCAAACACACCTTTGCAGATAGACATTTCTCTTGTTCATATGGAAAACCATATCTCAAAGAATACCGACCAAAGCCACCTCGACAAATTCTACATCACAAGCGATGAGCTTTTCAAGGCAAAATTCGACGGAATGATTGTTACAGGTGCGCCAGTCGAACAGATTCCATTTGAGGAAGTTGACTATTGGAACGACCTTTGCAGAATCATGGACTATGCAAAAAACAATGTATTCTGCACCCTCTACATCTGCTGGGGAGCCATGGCAGGACTCTACCACCTCCATGGAATCAACAAGCATGTGGTGGACACAAAATATTCAGGAATCTACTACTCAAAGCTTTTGAACCCAAAGGAACCTTTGATGCGTGGCTTTGACGACTGGTTTCCTGTTCCAACTTCAAGATACACACTCATCAAAACCGAAGATGTACTGGCCGACGACAAGCTTGAACTTCTTGCATTTTCAAAGGAGACAGGACTTACACTTGCAAAATCTAAGGACAACAGAAGCATCTTCATGACAGGGCATCTTGAATACGACCCAGAAACTCTTGCCAATGAATATAAGAGAGACATGGACAAAGGAATCAATCCCCACGTGCCAGAAAATTATTTTACGGATGATGATCCTGCAAAGCCTATAGTATCAAAATGGAGAAGCACAGCCCACCTGTTCTACAGCAACTGGCTCAACTATTATGTCTATCAGGCAACACCTTACAGGCTGGATTCAATCAAGAAATGATTATTTCTCTACATGTATGAAGGTCAATTCATGCTTGTTGTAGTTGAGATGCACGATCCTGCTGTCAGGAATTGATTCAAATTCCGCAATGAGAGGCCAATTGATCTCTCCCTGCATTTTGATCGTGCATATCATCTTCTTTGTCTTTCCGCTCGCAAGCCACATCTTTATCCATTCAAGGAGACGTTCTGGATAGCAGATGACATCGCTTATGACCCAGTCGAATTCACCAAGATCCTCTGGCTTTAAGGTAAAGGCATCATGGGCAAGAAAAGTAACAAGATCGTTTTTCATCAACGAAGGAGCAAGCTCAGCGCGGTCAACGGCAAAAACCTCAGCCCCCTGCTCTACTAGAACCCAGGTCCAGCCACCAGGGCATGCTCCTGCTTCAAAGCAACGGCTTCCTTTTCCTGGAATTTCAACATCAAAATAATGGGATGCAAGGCTTAAGCTTTCCTGAATCTTAAGATATGCACGGCTTGGAGGATTTTCATGGTCCTCGATGAATTCAATACGGCCAGCAGGAACTGTTGTATTCGTCAAAGCAGAAGCGATCATCCTATGATCATCTATCAAGGTATAAAGCCCTGTTGCGCCTGAAGGAATCTTTGCAGGAAAACTTTTTGGCTTAAGATTCACATACGGAAGTTTTTCCTGAATGAGGGCAGCACGACGAAAGCTTGTATAACTGTATGGAGCCCAGGAACGCTGTATTTTTTTCAATTCATTTGCTGCGTCGCCAATGGAATCAAAATGAACTATGAAAGGTTCGATCATAGCACACCTTGCCCAGTAAGGAATTCCCGTTTCAACTTCATAATCTGGGAAGTACACAAGATCACCGTAATGAACTGCACTGTCACATGAAAAACCAAATCGGTTCTTAAGCTCACTGAGAAGCAGTTCCTTCATATCGATGTATGGAAGAAACGCAACGCCTGGAATTTTTTCTATCGTGGAACTCATTAAATAAAATCCGTATCGTCTTCTATGATAAGACTTGTTATGTCGTCAGGATCATTCTTGTTCTTAAGGGATTCAATAAACCTTGCAAGCTCTGGAGAATCTGGAGAACGAAGAAAAGAAAACCCTATCTCAGTCTGGCATTCATCTTCATTCTCAAAGGTCCACTGGGGACAACAAAGAAGCTGAAGCTTATCAGGGAAGTCAGCCCTGGATAATTGAATGAAGATTGTATATTCATTTTCCTTATCCACATTTGCGGGAAAAGGAAAATGAACCTTACATCCGGATAAACTGATGTCATCCAGTACCCCAGGAAGAGCACTTATTTGCTCACATTCAACGCGACCTATTTCAGAATAACGCTCCTCTCCCCGGAGTTCCTTTCTCATCAGCTCATCACCTCTTCACTGAGGGACATGATCATATCGTAAATCGGCTTTCCACCTGGAACCATTGGAAGGATCATTTCATCGATATCAACTTCTACATCTATGATTGCAGGAGCCTTTGCCTTGAAAGCCTTCTCAAAAACCTTCTCAAAATCCTTTGCATTATTTGCCTTGTATCCCTTGATTCCATAGGCATCAGCAAGCTTGCACCAGTCCGGACCAAAATCCAAAGTTGTCTGGCTGAATCTCTTTCCGTAGAAAAGACGCTGCCACATACGGACATTGCCAAGGGCATGGTTGTTGAAGATGACGATTACAATAGGAAGGTTGTAGTGCGAAATAGTTGCAAGTTCGTTGCAGTTCATGCGGAACGAGCCGTCACCTGCAATGTGAACTACACGCTTCTTAGGATTACCGATCTGAGCACCCATAGCAGCACCAGTACCATAACCCATTGTTCCAAGACCACCTGATGTAAGGAATGTTCTTGGTTTTGTAAATGGATAGAACTGGGCAGTCCACATCTGGTGCTGACCAACTTCTGTAGTGATGAATGTATTTTCACCTGCAACCTTGTTGATGATTTCACAGATGTGCTTTGGATTTACAGAGTTCTTCGGATTCTTATCATAGATTGAAGGATACTCTTTCTTCCATGCGGCAATCTGGCTTACCCATTCCTTGCGCTTGTTTTCCTTTACAAGAGGAATAAGCTTTGAAAGGATGTATTTGATATCGCCCACAACAGATTTGAAAGCCGGAATATTCTTGTTGATTTCAGCTGGGTCAATGTCTATCTGAAGAACCTTTGCGTTAAGACCAAACTTTGATGGATCACCGATAACACGGTCGCTGAATCTTGCACCGAGAGCGATGATGAGGTCACCTTCTGTGATTGCCATATTGCTTGCCTTTGTTCCGTGCATGCCTACCATCCAAGTACAGAGAGGATGTGTTGCAGGGAATGATGCACGAGCCATAAGGCTTTCGCTTACAGGGATAGAATTCTTTTCTGCAAGCTCAAGAAGCTCCTTTTCTGCACCAGACATACCGATACCGCCACCCGCATAGATGATTGGCTTCTTGCAGCTGTTGATGAGTTCTGCAGCTTCCTTGATTTCTGCATCAGAAGGCTTATTTGCGATGAGGGTGCGTCCAAGGTTCTTATCCAAGGCAGCAATCATCTTCTTGTCATTTTCAGACTTCTTAAGCGGTGTAAATTCGTACTGTGCATTGAGGGCTGTCGCATCCTTAAGAATATCGATAAGAACAGGACCTGGACGACCGCTTTTTGCAATGAGGAATGCCTGGCGGATAGTTGGAGCAAGATCTTCTGCCCTACGCACAAGGAAGTTGTGCTTTGTGATAGGAATTGTGACACCCTTGATGTCGATTTCCTGGAAAGAATCTTTTCCTAGGATATTGGAAGGAACATTACATGTGATTGCCACAATAGGAATCGAATCCATATATGCTGTTGCGATGCCTGTAACGAGGTTGGTAGCTCCTGGACCAGAGGTAGCCATGCAGACTCCAACCTTTCCTGTTGAACGAGCATAACCGTCAGCCGCATGTGCTGCAGCCTGTTCGTGAGCTGTAAGAATATGTGTTATTCTGCTTGAGTTCTTGTAAAGCTCATCATATACATTGAGGATACATCCTCCAGGATAACCGAAAACTGTATCAACCCCCTGTTCAATAAGACATTCAATTACAATCTGTGAACCGTTCAACTTCATACGAATTTTACCTCTATTAAAATTTCTTCAGTATTATTTCAGTCTGAGAATTATACACGGCAGACAAACTTTATTCAATTGAGGTCAATATGGACTGCCATGGATTGTCCTAAAAACAAAAAACCCTCTCCGTAAAAGGAAAGGGCATTGACAAGTCATTCAGCAACTATTACTGCTGACGAAGAATTGTTGTCTTCCACTTCTTGTTCTTGTCTGTAGAAGGAACATCATGGCGCTCTACCTCGAGTTCAAGGTCAGAACTTGAAGCGATAGGCTTTGTAACCTTGTACGATCTGCTTGTTGCATCACAGTCAAAAGAAATTTCGAGACCTCTTGTGCTTACCGACATGTTCCAGTTCTTGATTTTACCAGAAAAAGAAACAATCTTTGAATCGCCCTTGTAGAGGCTGATATTATCGCTTTCAAATTCCCAGTATGCATCCCATTTTGCATCATACCACTTTCCGAGATTGAATTCTTCTGGGAACTTGATTGTCTTGGATGCATCTGTAAGATCCACTTCCTGTGCAAACGCTGCTGCTGCAAATGCAAATGCTGCTACTACTGCCATCAAAATCTTCTTCATTGATTTACTCCTATATATGTAAAATCTCCAATGTATTGTAAATATAATCCAAAAAATCAGAAAAACAAGCCTTTTACAAAAATTTCTATGCCGATTCCGATTAAAATAATACCACCAAAGATTTCCGCCCTGTCGGTGAATTTTCCACCCGCCTTTTTACCTATGATTATTCCAGAAAAAGAAATGACATAAGTAACCAGGGCAATGATAAGACAGCAAACAAGGGAAAGGCAAAGTCCATATTCGGCAATGGTGAATCCTACAGAAAGAGCATCGATGCTTGTTGCTATTCCCTGGAGCACAAGAGTTCCAAAGCCAAGGACACTTGCAGAACCACCACAATCGTCCTCTTTGCCCCGTACATTCTCAAAAATCATCTTTCCGCCTATATACAGGAGAAGAACCAGAGCAATCCATGGGATGAACCTTTGAAAAGCACTGAAATACCCCACGATCGTATGGACACAAATCCATCCAACCATAGGCATGGCAAACTGAAAGAAAGCATAGGTCCCAGCAACGCCGTTCATCTTTAAGCGGGACATTTTAGGTTCATTGAGTCCGTTGGCAATGGACACCGAAAAAGCGTCCATTGCAAGACCTATACCTAAAAGAACACTGTTAAAAAAAAATAGTAAATTCATAAGATTAAAAGAAAAAAATCAGCTTCCGCTGGGAACCCCAGCTACGCTGATTTTTTCATGGTATATACAGCATTTTATTGCTTACGTAAAAAACGTCTAAACTCGCGAACTACCTACTGGAGTATAGCTCCCTTATCTGGTCGCAGGCTAACGCCTGCTTACCGAGTTTCGCTTTGGTCGCAAGAGGCTCCCATTTTTGCTTACGCAAAAAACAGCAAAACTCGCGAACCACCTACTGGAGTATAGCTCCCTTATCTGCACTACTAACTAGCTTTGCATAGCGGGCGAGGTAGCCAGTCTTAACCTTTGGTTCTGGGCATACCCACTTTGCCTTTCTTGCTGCAAGTTCTTCGTCGGATACATCAAGGTGAATCTTGTAGTTGTTGATGTCGAGGGTAATCTTGTCGCCTTCTTCTACGAGAGCGATTGGACCGCCAACTGCTGCTTCAGGCGAACAGTGTCCAAGAGAAGCACCGCGAGTAGCACCAGAGAAGCGGCCGTCTGTAATGAGGGCAACTTCCTTATCAAGTCCCTGACCTGCAAGAGCTGCTGTAACTGCAAGCATTTCGCGCATACCAGGACCACCCTTTGGACCTTCATAACGGATTACAACAACGTCACCAGCCTTGATCTGTGCCTTCTGTACGGCATCCATTGCTTCAGACTCATCGTTGAATACACGTGCAGGACCTGTGTGGAGCATGAGTTCCTTTGCACAGGCTGAACGCTTAACAACTGTTCCGTTTGGAGCAAGGTTACCAAAGAGGATTGCGATACCGCCGTTGTCGCTGAAAGGATTTTCAATTGGGCGGAGGATTTCAGGATTGCGGTTTTTAACGCCTGCAATGTTTTCTGCGATTGTCTTTCCTGTTGCAGTGATGAGGCTTGTATTGATGAGGTTCTTCTTTGCAAGTTCAGCAAGGACAGCCTGGACTCCGCCTGCATCGTCAAGTTCGCACATGAATGTGTGGCCTGCAGGAGCCAGGTGACAGAGGTTTGGTGTTCTGTTTGAAATTTCATTTACTTCGTGAAGGTCAATTTCAATACCTGCTTCGTGAGCGATAGCTGGAAGGTGAAGCATTGTGTTTGAAGAACATCCAAGAGCCATATCAGCTGCAAGACCGTTGCGGAAGTTTTCTGCAGTCATCATCTGGCGTGCAGTGATTCCCTTTTTGTAAAGGTTCATTACTGCCATACCTGCATGTTTTGCAAGTGCGATTCTTTCACCTGTTACGGCAGGAATTGTTCCGTTTCCAGGAAGACCAAGCCCAAGAACTTCTGTAAGGCAGTTCATTGAGTTTGCAGTGAACATTCCAGAACATGCACCGCAACCAGGACAAGCACGGTGTTCCATTTCTTTAAGCTGTGCTTCTGTTACCTTGCCGACTGCAAGACCACCAACAGCTTCGAACATGTCTGTAAGTGAAAGATTCTTTCCGCTGTATGGATTTGATGGGTCATTGCCAGCAAGATGACCTGGCATCATTGGACCACCTGATACAAATACTGTAGGAAGATCAAGGCGGGCAGCTGCCATGAGCATACCTGGAACAATCTTGTCACAGTTAGGAATCATTACGAGTGCATCAAACTGATGTGCCTTGGCAACACATTCCACAGAGTCAGCAATAAGTTCGCGTGTAACGAGGGAATATTTCATTCCTTCGTGTCCCATAGCGATACCGTCACAAACACCGATGGCTGGGAATTCAATTGGTGTACCGCCTGCCATGCGAACACCTGCCTTTACGGCTTCTGCAATGCGGTCAAGTTCAATGTGACCTGGAATAAGTTCATTTTTAGCGCAGATGATACCAACCATTGGCTGGTCAAGTTCTTCATCAGTATATCCTGATGCGTAATAAAGTGAACGATGTGGTGCGCGTGCTACACCCTTGCATGCGTTGTCTGATTTCTTTGCCATAATATTGCCTCGATAAAAAAAAATGAAGTGAGATTTAAGTTTGTTAAGTATAATTTCAATCGACAAAATTTGCAATTAAATAGTCATTAAAACCAGGACTACTTGTTCTCCCAACGCCTAAAAAATGCTACTATTGAACCATGAATGAAATTGAAATCAAGGCCCGCGTTGCTGACAAAAAAGCAGTTGAAGACCAGCTCAATTCCTTTGCAGAATTCAAAAGAGCCGTTACCAGAGATGACACTTACTACATAGGTCCTTCTGGAAAAGGCAAGAAAATCAGGATCAGGAAAGAAACCGAGGACGGAAAGATCACCTGGATTTTGACATATAAAAAAAAGGAAAACAAAATAAGTGCCGATGGAACAGCAACGGAAGTAAACGAAGAACTTGAAACAACAATGGAAGATTCCACTCCACTCGTCCGTTACCTTGAAGATTCAGGCTATACAGTGGCCCTTACAAAGCACAAGGATGTCTATGACTGGTCCTATGAGGAAGCCACGCTTGAGCTTTGCAACATACCGCCATTGGGATGGTTCCTTGAAATAGAGATACTTACAGAATCAAATGATGATGCAACGGTTCAGTCCGCACAAAAGAAACTAAAGGATATGCTCTTAAAAAGCGGACTTTCGGACAAAGACATAGAAGAAAAATATTATTCCCAGTTGCTTAAGGAATACAACAAAAATAACTAAAGGGAGAAACAACATGTTCGACTCACACTCATTCAAAACCGCAGCGCTGTCACAGTTGAAGGGAAGATGGACCATACCATGCATCGCAACCCTCATACTGTGCTGTGTACTGGGGATCATCGGCAAAAGCAGTTTCATGACCAACGGAAAACTTGGAGAAATCCTCACGATTTTCATCTACGGGTCTTCAGCCATTGCCTTCACAAACATCTTCATACTCCTGTTTCTTTCAAGAGATGCTGTGACTTTTTCTGACTTCATCAACGGATTTTCAGATTTCCTCCGCGGATTTTTAGGAATGCTTTGGGTGACACTATGGCTTCTCCTCTGGTCCATGCTATTCATCATTCCTGCCTTCGTAAAGGCATTTGCCTATTCCCAGATATTCTTCATTCTATCAGACAACCCAAAGATCGGTGTCATCAATGCAATGAACATCAGCAAGGTAATGACAAAAAACCACAAGGCAGACCTGTTCATGCTTGCCCTGTCTTTTTGTGGATGGTGGATACTTGGACTTATTTCCTGCGGAATTCTTTTTGTATGGATCATCCCCTACATGAACATGACCTTTACAAATGCTTATTATTATCTTAAACAGGAATCAATCAGAACAGGCGTTCTTACACCTGCAGATTTTGAAAAGTAGGAGACATAGAAATGAAACTCAAGAAGATCAATAAAGGTAAAGCAGTTTTTGCAGCAATCATCATCATAGCCCTTTACTCGGGACTTTCGTCACTTGCAAACAACAGCAGCAGCTCAGTTTCGGATGCAAAGCCTAAGGCTGAATTCAAATCGCCAGAAAAAATCCAGGACAATTTCGTAAAGAAATTCAACAGAAACAGCAGACCAAAAACACCCAAAGGAAACTACATTGCCCGAATAGAAATAAAAGGCGTTATCACTGGAGCTGGAGATACCTACAACCAAAAGTGGATCATGGACACCATCAAGGAACTTAAGGATGACAAGAACAACAAGGGAATAATACTGAGCGTAACTTCTCCAGGTGGCGGCGTATACGAAGCAGATGAAACATACCTTGCCCTTATGGATTACAAGAAGACGACAAACCGTCCTGTCTATGCATATTTCAAGAATCTTGCCGCAAGCGGAGGATACTACATAGCCTGCTCTTCCGACTACATAATGGCAAACAGAAATTCCCTCATAGGCTCAATCGGTGTAATCTGTGGACAGTTTGTAGACCTTTCAGAGCTCATGGGAAAATATGGAATCAAGATGAAGACCATTCATTCAGGACGCAACAAGATTATGGGCTCCGTAAGTGAACCTTTGACAAAGGAACAGGAAATGATTATGCAGTCCATCTGCGACGAAGGCTATGATCAGTTTGTTGGAATCGTAAGCGACGGACGTGGAATGACAAGGGAAGAAGTCGTAAAGCTTGCAGACGGAAGAATATACACGGCAAAACAGTGCATGGAAAACAAGCTCATCGACAGCATCGGTTCCATGGAAGACCTTGAAGATGCGATGAAGCGCAAGGAATTTGATTTTGCCGACTACGAAATCATCGACTACAGCTACACGAAACCAGAAAATCTTTACAACATGTTCATGGGAGCCGCCAAGCAGTTCAGCAAGACATCCATTGGAAGTTCATTGCTTCCTAAAGCAATCGAGGACAAGCTTGAAAACAAGATTGCTTTTCCAGCCTACTATTGCGATACATTCAATTGATTCGGGCCTAAGGGGTACATGGAGATGCCCCAAAAGTATGTTTTGCGGTGGTTGAGCCAACCGAAACCATCAAAATCACTGAACGGACATCAGATCCTTAACTGCTGTGACCAGTTCTGGAATGAACACTGGCTTTTTGAAATAATATTTCACTCCCAGGTCACGGCAAGTTTTTTCCATTTCTTCATCTTCCATACCAGTCACAATGATGATCTCTGGTTTTCCAAAAGCATCGCTTGATTTTATGGTCTGGCAAATTTTGATTCCGTCAATACCTGGAAGACTCAAGTCAAGGATAAGACAGTCTGGCATTTTTTTGACAGCCATGGATCCTGCCTCAAATCCGTCAAAAGCCTGGAAAATTTCTGCATCAGGAAGGTTTTTCTGAAGTAGAGAGACACTTACATTATTAAAGCTTTCATCATCGTCCACAAAGAGAATCTTTATCTTTCTATTTTCTTCAGGATCGTTGCTGCACTGTGCCAAAACATCCGCAGGAATCCTCATGTCGCGAAGCTTCATGAATTCAACAAGATCATCAGGATATACACGGAACTGTCCACCAGGTGTCTTGAATGCCTTTAGATGACCGTTTTTTATCCAGTTGATGGAAGTCTGATTGACGACACCACAGATGCGTGCTACCTCCAGCGCAGAATAAACTACGGATTTTTCCTCACTTTTTTTGCTCATGAACACTAATTTAATACTTTTTTTTGATTTTTTCTACATTTACTAGAAAATAAACGATTAAAAGCCCATTTTCATGAAGATTCGTGACATTTATTGCTATCTGCATGAATCCTCAGATTCCTTCATCACCGCATCAATTTCCTTTATGGTGAATCCTTTTTGAACCAAGGAAGCCTTTATCTTGTCTGGATCGCTTTTCATGATCCTTGATTTTCTGTATGCCCTGCGACATATTTCCATTTCATCGTGATCTGAAAAGAATTCATCAAGGGCTTTCTTAGCGGCATTTCTTTCAACACCACGCCCCGCAAGCTCCGCCGCAAGTCGAATTCTTCCTTCCGCATGGTCTATGGATCTGGTTCTAATCCATGCGCCAGCAAAGCGTTCATCATCAAGATAATGTACGCTTTCAAGGTAATCCAAGGCAGGTCCTATGGCTTTTCTTTCAATCTGTTTTTTTATCAGTTTTTGGGTAAGGGCTGTCCTGCAATGTTCCGCACGGGCAAGATAGGTCATGGCGGCATATTCCGCACTGTAAATCAACGCAGCATTAAGAATATCCGCAGTCTCCTCATCATTGAACTGCGCTCCAGCACAAATCCTATCGGCGTCAACAAGAGACAAATATTCTTTGCGCAAAAAAAATGCAGACCCTGCATCTGGAGTAATTTCGTATACCCCTTGCAAAGTCTGCACCATCTCTCGAATAAGCATTCGAAACTGTATATAAGTATAAGTTTAGCGCTTTGAGAACTGGAATCTGCGGCGAGCACCACGCTGACCGTACTTCTTGCGTTCTACCATACGAGAATCGCGAGTAAGGTATCCGTTAGCCTTGAGTGCTGCATGTGCATTAGGATCAACCTGTGTAAGTGCACGTGCAATTCCGTGGAGACAAGCAGCTGCCTGTCCGTTAGTTCCACCACCAAATACATTGATGAGGATATCAAATTTATTTGCGTTTGATGTTACGAGAAGTGGCTGGCTGAGAAGGCGAACCTGTGATTCAAGGCAGAAATATTCCTTTACATCCTTTCCGTTAACAACAATCTTTCCTGAGCCATCGCGCAAGAATACGCGGGCAACAGCTGTCTTTCTTCTTCCTGTTCCAATTGCAAGATTCTTTACCATGATAGACTCCTATTACACTTCAAGTGGCTGTGGGTTCTGTGCTGCATGTGGATGTTCAGCACCTGCGTAAATCTTCAAGTTGCCGATGATCTGGCGGCCAAGACGATTGTGTGGAAGCATTCCCCAGATTGTTCTCTTGAGAGGATCTGTTGGGTGCTTTGCAAGAAGTTCATTGAAAGTGAATGTGCGGAGACCACGAACGAAACCTGTGTGGTGGCGATAGAGCATTCCGTCTGGCTTGTTACCAGTTACCTGAATCTTGTCTGCGTTGATGATGATAACGAAATCACCACAGATTGAGTTAGGTGTGTAAGATGGCTTGTTCTTTCCACGAAGAACAGAAGCTGCTACTGCTGCTACACGACCAAGTGTCTTTCCTGCTGCATCGATGACATACCAGTCATTCTTTACTTCAGCATTCTTTGCAAAAATAGTTTTCATTTAATTTACCTTCAAATAAAAGTTTCGTCCTCCGCTTTGCATCGAGCTTCGAACATTTGGCAATGAGCGGTTGCCATTATTTTACGGGGTACGAAAATATACCACAAAATCACATTTTGCGTCAATTGAATTCATTTGAATTCAATTGAATTTAAGAAAAATCAAAAATGCCCAAAGGTATTCTATTTGTTCTCTTCAGCCTGTTTTGCAGCAAGCTCTTCTTTTTTTGCTTCCTTTTTGTCCTTAATGTCTGCAAAGCCAATAAAGATTGAAACAAGTCCGCAGAAGGCTGCGAAAGAAGGTGCAAATCCCTTGAGGAAGTTGATTACGTCTCCACTCCAGCCAAGTCCGCATGGAAGGCAAGCAAAAGCACAGAAACCCATAAGAACAACACCGACGATAAGTGATACCATAGAAAATAACCTCTAATAAAATGTTTGCATCATAATAGCACAATCTTAAAAAACATTCTATATTATTATCATGGCAGACTATCATGTATTCGATCCCGCACCAGAGGGAACACCACCAAGCAATTTCGTCCATCTCCACGTACACTCAGACTATTCACTTCTTGATGGATGTTCAAAGATAGATGAGCTTGTAGCAAAGGCTAAATCAATGAACATGAGCGCCCTGGCACTTACAGACCACGGAAACATGTTCGGCGCACTCAACTTTGAAAAACTTTGCCACGTAAATGGAATCAATCCTATCGTTGGGGAAGAATTCTACGTTGCATACGGAAGCCATAAAGAACAGAACGTAATTCCTTACGGAAGAAACGGCAAGCATGGAAAGTACTTCCATTTAATACTCCTTTGCAAAAATCAGACTGGCTACAAGAACATGAGCTGGCTTTCTTCCATTGCTTTCACAGAAGGAATGTACTTTAAGCCCCGCATCGACTTTGAGCTGCTTGAAAAATACCACGAAGGGCTCATTTGCTGTTCAGCCTGCATTCAGGGAGAAATACCGCAGCTTTTGATGAACGGCCTTGATGAAGAAGCATATGCCGTAGCCACAAAATACCGCGACCTTTTTGGAAAGGACAACTATTACATTGAAATACAGAACCACGGTCTTGCAGACCAGATTGAAGTTGCACCAAAACTCATAAAGCTTGCCCGAGACCTTGGAATCGGACTTGTACTTACAAACGACGTCCATTACACAAACAAGGAAGATGCAGAAGCACAGAATGCACTTGTTGCCATCGGACATAAAAAACTTCTGAAGGACACACCTCCAATGGGTGGACCTGAATGGTACCTTAAGTCTGAATCAGAAATGAAAAAAGTTCTCAACGGCATTCAAGGTGTAGACGAAGGCGTAATAAAGGAAGCCATGGAAAACACCATGAAAATCGCTTCCATGTGCGACCTTACGATCCATCAGTATTCAACTCCAGAACTAAAGGGAACACTCCCCCGCTTTGAGCTTCCAAAAGAATTCCAGAAGCACGAGGACTATACCCAGAACCAGGACGACTACATGCGTCACATTGTCGAGGAAGGTCTTCGAAAGCGCTATCCTGAAATCACAAAAGAAATCCGCATGAGGTGCGAATACGAACTCGGCATCATTTTCGGCATGGGATTTTCAGGCTACTTCCTCATCGTCTGGGAATTCATCAACTGGTCAAAATCCCTTTACGACAACATTCACGACAAGCCAAAGCACTATATTCCAATTGGACCTGGTCGTGGTTCCGGTGCAGGTTCACTGGTTGCATACTCCATGGGCATCACGGACATCGATCCATTCCGCTTCAAGCTTATTTTTGAACGATTCCTTAATCCAGAACGCGTTTCCATGCCGGACTTTGATATCGACATGGATTTCGACTTTAGACAGGAAATCATTCAGCATACCCGCGACCTTTACGGAGACAGTCAGGTAGGACACATCGTCACATTCGGTACCCTCAAGCCAAAGAATGTCATTGCAGATGTCGGACGAATTCTTGACATTCCTCTGTCGGATGTAAACATGCTCAAGAAATGTGTGCCTGACAGTCCTAAGGCAAAGCTCAAGAACTGCTTTGAAGAACCAACAGAAAAGTTTCCAGACGGCGGACAGCTCATTCCATACAAGGATGATCCTAAATTTACAAAGCTTTTCCAGCTTGCAATGAAACTTGAAGGCTGTATCAGAAACACAGGTCTCCATGCTTCTGGTATGGTCATCGGTCTTACGGCACTTCCCGACTGGGCTCCTGTTTTTGCCATCACCGATGCCGACGGAAAAATGAAGACAGCCGTTCAGTACACCATGGACATCATCGAACCTTGCGGTCTCGTTAAATTCGACTACCTTGGTTTAAAGACACTTTCTCTCATCCGCTATACGGAAGACATCATAAACAGCCACCTTCCTGAAGGCGCAAAGCCAATCAACACAAGGGAAATTCCTGACGACGACAAGGAAACCTTTGAAATGTTTGCCCGCGGAGAGACAGTCGCCATCTTCCAGTTTGAATCCCCAGGAATGCAGAAATGGATGAAGGCCCTTCAGCCAAACTGTCTTGACGACCTCGTAGCCATGAACGCCCTTTATCGTCCGGGACCTATGGCATACATTCCAAACTTCGTTGAAGGTAAAAAAGACCCTGCCAAGATCAACTACCCTGACCCATGCCTTGAAGGAATTCTTAAGGAAACCTACGGTATCATGGTTTACCAGGAACAGGTTATGCAGGTTTCCCAGAAGATTGCAGGATTCTCCCTTGGTGGTGCCGACATGCTTCGCCGTGCCATGGGTAAAAAGAAGCCTGAAGTTCTTATGGGCAAGAAAAAGGAATTCGTAGAAGGTGCCCTCAAGGAAGGCTTTACCACGGAACATGCGGAAGATATTTTTGAAATCATGGTTCCATTCGCGGGCTACGGTTTCAACAAGTCTCATGCCGCAGCCTACACAGTCCTTGCTTACCGCACAGGATGGCTCAAGTGCCACTACCCTGCAGAGTTCATGGCAGCCAACCTTACAAATGAAATAACAACGACTGATGGACTTCCTTTCTATATAGAAGAAGCAAGAAAAATGGGAGTCCCTGTAGATGCTCCTGATGTAAACCGTTCCGACATAAACTTTGACGTTGTTGACGGAAGAATCGTCTTTGGACTCCGTGGAATCAAGGGAATGGGAACCGGTGCAGCCGCAGCCATCGTTAAGGAACGAAGGGACAACGGACAGTTTACTTCCTTCATCGACTTCCTTGAAAGATGTCTTAAGCTCCGTGATACTGGAACAGATGAAGAGACAGGCGAAAAAAGAGCACCTAAGCAACTGGTTAATAAAAAGGCTATTGAAGTCCTTATCCAGACTGGAGGCTTTGACAAGCTAGACCAGAACCGAGCAACGCTCCTCAAGAATTACGAAGCTGCCATTTCATATGTAGAAAAAAAACTTGCAGAGGCATCATTTGGGCAGGCCAGTCTGTTTGAGAATACTGGCATCAAGGAATTCGCCGATTTCAAATATGAAACAGTAGACGAGATGCCTAAAATGGCTCTGCTAAACATGGAAAAAGAACTTATCGGTTGCTTCGTTTCAGGACATCCTCTTGATGATTGGAGGACTGTAATTGAGCGATGTGCAACCGTAAACAGCCAGAACATTGAACGCTGCGGTAGGATCGCCCTGGCAGAAAAAGCAGCACAGGAAGCTAGCGGAGCAAACAGATGGGCAAGAAATACAGGAACAACATACACAGCAATCGGTATGCTCACTGACATCAGGCAGATAATGACAAAAAAAGGGTCCCAGATGGCTTTTGCAAAGCTCAACGATCTGAACGGTTCCATAGATATAACCTTCTTTCCAAAAACATGGGAACAGCTTAAGGACAAGATCCAGAATGAGGGCGTATATGCATTCAAGGGAAAAGCAGACATGGGAACACCTGCAGAACCAAGGGAAAGCGCAAGCATTCTCATTGACTCCATGGAAGACATAAATACCCTCCAGGAAAAATCTATTTCCGAAGTCCACATTCAGCTTGAGCCTGGATTTGCCAACGTGAAGGATATCTCAACACTTAAGGACATCATCTTTGGCGAACAGGGAACGGGCAACTGCATAGTGTATTTTCACCTGGACAATATCAACGGAAGGAATTACATCGTCAAGGCAAACGGCCAGCTTAACGTTTCCCACAGGGAAGAATTCCTTGCACAGCTGAAGGATTTGCCGAATGTAGTTGATGTTTGGACAAACTGAACTACGGCGAAAGCGTTTGTTTTGTAGTTATCTTTACCTGTGTAACTTTCGCCGCACGAATTGCTGATGGCAATTCGTGTATGGGCGGGCTACTTTTCTTAGGAAAGCGTTTGTCTTGTAGTTATCTTTACCTGTGTAACTTTCGTCGCACGAATTTCTGAAGGCTATTCGTGTATGGGCGGGTAACTTTCCTTAGGAAAGCGTTTGTTTTGAAGTTATCTTTACCTGTGTAACTTTCGTCGCACGAATTGCTGATGGCAATTCGTGTATGGGCGGAACAAACTTGTTTTATGGGGTTATTTTGGGTATATTTTAAATATGATGTATACACTTTTTAGAATCGCAGCTTCTCTTTTTACTATCTATTCTATTTTTTGTTTTTTCAGGATCATCCTTACTTGGATTCCAGAGCTTTCCTATTCAAAGGCAGCTCAGTTTCTTTCAGGAATCTGTGATCCATACATGAACTGCTTTAGGGGAATCAGATGGCTTAGGATGGGCAGTTTTGATTTTTCACCTGCACTTGCATTATGTATCCTTGGTGCGCTTTCATCACTTTTCAGAATGCTTGCAAACGGCGGGAAAATTTCAGTTGGTATGATTCTTGCAATGGGAACACAGATTTTCTTTTCCATTCTTTCATCCCTCATAACCTTTGTGATCATTGTATTCATCGTTCGACTCATCGTCATTCTGATCAACAGAAACAGCTACAGTTCAAGCAGCTTCATGCTCAACCAGATCGACAGTTCAATATCACCTCTTGTATACAGAATCGCAAGAACATTCACCTTAGGAAAAACTCTTACATACAAATCTGCACTGATCATTTCAATACTTTCACTTTTTGTCGTTCAGATTGTCTTAGGATACGTCGCACGTTTAATCACAGAACTTTTCGCAGGGCTTCCACTATAAAGAATGCTTCTCCACGAACTTAACGGAACTGTAGAATCTCTTGCAGGCGTAGGTCCTGCCACGGCAAAGCAGTTTGCAAGACTGAACATTTTCACCGTGGCGGATCTTCTTTCCATTTATCCCCGCGACTACGATGACCTAACAAAAAAAGTATCCCTCGCTGATTTCTCCAAGAATTCAAAGGTTCATACAATTTGCAAGGTGACTGCCCATACATGGTTCGGCTACGGCAAGATGAAGACCCTAAAAATAGCCATCACCGACGGAACAGCAAATGCTTGGCTTGTAGCTTTCAACAGAAGTTTTCTCGAAAAATCACTTCCAGTAGGAAGCGTCATTTCCGTCACAGGAAGATTCGAAATCAAATACAACGAGCTGCAATCCTCTGTTTTTGAAGCAACTCGACTAGCGTACGAAGGTGACCTTACGGAATATCTTTCTTCTCCGATTCCTGACAGCGCAGTCAAACCAGTATATCCTCTTACGGAAGGATTGAGCCAGAAAAGCTACAGAAAAACTGTAGCAGCCGCACTTAAAGCATATGGAAAGGCTGTGTCCAATGAACTTCCTGATGAAATATTAAGGGAAAGAAAACTTTTACCTAAACACCAGGCCCTTATTCAGGTACATATGCCTGAAAACCTTCAGCAGGTGGAGGACGCACGAAGGACGCTCATATACGAAGAACTCTATCAGTTTGAATACAAGATGGCATTGCGTGCCTACCAGCACAGAGGAATGCTGCCGACCGATGAACAGAAAGAAGAACACAAAGAGACTTCAAAGGAAGAATTCATAAGGTCATTGTCTCCAAGACAAAAACAACTTATGGACCGTCTTACATTTGAGCTTACCTCCGACCAGATGCAGGCAATCCTCGAAATAAATGCCGACATAGATAGAAGTCAGGAAGAATTCAACACCATGCTCAATGGCCACCTTTCAAACGAAAATGCACCAAATGATAGACCACCTTTCAGCATGCAGCGTCTTCTTCAAGGAGATGTAGGTTCTGGTAAAACCCTCGTTTCCTTCTTTGCCTGCCTCAGGACAATCGACTACGGCGGACAGTGTGCCATACTGGCTCCGACAGAATTGCTTGCCCGACAGCACGCAGAAAATGCAGCTAAACTTCTTGAGCCTGTAAACGTAAAGGCGGCATTCCTAACGGGAAACCTTAAAAGTTCAGGACGAGGGAATCTTGTGAATGCCCTTCGCGAGGGTAAAATAGATCTTGTAATCGGCACCCATGCTCTATTCAGCCGCAACGTATCATACAGAAAACTTCAGCTTGCCATTATCGACGAACAGCACCGTTTTGGTGTGGCACAGAGGGAAAGCATAATTGATAAAGGTCGCATAACCTTTGGATCAAAGGCACATACTCCAGACGTCCTCATGATGAGTGCGACTCCGATTCCGCAGACCTTAGCCCTAACCGCTTTTGGAGATCTCGATATAAGCGTAATCAAGACAATGCCACAAGGAAGAAAACCAGTAAAGACTCTGCTCACGGTCATGGGCAACGAGCGGAACGTCTACGAGGCTGTCCGTAAAGAGCTGAAGGCAGGTCATCAGGCTTACTTTGTATATCCACGAATTGGAGAGGACTCTCAGGACGCCAGCGATGACAGATCCTTAAAATCAGCGGAAGAAATGTATGCATTTCTTTCCCAGCAAGTATACCCAGGCATAAGCTGCGCCTTGATACACGGAAAGGTTACTGAAGAAGAACAGAAAAAAATCCTTGAGGAATTCAGGGACGGTAAAATACAGATCCTCATAGCAACTACAGTTGTTGAAGTCGGTGTGGATGTAGGAAACGCTACTTGCATCGTAATTGAACACGCAGACCGATTCGGCCTTGCAGAACTTCACCAATTGCGTGGACGAGTTGGAAGATCAAGCCTTCAATCTTTCTGTTTCCTGATATATGGCAAAAACATTTCAGAGGAAGGAAAAGCAAGACTAAAGGCATTGCATGAAAGCACAGACGGATTCTACATTGCGGAACAGGATTTAAAACTAAGAGGTCCTGGGGAAATTTCAGGAACCTCACAGTCTGGTTATCTTTCACTTTCCATAGCTGACCTTGCGAGAGACAAGGAAATGCTTAAACTTGCACGATACGATGCCTTTATGCAACTACGTAATCGTGAAGGGAATTATTCTTAGCCACATATTCCCTAAGGGTGTCCACAGCCTTCTTTTCAATCTGGCGGACTCTCTCCCGTGAAAGATTAAGCTTCTCACCTACTTCTTTAAGAGTTCTCTCACCATATCCGTTAAGTCCATAGCGCATGGCGATTACCGTTGCTGATTTTTTATCCATTGCATAGAGAGCATCATTGATATCCTGCTTCATTGCCTGATCTATGGCATTTTCTTCTGGTGTCATGAATTCCGATTCAATTGTATCAAGAAGAGTTGTCTCAGAATCAACAGTCAAAGTCTTGTCCAATCTTGTCATATCACGGGAAATTTCAAGCATTTCACGAACATGATACTGAGTCATTCCAAGCATTGACGCAACTTCCTCAAGCTCCTCTACTTCAGACTTTCTTCCAAGCGGATTAAGCTCATGGCTTGCCTTTTTGATCTGACGAAGTTCCTGCTCTTTGTTGACAGGAAGACGGATTGCACGCCCCGTATCAAGAATAGCCTTAAGAATGCTCTGTCGGATCCACCAGACCGCATAGGAAATAAAGTGGTAGCCTTTAGAAACATCAAAATGATCCAGTGCTTTCATAAGACCAAGGTAACCTTCGCTGATAAGGTCTTCGAAATCAAGACCACGGTTACGATACCTTGCAGCCACTTTTATGACAAATCTCATGTTGGAAGTAAGGATGAGATCACGAGCTTTTTTATCACCAGCAAGAGCTTTTGTCGCAGCTTCTGTTTCCTGCTCTGGTGACAAGAGAGGATATCTCTTGACTTCATTGAGGTGCATCTTGACTACATCATCGTAATAAACTGAACTCTTTCTCATAACAATCCTCCCGTGCAATAGCATCGATCTGTCACTTATAATAAGCATATATCATGCCAACTTTATTCACAGGAACCCAAAAATCGAATTTATATGAAAAATAAGAAAAACAGAGCCGTAGAACCGTAAAAAACAAAAGGTCACCGTATCATAATGACACAGTGACCTTTTTCATCGCCTTAAATGAGTCAAAATGACCCATTCCTTCAACGAAACTATTCTACTATAGCAATAATGTCGCAGTTCTTGAGGATTAGGTACTCTTCTCCATCCGCCTTAATTGTAGTTCCTGCGTACTTGTCATAAAGAATCTTGTCTCCAGGCTTCACAGTAATCTTTTCTTTTTCTGTTCCTGGACCTACAGCAACGACTTCTGCCTGCTGTGTTTTTTCCTGTGCTGTATCAGGGATGATAAGTCCACCTGCTGTCTTTGTTTCTGCAGCTGCCTGCTTTACGAGAACTCTGTCTGCCAAAGGTTTGATAGTCATTTATTTCCTCCAAATAATCTTCTTTTATGTGATTATAAATCTACAAATTTTTTTAACTAAAGTCAAATTTTTCAAGATAAAATTACTTATCCGCCTTTATTTTCTTCTGTAAAAGGCGAGATCTGTTATGGGTGTTGTCTAGACTAAGTGCATATTTAAGGGATCTGGAAGCACTTCTTGAATCTCCAAGGTTCCAGTTTATTTCTGCTATCCTGTAAAGTATTTCAGCTTTTTCCTTTGCATTGTCTGTTCTTGAACTAGCAAGACTTAAAATATTCAAAGCTTCATCCAGGTTGTCGATGCTTGCATATACAACAGCAAGATTAACAAGGGAATTGGTAACACTCCTATTTCCAGAAGAAGTATTAAGGGCAGGAAGCCTCTGTCCATATCTGTCGGCTATAAAGCGATAAAGTTCCGCACCATGTGCAAAATCTGCATTCTTGCAGGCAAACCAAGCGGCAAATTCACATTCCCAAAGCTCCAGTTCTTCTGGATTCCTGAAAATGTCCATATCATATTTTCTGTGCATGTAACCGTCAAAGACACCTTCGGCTTCCTTGATCATCCTTTCTTCAATAAGGTATGCGGTACAATATCTTGCTATCTCAGAAGGATATCCATTCTCATTTTCACTGTTTTCAAGAAGAACCCAGATGTCGGAAACGGATTTTTTCAGACCATTTGCTTTCTTATATTCACAGTCAAGTCTATCCTTAAGGACAAGCAACGCAGGCACATCACCTTCTTCTCCAAGGGAAGCAATGTGGGTGTATACATCATCGACTTTTACTACAGGAATTTCATCACGGGCTTCCATTTCCCTCGTTCTTATCCCAGCAGCCCTAAGCTTCTTTGAAAGCTCATCTTCTTTAGGCCAATACAGCTGATCTACAGCAATCTGACCTTTACCAGCAATGCCTGGAACAAAGCCTGGGAATCTATCGGCAATGTAATCAAAACGGCGATATTCTTCAAGGACATCTCCTTTTCGTCTTGAATACATTGCACCGTTCATGCAGACAACAGGTGTAAGATACTTTTCATTGTCCATGCTGGAAAGCTTAAGCCTAAGCTCCTCACTGCGGTCTTCTTCGCCTTCAACATAACAGCAGTCTGTCTCTAGCGCAAGAATCTCCGCATAAAGACTTTCAGAATAGTCTCCTGTACCATCTAGGGCAGCAAGGCGTTCACTTGCTTCAAGGGAATCGAGACTCTGTGCATACAGTCCTGCGTCAAAGAATACGCTACCCCAAAAAAGACTGTCTTTAAAATTAGTTATCCTCTGAGGATACAACTCTGCCGCAGCCCCATACTCCCCCTTTCGCATAAGAACGGAAGCAGCATTATATAGCCATCTGTTGTTTTTAGATCCCTTGAAGGCACCTGTGTATATGGGAATAAATTTATCATCGCAGAAAATTTCTTTTATCTCGTCCCGTGTCTTCTCTGGCAAAAGTTTGCTTGCCTTCAACATTTTGCGGGATTTTTTCTTTGCAGGATTGAAAGCTTCATTTACAACTTCGCCATTTTCACTTATGGAAGTCAAAGCCTTTCTGAGAACACATTCAGAATACATTGAAGCATAGTTTGTTTTTTCGAGACAGACGCTTATCTTGAAGGCCTCTTCAATCCTTCCTTCACGGAGAAGAAAATTTACATATATTGCTGAAAGTTCAGGATTCTTAGGTAATTTCTTAAGTCCTTTGATCAAAACCTTCTCCGCAAGCTTCTTTTCTCCAAGAAGAACATAGCGCTTGTAGATTCCAAGTCGATCATAGGAACTGTAGGCTTTCTTTTCTAGTTTTTTCAATGCCTTCACAGCACTGTCAGTTGAATTCTGTGAAATGAAGGCATCGATGGCATCTAGACGGGAGGTAAAGGATGATCCTTCCGAATGAGAAGAGCATGATACAAAGCACAGCACAAATAGAGATGATATGACCGCTATGCACAGGCATCTTTTTCTCACGCTTTCTCTTCTTCCTTGCGGATTGTATCAAGAATTGCATTGATGAATTTGAAGGAATCGTCAGTACCGAAGTCCTTTGAAATTCCGATCGCTTCATCAATAACGATAGTAGGATTAAGATCCTTCTGGTAGAGGATTGCAAACACACTGATGCGGATTACTGCAAGAGTAACCTTGTTCAATCTGTTGAAATCCCATTTTCCAGAAAGATGAGCCTTGATTTTTTCATCAATCTCATCGATATGATTTATTGTTCCAGCAATGAGGAGACGGGCAAAATCGTACTCCTCTGCTTTTGTATCAGAACCTGCAGCTTCAGCTTCAAGTCCTTCCTTGAGTTCTTCTGGAACGATGTTATCAGATTCATTCTGAATCCATTCAAGCTTTAAAAGCTCTTCCAATGGCATCTTTCCCACATCATAGGAATACAATGCCTGAACTGCAAGGATACGGCCGTTTCTTCGAGACACTTACTATTCTCCTAATTACCAGTTAAGAAGCTTTGTCAAAGCGTCGCCTTTCTTCTTGCGGTCAACGTTTGCATCTGTATTAAGTTCCTTAGCCAGGTTCTGAGCAGCTGTTGTAAAATACTGCATCTGCTTCTGCTGAGAAAGGTTTCCCTTGATGTAATCATAGACAGTAACTGTTGTTTCAGGCTGAACTACATCGCTGAGTGAAAGGAGTTTTGCATCGTATTTCTTAAGGACAACATAGAACTGGAAATCTGTAGATGTTTCTGTCGATTCACTGATATATGCTTCCTTGCGAGAGAAAAGTTCACGGAGCTTATCCTCTGACCATCTCAAAGCCTGGGCCTGCTGTGAGGTCTTTGCGATAAGAAGTTCCCCAGCCTGATAGCTTTTTCCATTTTCTGGAGCATTCACGAATACTGTAGTCTTCTTTGGATCCTTGATGTACTGGTTTCTCATGTCTTCACAGAGGGCCTTAGCAGCCATGTCGTTGCTTCCCTTTGGAACCATTACAAGGAAAAGCTTCATCATTTCATCCCATCTGAAACTTGACTTGTTCATTTCATAGGCATTGCGGATTTCTTCGTCAGTTGCTGCAACAGCACGGATTTCCTCCTGCTTTTTCTGGGAAACATAGTTCTGTACAAGAAGCTGGCTCTTTAGATAAGCCTTGTATTCAGAAAGAGACATTCCACTCATCTCCTTGATGTATTCATCAAGGGTCTTACCGCTTGTTTCCTTAATGATGTTTTCAACTTCTGCTTCTGTAAGCTGTCTTCCTACCTGCTGGCTGAAAGTTGCAAGGAAAGCATTGTCAACCTGGCTGTCGGAAATGGCAACGCCGTCTTTTGCTGCTGCCTGACAAAGAAGCTTTTCATTGATCATGTTTTCAAGAAGTGTCTGCTTCTGCTCAACTGGGAAAGTCTCCATTCCGTACTGCTTCTGAACGAATGCAACTCTTGTCTTGAGCTGTTTGAGAGTGATTGTTTCTGATTTATTGTACTTGACTACAGCAAGTGGAGTCATGTCGCTCTGTGCGAAAACTGCAGCACAAGCAACCATTGATGCCAAGAATGTTGTAATAATCTTTTTCATAATAACCTCTTAGTATTTCAACATGTAATCCTATAAAAGGTTACATGTCTTAACCTTTTTTCTACTTATCCAGTGGAAGACCACCGCTGATTGTTGCACGGATACGGCGTACACCTGCAGAAGATGACTGTTCTTTTTCGATCTTGAAGTCACCGATCTGTGCTGTATGCTGAACATGTGGCCCACCGCAAACTTCCTTGCTGAACCACTTGTCCTTTGTTCCGATTGTATAGACCTTTACATCTTCACCGTACTTGTTTGAGAACAATGCGCGGGCACCTTCTTCCTTAGCCTTATCAAGAGGCATGATTTCCATTGTAACTGGAAGGTCTGCCTTGATCTGTTCATTAACGATGTCCTGAACCTGCTGGATTTCTTCCTTTGTCATTGGACGTTCGAAAGTAAAGTCGAATCTCATGCGCTCATTGTTGATGTTGGAACCCTTCTGAGCAACCTGTTCACCAAGAACGTTGATGAGGGCCTGCTGAAGAAGGTGAGTTGCAGTATGGTACTTTGTAGTAACGTCAGACTGTTCGGCAAGACCACCCTTTGCAGCTCCTGCATCAAGGGACTTTGAAGCTTCCTTGTGCTTGCGTTCAGCTTCCTTAAAGCCTTCAACATCAACTGTGAATCCGTTTTCTGACGCAAGCTCCATTGTAAGTTCAAGAGGGAATCCGAAAGTATCAAAGAGCTTGAATGCTGTCTTTCCGCTAACTTCCTTCTTTGGATTCTTCATAAGGTTAGGAATCATCTTCTGGAATTCCTTTTCACCGTTCTTGAGGGCATCACGGAACTTTGCTTCTTCCTGTGTAAGTTCGCTCTTAATCTTCTGTGCATTCTGTTCAAGTTCAGGGTATGCGCACTTGAAGTTTGCAATTACGGCTTCTGCAATTTCTGCAAGGAATGCCTGGTCGATGCCAAGTTTCATTCCTTCGCGAACTGCACGGCGAATAAGACGGCGGAGAACATAACCTGCTCCAATGTTTGACGGGCTTACACCCTTCTGATCACCGAGAATGAATACAGAAGAACGGCTGTGGTCTGCAATGATACGAACCGAGCGGTCCTTTGCTTCATCAGTTCCGTACTTGTAGTTTGCAAGCTTTTCAACAACAGCGATGATTGGCTGGAATACTTCTGTAAGATAAACTGAAGTCTTTCCCTGAAGAATACAGTTTGTTCTTTCAAGACCCATGCCTGTATCTACATTCTGCTTTGGAAGAGGAACGAGAGTCTTTTCATCCTTGCGTTCAAACTGCATGAAAACGTTGTTCCAGATTTCCATCCAGTTGGCACTGTCTGTTCCCTTGTTTGAACCCTGTGGTGGAAGTCCTTCTCCAACCCAGTAGAAAATTTCTGTATCTGGACCACAAGGACCTGTTGGACCTGCTGCCCACCAGTTGTCAGATGCAGGAAGATATGCAATCTTGTCTTCAGGCATACCAACTTCCTTCCAGTATGAAGCAGCTTCTTCATCACGAGGTGCATTTTCATCACCTGCGAAAACTGTTACAGAAATCTTTTTTGGATCCAATGCAAGCCAATCTTTGCTTGTAAGGAATTCATAAGAGAATGCAATTGATTCTTTCTTGAAATAGTCACCGAGGGACCAGTTTCCAAGCATTTCAAAACATGTAAGGTGGCTTGGATCCCCTACTTCGTCGATGTCACCAGTGCGAACACATTTCTGATAGTCTGTAAGGCGTGTTCCCGCAGGATGCTTTTCGCCCAGCAAATAAGGAACGAGAGGGTGCATACCTGCTGTTGTAAACAATACTGATGGATCATTTTCAGGAATAAGAGACTGTCCTGAAATCTCTGCATGATTCTTTGATTTAAAAAACTCAATGTACTTAGAGCGTAATTCATTAGCGGTCATAATCGCATATTATAGAAAAATCACTGAAAATGTTCAATAAATTTGATTATTGCCTGCAGCTATGAATTTAATAAAAATGCTCTCGCAGAGAACTGCACCAAGCCTGCTCAGGTGAATGCTACGCATTCAAATCGCAGTTTGGTACAAACCTCTGCTACGCATTTTCATGCTGTTTTGCATACCTTCATCTTCAAATCCGATTATTAGTTATTGTTTCTGCTGATTCTATAACATGCGATTGAAATTAGGTCCAGAGTCTGGATAGAAGCATGAAGAGGACGGTGCTGCCTATGATGCTTGCCATGCTGTTGCGGAAAATGACATGTATGATACCTACAGTCGCAACACAGACAAAATAAGGCACGCACAAAGCTGCGGAAGAATAATCAACATCCTTGAAACAATAGACTAGCAGTACCATCATAATGAGAGGCGGTGCATATTTTTCGATAAAGCGGATGAAAAGCGGAGGATTCTTTTTTGCAAACACTGCAAAAGGAAGAATCCTTGTCGCAAGGACAACAGCACCAGAGGCAAATACAGCAACAAGGGCAGCTGCCAAAGAAAGTCTGGAAGTTCCTTCGGAAAGCAAATTATGAGGTTTGCTGAAAAGCAGGAAAAGAACCGCAAAAATCACCATTGATGCCAGGGCTGCAAGTGCACCAGATTTAGACACTGTCTCTTTTTCTTCGGACGGAACGACATTTCCATTCTCTCCACGGCTGTTTCTGTAATAAGACTTTCCGCGCAAAAGGAAAAGCATGGTAAGACCAAAACATATCGACACCCAGATGATTCCAGACGAATCGAATCTGCCAGCCTTAAAAAGCCAGACCGTAAAACCGCAGATCAATGCACCCACAACAGGTCCCAGAACATCATGACGGGAAATAATCTGTTCAACGGCAAGAACCACAAACAATGCGGTAAGTGCAAAATCAACACCTGCAAGATACTGGGTCAAATTGTATGCCTCAAGGATTTTATAAGCTCCAGCACCGATGGTACACCCGATTACCCAATAGCTCTGGTCAAGGAAAGAAACCAGGTTGTAAAATTTTCCAGCATCGACTCCAGCTGGAACATCAACGGTAGTTACCAGTGCAAAAGTTTCATCAGTAATTGAATACATAAGATAAGGACGGCGGCGGATATGTTTTTTATACCTATCGATAAGAGAAAGGCCGTAAAAAATATGGCGGATGCTCAAGAGAAATTCCGCAAGCACGATTACCGAGAGGACTGTCCCCGTTGAAAAAAGTGCAATGGCAAAAAACTGTCCAGCACCAGTAAACATGGCAACACCCATAAGAGGTGAAAGCCACCATGGATAACCTGCATTTACGACGAGAAGACCAAAAGGAATTCCGATTGAAATGTAACCAAAGAAAACAGGCATTGTAACTTTCAAGGCGTGCAAAAGCATATTTTTATTCATGAAGCAAATTGTATTGAATTCATAGGCGAATTTCTATAAAATGTACGAACTATTATATCCCTCACCGCGGCAAAAATATGGTGAGAAAATCACCATGGTGAATAGGAGTTAATATTATGGCAACAAGAAGAAACCCACGTTTCAAGGAATGCAGAAGACTTGGTGTTAACGTATGTGGACATCCAAAGGCAATGAACAGAGCTAACGATCCAGCTTTCAAGAAGACAAAGAAGACTTCTGAATACGGAAAGCAGCTTTGTGAAAAGCAGAAGGTAAAGGCTTACTATGGTATCATGGAACGCCAGCTTCGCCGCTACTACGACATTGCTTCCCGCAAGGAAGGCAAGACAGGTGAAAACCTCATCGTAGGATTGGAAACACGTCTCGACAACCTCGTATACCGCATCGGATTCGCAAACTCAATCCGTATGGCACGCCAGCTTGTATCTCACGGTCACATCCGTGTTGATGGAAAGAAGGTAAACATTCCTTCACTCCAGGTAAAAGTTGGACAGGTAATTTCTCTCCGCGAAAAGTCAATGAAGAATGAACAGGTCAAGGCATCTTTCCTTAACGGAAACCGCCGTCCATTGGACTACATTGAAGTTACAGAAGAATCTTTCTCTGGTAAGCTTACAATGATGCCAAAGCGCGCAGAATGCCCTGTAGAAATCAACGAACAGCTTATCGTTGAATTCTACTCTAAGTAATTTTACTTCTGCCAGAAAAGGAAGGGACTGTCTTTTTGGACAGTCCCTTTTTTATTTGTCTAGGAATTCAAGTCATTCAAACTTGTAGATACTTTCTTCCGCCCAACTGGGTAAAGTCTGCAGAATAAATTTCACCATAATGCTGCAATCTAATGGATTTCAAATTTACAAATCAACAAGCGATCCGCAGAGCGTCGTATATTAAATCCTCCGCGCAAATCAAGGAACACTCATCCAGGAAAATTACCGAGACAATCAGAAAGCTCCTGGGTAAAATCATAGAGATTTTCATAATATCCTTTTACGATTTCCTGAGCGTAGTTTTCATAAACCTTAAGAGATTTTTCCTCAGATATGTGCACCAATTCTTCCATGGCCTCATCCATAAAACTGATCGGATAACCGTAGGTCTGCTTTAATATTTCTGCTATGAGTTTTTCAGGATGATTTAGGACTTCTTCATCTGAAAAAACATTCCTGACTGCTAGATATGATTTTTCATTATTTACATTTACATTAAAAAAAATTTTGATTTCTTCTTCCGTCATTATAAATCCGCCCCACCTGTCAAAGGATTAACTTTGCAGCTGATTGTTTTTGCAATTATTCTGAACATGGCACAGCGTTTCAAAGCTTCCTTGTTCCACGGAAATCTGCTGGCTTCTTCCCATCGTGAAAGGATTTTTTCCTGCATGACCTGTTCTTTTTCATCCTCTGGAATTTCTTCTACATCAGCAGTCCCCATTACGCATTCATACCGTGTTGTAATGTCATGACAATCATACAGATAATCAATTTTAATCTGATTATCCATTTCAAAGGAACATTTTAGATTCTTTTTAAGGAGCTCATACTTACGGCCTGCCATCGCACCATGAATATAAAAGCAAAGCTTATGATTTTCCATATCTGCTTCATAAGAAAAATTCAAAGGCACGATATATGGATAATCACCGTCAGACAATCCGATTCTAATAACTTCACACCGATCGATTATTTCCGTGATTACTTTAAAATCTGTAACTTCTCTATCTTTCCTTCTCATAAAGGCACCTCAAAATCAATGTATGGAATCTCACACAAGGAAATACATCCAAACAGACTGAATAACCGTTTCAGAAATCAACAGCTAAATTGCATACCGAAAGACATCTCAGATTTCCTGCTCATATTTTGCAGGGAAGAGTCCATTTTTAATCACGATTGAATAGATACACATCGCCATGATGTTTTCATCAAGCTCCGAAGTTTCACGAATGGACCCATCCGTACTTGCAAGAAGCGCAAGGATAGATGAAGTGGCACCTGCGTTCCAGACTTTAGCAGCCTTTGCATACTGTTCCTGCTTTTTCTTTCCTGAAAAACCAGCCGTCTTTAGCTGAACATCCGTTGGATGCGCTCCGTTTGCATGGATAGTATGCCATGTACGAAGCTGTCTGAAACAATATACAAGCCCCGCAATGAGCGCAATGAGATAACCAGACTTTGAGGCTGATTTTATTTTATCCAGAATTTCAATGGAAGTTTCAAAACGCTGCGATGAAGAACGAGACCCGTCTGCCATGGCATCAAAAAGGGTAAATGCATTTTCTTCGCGGTTATGGGAAAGTATCTTATCAACATCGTCACATGTAACTGTGTGTCCTTTTTCAAAACAAAAGAAGAACCTTGAACATTCTGACCTCAAGGAATCTGTATTGTTCTCAATCATATCGAGAATCTGCTCAACGGCGTCAGAGGTAACGGAAAATCCATTTTTACGGAAGTAGGATTCAACCCACTGAGACTTTCTGTTTTCAAACATTTCCCAGAAAATCTTCTTGTGGTCACTCGCACAGGCAGCCTCAAGTTTTTTATCTATTCCGTTTTCTTCAGAAATAAGAATGAGGGTATTGGCGCTGTCTGCAGTAGACTTTGCCCAGTTTACAAGAAGCTCGATATCATTTTTTGACTTTATTGTTTCAGCATTGCGCACAGTAATGAAAAGAGCAGGTTCAAAAAGAGTTGCATTCTGCAGCTGTGCCACAAGATACGAGACATCGACATCGGAAGCATAGTAGCGGTATTCGGATACATCTCCTAACCTTTTTCTTGTCTGCTCACGAATATTTGCAATAGCATCATTTTTTTCACCAGCCTCAGGGCCAGTGAAAACATAGTATTCCCTTGCTGCCATATCAGTATGTGCGAACAAGTCCTACCATGATACCTGCGATTTTGACATCAGTGGAATATATTGGCTGAAAGTCAGGATTTTCAGGCTGAAGACGGATCCTATCCTGTTCCTTATAGAACCTCTTGAGAGTGATGGCATTATCAACAACCGCAACGACTATCTGACCTTCTGCAGCTATTTCGGACTGTTCGATGATCGCAAGGTCTCCTTCAAGGATGCCAGCATTGATCATGCTTGCACCACGGACATTGAGCGCAAAATAAGTTTTGCCTGGCTTTACGAAAGGTTCTGCGATGGTCACATAACCGTCAAGATTTTCTTCCGAAAGAAGAGGCTTACCTGCGGCAATAGTACCAAGCTTTGGAACCTTAGTAACGAATACCCTTGGTTCCTGCACAGCATCACCCTTGATGACACGAAAGGAGCGGGAACGCTTCTGGCTCTGGGTAAGAGCCCCCTTCTTCTGGCAGGCAGCAATATGATCCTGGACTGCACGAAGGGAAATCTTAAAATGCTCACCAATCTCGCGTACTGTAGGAGGATATCCATTGTCATAGGAAAATCTCGTGATGAAATCAAGGACTTCCTGCTGACGAGCTGTCAAACCTTTCATTTATTCCTCCTCGAATTTTGATTCAAAGAGAGCAAAGATTGCTTCTGCAGCTTCCTTTTCGTCTGCACCTTCTGCCTTGAGAGTAATAGTTGTATTGTATCCAGCAGCCATGGTGATTACACCCATGATAGACTTTGCATTAACAGAAGCAGTTTCCTTTTCAAGAAGAATTTCTGAGGCAAACTTGTTTGCTGTCTGTGCAATGAGAGCTGCAGGTCTCGCATGAATTCCAGCACGGTTTCTAACTGTCAAAATTTTTTCGATCACAATGTCCTTCCTTTTTAGATCAACATATTTTATCTATACTTTATTTACACTTTTTATTTCAGTACAAATCTTCGCCGCCGTAATAGGCCTTCTGGGCTTCTCCAGATTCAATCCAGCGCAAAATGTTCTGATTGAATTCCCTTGCAGAATAGTAACCCATGGTCTTAAGACGCTCGTTCATTGCCGCAGCCTCGATAATGATAGGGAGATTGCGTCCTGGTTTGACAGGAATTTCAATCAGAGGAATCTTAACCCCAAGCATATCCATAAAGTGGGTTTCCGTTCCGATTCTATCGTAAACCTTAGTCTGATCCCAGGTTTCAAGCTTTATGACAATCTGAACTTCCTTCTGTTCACGGATGGCACCGACACCATAAAGCTGAGCGACATTGATGATGCCGAGACCACGGATTTCCATATGATGGCTGATAAGCTTGTTTGCACCTTGTCCGAGGATGGAGTTACCGTTTACACAACGAATCTCAACGATGTCATCGGCAACAAGACGATGACCGCGTTCAATAAGCTCAAGGGCTGTTTCACTCTTACCTACACCACTTTCTCCAGTAAGAAGAATACCGACACCATATACTTCGACAAAAACACCATGGAGGGTTTTGCTAGGCGCGAATATATTCGAGAGGACACGGATAATCCTCTGTGCAAATTCAGATGATCCAAGATCAGACTGAAGCACAGGTACTCCAGATGATTCCGCAAGGGAAAGAATGGTCTCCGAAGGCTGAAGGTTCTGGCAGAAAACTACGCACGGAATCTCATATGTAAAGAATTTCTTGATAGGATCCAGATTTTCCTCATTTTCCAGCTTCTGAAGATAGGCATACTCTCCACGACCGAAAAGCTGAACTCGTTCATGGGCAAAGGATTCATAGAACCCAGAAAGAGCAAGCCCAGGTCTGTTGACATCGGATGCTTTGATTGCACGGGAAAGACCACTGCGGCCTGCAAGACAGCGAATGTTGAGTGAGTTGTGTCCTTTTAAATCCATGTCCAGCAAATTGAGGACAGTAATGGTCTTATCCGACATATTTATACTATACAGTTATATCCGATTTAAAACAATAGACCTGTTTTATCATTTTTTTAAGACACTTCTCCTTTCATACCGAAAATAAATCTGCAGGAGTAGACGCTCAAGCAAATGATACCATAAGGCACTGCATGTTGACTGGTTTCAATAATAAAAAGTATACGGGGGCAAAAAATGAGGATATTTGACTTGCCTGAACTTCAGAAAAATGACCTTTTTGCAGGGAACCTCAGCAACTATTGGCTTTCCTTCAGTTCCTTCAATGTAAATGCAGCAGAACTATCGCATCAGGATCAGGACATCTCAAGGACTAAGGGTGATTTTCAGGAGCACGACACATTCCATCTTATGAAGGAAACACGGGAGCATTATGAACAAGCAGAAAGAATGGTTTGAAAATGAGAGTTTCTGGCTCAACTACGGTCCAATCATGTTTGACGAGCAGCAATGGTCGCAGGCTCATGGCATTGCAGAAAAATGCATTGAGATTACCGAGCTTGAAAAAGGAAGCAGAGTGCTTGATGTCTGCTGTGCCGTCGGAAGAATCAGCGTAGAGCTTGCATCCCTGGGAATGAAAGTAACTGGTGTGGACATTACACAGCCATTTCTGGATGCCGCAAGAGAAAGCGCCGAAGATGAAGGCGTAGAACTGGAGCTGATCAATCACGACATGAGAACTTTCTCCACAAAAAATAAGTTCGATGCCGCGGTCAACATCTACAATTCCTTTGGCTACTGCGACAAAATTGAAGACGACATAAAAATCCTGAAGCAGGTCTATAAGAGCCTCAAGAAAGGCGGAACCTTCATTCTTGAGTGCATAAGCCGCGAATCGGCAATAAAATATTTCACCCCTGGAGAATGGTTTGAAAGAGCAGGCATGACAGTCCTCACAGAATTCAAAGTTGTTGGTGCATGGGAAGGACTAAGCTCAAGATGGATCCTCATAGACAAGGATGGAAAGAAAATCGACCACACTTTCGTGCAGCGGCTTTATTCAGCTGCGGAACTCCGTGACATTCTGATTAAGGAATGCAAATTCAAAAGCGCAGAAGTATACGGGGGATTCAACATGGAACCTTACGACCAGAACTTAAGCACCATGGTGATTGTGGCAAAAAAATAAGTGAAACCTGAAAACGAAAATTTAGATTTTCCCACTAGGACTTTTGGAGCACCTGCCGAATGAGATTGGACTTATCTCTTAAAAGAATTTGCGAGTCAGGAATTTTCTTCAAACCCTCTTCAATAATCTTTAAGGCAGTTTCATAATCCTTTTTATTCATGAAAGGAACCGATTCATTATGATACCTTATGGATTCAGACTTACAGATATCTGCTTTGATCCTTGAGAACTCAGCCTGGGAAATAACCTTTTGCTCATTCAACAATGACATAGCCGAATCAAAACCTTCATTATCATATATCCAATAAGCCTTGTTCTGTATCGTCGCAGATTTTGCCGATGCTACATTCTCCGCAGTAAAAATGTCGCTCTCTTTTTCGATAAACTCAAGAGCCAAATCAAATTGCATGGTTCGGTTAAGTCCCATGACTTTTCTCATCACAGCTGAATCGTAGTTCTGTCTTGCCTCTTTCCCAAGTCTGTATTTCTCATGACATTTTCTTCCAAAAGATATAGCTTCATCTGTATTTCCCCTGCCGTCAATGATTCCTATGGCATTGGTGATGGCAGCCTGAAGCACTCCACTACTTTCCTCATCTCCTCCACATAGCTCATGACATTCTACGGCAAGCTCAAAAGCTTCAAGTGGATTTTTTCTTGACGTCTGGGCAATGCGATTTCTTAAGATAAGAGAAAGAGCGTGGTTGTCATCTATCCGTTTGGGATTTGCATAGTTTCTTGCTGGAACATTGTAATATCCGTTTTTCTTTTCTTTTTTTGTTCCAGGTTCAAAACCGTAAGGATTAGTCGTCTCAACCCGTATCCATCTATCGTCTATAAACACCTCACAGAAGGCATGCTCCTTTGTCTGGATTTCCACACATGGCACATGGGCGATTTTCATGAAATACATATACAGCAAAGATGAGGAAACACAGTTGTATTTCCTGGAATCAAGGAGCACATCCATTCTTGTCTGAGAACTCATGTATGTCCTAAGGCAATTGTCATACATGAACAAAAGAGTTTCCTCTGCGATAATCCTCGATTTTTTTCCATTCATGCATTCAAGATAATTTTCGGTGATGGAATCGACTTTTTCCAGATAAGAAGCAATCAATGAACTGTCAGCTCCAGAAAATTTCAAGGCCCTTTCCATAAAATTTCTAGAATCATTTGCATAAATTGAAGCCAGGTTCAATTCCAGCAGCAACAAAATAAGTGAAAATTTCTTCATAGACTTCCCCCTGGGCGAAAGTGGGCGTGGTAAAAAATATACGCGGAGTACGTGTTCTGACAAAACACGACTTGCAAACGGGCGAAAGCACTTGCTGTCTTAGATGCCGACACCTATCCTAACTTTCGCCCCACGAATCGCGCGAGGCGATTCGTGTATAGTCCCCATAGCAATGGAGTCAGCTTGACATGGTTCTCTGCGGAAGCCTCGCTTAACGAAGCAAGTCAAAAGACTATTTTGTCATAAAAAAAACATGCGGAGTCGGGGTTCGGGTCAAACTGCGACTTGCAAGCGGGCGAAAGCACTTGCTGTCTTAGATGCCGACACCTACCCTAACTTTCGCCCCACGAATCGCGCGAGGCGATTCGTGTATAGTCCCCATAGCAATGGAGTGGCTTTGTCAGGTTACGTACGGGAGCCTCGTTTATCGAAGCAAATCAAAAGACTATTTTGTCATAAAAAAAACATGCGGAGTCGGGGTTCGGGTCAAACTGCGACTTGCAAGCGGGCGAAAGCACCTGCTGTCTTAGATGTCAGCACCTGCCATAACTTTCGCCCCACGAATCGCGCGAGGCGATTCGTGTATAGATCCCATAGCAATGGAGCCAGCTTGACATGGTTCTCTGCGGGAGTCTCGCTTAACGAAGCAAGTCAAAAGACTACTGCAACAAAAAATATACGCGGAGTACGTGTTCTGACAAAACACGACTTGCAAGCGCAGCGCGCACCGGAACAGGCTTGACCCGGTTCTCGACGGAAGCATGTTTTTTTTTATTTTCTACTATATATTCTTTTGACTTTCTGAGTCGTTGTCATTTCCAAGGCTTTTTCCAGTATCGTCACCTTGCTGATCCTTGCGTAAGGCTGAAGCGTCTTGTTGATCTTAGCAACTATTTCATTGATGACACAGGATACTTTTTCCGAATTGCCGTCACTGTCACGCTTAAGTCCAAGCTTTGCAAAAAGTTCATCAGAAGGATAAATAAGGGCTTCTATCTTTTCTGCCTTTGATGCCTTGTCTTCCACATATCCCTGAACCGTAATCTGCGCAATGTCAGTTTCAAGCTGGAAGGCATTTTCAATTTCTTCAGGATAAACATTTTTTCCGCCGTCAGTTACGATCATATTCTTTGCGCGGCCGCAGAGCACAAGATAACCTTCCTTATCTATCTTACCAAGGTCTCCTGTCTTGAAAAATCCGTCTTCAGTAAACACCTTAGCAGTTTCTTCAGGCATGTTGTAGTAGCCCTTGAAAACCATAGGTCCTTTGACGGCAACTTCTCCAACTCCGTTTTCCGCCTTATCGATGATCTTCATTTCCATCCAAGGGAAGAAATACTGACCAACTGATTCAATCTTAAAATGATCTACAGGATTCAATGTTATGATTGGACTTGTTTCTGTAAGTCCGTATCCCTGAACAAAGTCAATTCCCATTTCGTTATAGATTTTGAAAACGCTTGATGCAAGAGGACCACCACCACAAATTGCTATACGAAGTGAATAAATATTAGCCTGTTCAAGGACAGCCTTAAAAAGTTTTTTTCCTGGATTCTTTCCAGTAAGCTTTTTGATGATGTAGGACATCTCGAGCATAACTTTTATCACGCCATATACAACAGGTCCCTTGGCTTTGATTCCTTTCATGATTCCTGCAAGAAGCTTATTGAAAAGCAGAGGAACACCAAGAAGCATGGTTATCTGTCCTTCCTTCAGTTCCTTCATAAGCCTTGTGACTGCCATTGATTTTCCATAGACGATCTCAGCTCCTACAGAAAGGGACTCAATGAAAACAGCCTGCATGGTGTATGCATGATGTATAGGAAGAAGAGCATAGAAGACATCCTTTTCATTCAAGTACATTCTTGTCTGTGCAATATATGTATCAGAAACAAGATTTTTATGGGTAAGCATTACACCCTTTGGATTTCCAGTTGTTCCGCTTGTAAAAAGGATGACCGCAAGATCGTCCTCCGCGTTGGCATGGCTGTTCACTTCGGATTCAGCCTTAAGGTTGTACACATAGGTGTCATCAAATTTAGGATTGAGGGAACAGGTTTTGAATTCAAAATTTCCTGCTTCAAAGTGGCTGTACTTTTCTTCATCTACAAAGAAGAATTTAGGTTTTGCGGTAGAAAGAAGATTTTCCATTTCTTTCTCGTGAAGAGCATAGTCAATAGGACAAACTACTGCTCCAGTGAACATACCAGCAAGAAAAACAGTTCCCCATTCAGGAGAATTCTTCCCGGAAACAGCAATGCGGTCACCCTTTACAACACCATTCTTTTTAAGCCAGCAAGCAAGGGCGAGCACATTATCCCTTACCTGGGAATATGTAAGAGTCTGCTTGCTTCCTCCAGGTCCTTCAAAATCAGTAAAACAAGGGCGTTCTGGAAATCTTGATGCAGTGATGCTGAACATCTCTGGGACTGTAGGCCACTCCCCGTCAAAATCTTTTCCCCTGTAGGAATCCAAAAACTTCCATGGTTTTTCAAGTGCTTTTGCCATATCCGCTCCTTATTTTCTATTGGCTTTATGTTTTTCTTTTTCTTTATATTGCTCAATGTCCGCCAGTTTTAAAAGCTTGGAAAGATCATTGTTGTTTCTGTTGAAGGATACAGCACCAAGACTTATGGACAGCGTAAATTCTTCATTTGAAGATTCATTCCATTCATTGCAGAGATCCGCCAAACGTTTTTTAAGCTTATCGAACATCTCAAAAGAAAGTGCAATGGAAAGGATGGCGAATTCATCACCACCAAGACGACCTATCGTATCTGCCTCACGGAATGCCTTCTTCAAAAGCTGAACCTCTGCCAGGATTGCCCTGTCACCAGCATCATGACCATAGGTATCATTTATTCTCTTTAAACCGTCAATATCTCCGAAAATGACAAGTCCTGTTTTCTTTGCATCGATTGCGGCCTTAAGTTCATTCTGAGCAACCTTCATGAAACCTCGGCGATTGAAAATTCCAGTAAGCTCATCAGTAAACGAAAGGATTGAAAGGTCGTTGTTTGTCTTTGTCAATGTCAGGTTCTCTGCCCGTCGTCTTGAAACTTCAAAGGCGGAACAGATGGATTTTGCAATGACAGAACAGAAAAGAGTATAGATGAATGGCTCCAAGTCCCCAAGCTTTACAACAAGATAACCATAGAGATATTCACCGTGATAAAGGGACATTACAGTGTTGTGACCTTTCAGAAAATCAAAGAAATAATCTGGAAGAAGAATATTCTCACAATCAAAGAATAGGTCTGGATCATAGTTGAAGTTATGGGATTCCTCATCGAAAGCAAAGTAGACCCTTGCCTTGTTTGGAGCTGTATTCATCTTCTGTGCTGTCTGTTTTATCGGTTGCTTGTAAAGACAGATTGCAGCCTTGGAAATTCCCAAAGAAGAAAAATCGTCACGAAGATTGTGGGTCAGTTCATCAAGAGAAAGATTTCCCTGAAGTCTGTTTACATGGTACTGAACCTTCTGTATCTGCTCCTGAACCGCAAGATATCTGAGGGTTGCGTTGAAGGATATGGCACTTGTGTTTTTGGTAAATCGACCATTCGTGTCCACAGAATTGTTCACGCCATCGCTTTTCTTTATGCAGCCGCAGGATTGCCTCATAAGGCAGGAAGTTTCAACTGTAGTTACTGCAGGAATTTTTTCTCCCATGATCTGATTCCACAGAACCTGAGCACTCAATTCTCCCTGCTCAAAGACATGCTGATTCACTGATGAAAGAGTCGGTTTAGAAGACTTTGCGATTGAAGTATCATCGAATCCTGTTACTATCACATCATCAGGTACAGAAAGTCCCATCTTTTCAAGTCCAGAAATGACACCATACGCCATCTCATCAGTAACACAGACAACAGCACCAAAATTCTTGCCAAATTTATTTATATATTCAACGACTGCATTTTCTGCGGAATAAAATGTATAGTCACCGTGAATGATATTTCTTGAAGGGAAAGTGAGGGAATGCTTTTTGAGAACGTTCTTAAAAATCTGAAGTCGCCTTTTTATCTCGGCGCTGTCCGTCCTAGTTGTAAGGAAAAGGAATTTTTCAACACCATGCTTCTCGACAAGATGTTCAACAAGATCACAGAAACCTTTGTCAGGATTTTCAATCAGAGATGGGATTCCCGGAACCTTTACATTGACTGAAACAACAGGCAAAGGCAAGAAGGATCTTACGATAGATCTGATTTCTTCTGTCGTAACATAATGGCAGATGGTACCAGAAAGAATGATGGCACCATCAAGATTCATTTCATTTACAAATTTCACGAGATACCAGTCATGATATCCAAAATCTGCAGGCTGCCAGTTAGGAGCTCCGGTAACGAACACAAGCAGATCTATGTTATGGACGCCACAATACTTCTTTACGCCATTGATGAATTGATAAAAATACTCATTGTTGCTGCCATAAATTACAAGTCCGATTCTCATATCTTAATTATACCCCATGTTCATTTCATATACCACAAAAATAAAAAAGACCCCCGTTGTAAATACGAGGGTCCAAAAATCTAGGTATAGAACCTGAAATAAGTATTATCGATTAATACATTCCGCCCATATCTGGAGCAGGAGCTGCTACAGGAGCTGGAGGTTCTGGAATGTCTGTGATTGCACATTCTGTTGTAAGGAGCATTCCAGCAACAGAGGCAGCATTCTGAAGAGCACAGCGTGTAACCTTTGCAGGGTCGATGATACCGGCAGCCATCATGTCCACCCATTCACCGGAAGCGGCATTGTATCCAACACCAGTTTCTGCACTCTTTGCCTTGTCAGCGATAACTGCACCGTCAACGCCAGCATTTTCTGCAATCTGGCGGATTGGTTCTTCAAGGGCACGCTTGATGATGTCGAAACCAACCTTTTCGTCTCCTACAAGATTTGCCTTTGATTCATCGAGAGCCTTTACAGCCTGGATGAGGGCAATTCCACCACCACACACGATACCTTCTTCAAGGGCAGCGCGGGTAGCAGCAAGTGTATCTTCTACGCGGAACTTCTTTTCCTTCATTTCTGTTTCTGTAATTGCACCGATTTCGATTACTGCAACACCACCAGAAAGCTTTGCAAGACGTTCCTTAAGCTTTTCCTTGTCGTAGTCAGATGTAGACTTTTCTACCTGAGTCTTGATTTCGTTTACGCGGTCAGCGATGGCAGCCTTGTCACCGTTTCCGTCAACGATTGTTGTATTATCTTTGTCGATCTTTACAGACTTAGCTGTACCAAGATCTTCAAGTTCTGTTGCCTCAAGCTTGAGTCCTACTGCCTTTGAGATTACCTTTCCGCCTGTAAGGATGGCGATATCCTGAAGCATTTCCTTACGTCTGTCGCCGAATCCAGGAGCCTTTACAGCACAGCACTTGAGGGCACCACGGATTGAGTTTACAACCAAAGTAGTAAGGGCTTCACCGTCAACATCTTCTGCGATGATGATGATTGGGCGTCCTGTCTGAGCTACCTTTTCAAGAACTGGAAGAAGGTCCTTCATTGTGCTGATCTTTTCATCATAGATGAGGATGAATGGATTTTCGTATGAACATTCCATTCTTTCGCGGTCATTGATGAAGTAAGCGTTGATGTATCCACGGTCAAACTGCATACCTTCTACTGTCTTTACAGTTGTATCCATATTCTTTGATTCTTCAACTGTGATGACGCCGTCCTTGCCAACCTTTTCGATTGCTTCTGCAAGGATCTTACCGATTTCAGGGTCGTTGTTTGCAGAGATTGTTGCAACATGAGTAATGTCGTCGTTACCCTTTACAGCACGGGAATTCTTCTTGATTTCTTCAACTGCCTGAGCTGTAGCCTTGTCGATACCGCGCTTGATTCCGATTGGAGTCATACCTGCAGAAACCTGCTTGAGGCCTTCACGAACGATGGCATAGGCAAGTACCGTAGCTGTAGTAGTTCCGTCTCCTGCAACATCATTTGTCTTTGAGGAAACTTCACGAACAAGCTGAGCTCCCATGTTTTCAAATGGATCCTTAAGTTCAACTTCCTTAGCAACAGAAACACCGTCTTTTGTAATTGTTGGAGCACCGTATTTTTTGTCCAGCATTACAAGGCGGCCACGTGGACCGAGAGTAACCTTAACTGCCTTTGCAATCTGCTCAACTCCAGAAAGCATCTTCTTGCGTGCGTCTTCACCGTAAACTAACTGTTTAGCCATTTTTATCTCCAAAAAAATAATTTAATAGATTGATTGTGTATAAAGATAATAAAAAAATGAAAAATCGACAACATTTTTCTGATAATTGACAGTTAAAAATGCTACTCTTATAATAGAAAAATACACCTTATTTTGGAGTACAATGATGGAAATCAACACAATTCGCAGTATGTATGGACCTTATTTCAAGCAGTTGGCAGGAAATTCAGTGGCAGCGGCAAAAATCGACGCTACAAATGTATATCAACCAGCAAACGAAAAGAACAGGGTTCTCATAGACAAACTGGTTTCGGATAATATTCTTCCAGAAAGCCACATCGGCGCTGAAGAAAACTTCCTTGACTTCTACAATCAGATAAAAGAGGGTAAAAGTGGTCTCATCCTTATGGAGCATTATGCAAACACAGACCTACCTGCCCTCATGTACATGCTCGAGCACAACGGCAAGGAAGAACTTGCAGACCTTTCAAAGAGAATCGTTGCCATCGCTGGAATGAAGCTGAATGAGGATGATCCTATCGTCCGCGCATTTGCAGAAAGCTTTACACGCGTAGTAATCTACCCTACACGCAGCCTTGATAAGGCAGCCCAGAACGTTTCTGAAGAAGAAGCAAAGGAAGAGGAGATGAAGGCTCGCAAGATCAATCTTGCAGCAATGCACGCAATGGATGACTGTAAGCGTCGAGGTGAAGTAATCCTTGTATTCCCATCAGGAACACGCTATAGACCTGGACATCCAGAAACAAAGCGTGGTCTCCGTGAGATCGACAGCTACCTCCGTCTTTTTGACATCGCAATCCTCGTAAGCATAAACGGATCGATCCTCCAGATTCAGGACGGCAAGGAAGACATGCTTTCAGACATCGTCTGCAAGGACAAAATGATCTTTACTGCAAGTCCTGTAATCCAGTGCAAGCAGTTCCGTAAAGATTATCTTGCAACACTTCCTGCTGACGATCCTGATCCAAAGCAGAAGGTCATCGACCGCGTAATGCAGATTCTTGAAGAACAGCACGACGAGGTAGAAAAGACAAGGCTTTAAGGCCGTAAAAAAAATCGTTAAGCTCTGCCATTATTCTTACCGATACTTGAAATATAGAAGTAGATTTCACTTTTTTTTAATTGGATAGAATATGGCAGAGAACGAATCATTCAACACAAAAATCATCATGGCAGGTGCTGACCGCGAGCAATGGTACAACAGCACTCAGCTTCCTAAGATTCAGGACGACTACAGGCTTCACCTTTCTTGTGTCCGAAACATATTTGAAGCCCTTGTAAGACGCGGTCTCATTACGCCTGATCCATACAAGAAAGACAACAAGGTCACTTCAATCCAATGTCCTGACACGGAACCCTTCAGCGACAACGAACGTTCTCAGGTTCTTGGAATCCGATTAAGCAATTACGAGAGCGTAATAGACTATGTATGCAACTACATGAGGTTCTCCGTTGAAATGCTCAACATTGAGACGATCAAGAAAATGCTTGAACTCAATAATGTATTTACATGGAGCAATCTTTCCCTCAATTCAACAAGATCGAACACCAGATCACTTGCCAGCGCAATCAATGAACTCAAAAACAATGCAGACCAGTTGACTGTCAGCATGATCAAGGACAACACCCTTAAGACTCAGAACGCCATATCGGAGATCAACAACGTCCTCAAGGGGCTTGCTGAATTCCAGAAGGAACGCTATAAGCTTGATATCAGAAAGAACATTCTGGAAAATTCCTCTTTCGATAAAGGCAAGGCATACGCATCTCCACAGGGAATGACAACAGAAATCAGAAGGCTTTTCCCTTCCTGCATGGCAAAGCGTCCTTTAAGCAATGAACTTATTGCAGAGGTCGTAGCGGAAGAAACTGCCCCAAACAAGGCAGAGCTTCAGGCAGCGCTTCTTGCAAAGATAAATGTAAAAGAAGAAACATCCGAATCTAAGATCCAGAAAGTAGACACACACGCCATCCTTATGGAAGCATTACGTCTGGTTGGAACAACCTATGATTCATACAAGGTCATATATGATAAGATTGTCGCAAATCACGATGTCCTGCAAAGCGGAAAAAAATCTATCAAGGAAAAACTATTGAAGCTTCTTAGATCTTTCTTTGGTCTTGAAGAACCAAAGGTAGACTATGAAGTGTTCCTCACGGACAAGAAAACTGAAACAAAGAAAAAGGAAATCGTTCACTACAATGATTTCTCAGCAGGTCTCCTTAAGAGAGTCAAGATTTATTCGGCATTTGCGGTGAAGGATACTCCCGGATACAACAAAATTTCCCAGCAGAAGGACGAAGCCATCCTTGAATACCTGAATAAACAGATTACAGAAAACAACCATCTCTTTGCCCTTGTCATTGCCCTGGATGAATACTTTAAGAACCATGTCGATATGGTGGATCGAGCAAAGATCAAGGGTTGCAGCATGGAACTTACAACAATAAAGAACATTCTTGTAAAGGCAAACCAGCAGAGAAGCGACTATGTTGCCTACGCTGAAGAAGCTGAACAGATGAAAAAACTTGGAATCTAAGGATTCCATTCGGAGTAACAAATTGAAGAAAAAAATCATTTTTTCAGTGGTCCTAGCTTTGGTGAAGGCCACTATTTTTTTTGCTCAGGAAATGTCCGAGCAAAGAGAAGTTAATATAGCCGTATCGAACCACACCTATAATTTAAATCCTTTTACGGCATCATACTCATCGGAAGCACAGCTTTTTACAGGACTTCATGAAGGGCTTTTTTCCTATGATCCAGTCTCCTTGGCTCCACTACCAGCCATCTGCAAATCCTACAAAATCTCAAGGGACAAGAAACGCTGGACTCTAACCTTGCGCGAAAACGCAAAATTCAGCGATGGAAGTCCAATAAAAGCAAATGATGTCAGAGATTCCTTCATCAGACTTCTTGGAACAAAGGGTGCACCATTTGCTTCCCTGATCGACAACATTGCAGGTGCACAGGAATTCCGTGAAGGCAAGGGAAAAGCAGAGGATGTCAAGATTGACGTACGCGACGACTACACAATAGTAATCCGACTAAAGGAACCGATGGGACATCTTCCAAAAATTCTATGCCATCATTCCTTCAGCATAGTTAATCCAGATGCAAAGGTTTTCAGCGGTCCATTCGTTCTTGAGAAGATAGATGGATCTGAAATCATCCTCAAGAAAAACAATAACTATTGGGATGCAGAAAAAGTAAAGATTCCTGGAATCAACTTTACGATCAGCGACGACTACCCAGAAAATTCATTCAAATACAATACAGGAAAACTCGACTGGGTCAGTGGAAACGCAGACTTTTCAAAGATCATCAACAAGTCAAATCTTCAGATGAGCGCTGAATTCGGAACCGTATATCTTTTCTTCAAGATGCAGAACTATCCGTGGACTCAAGCAGAATTCCGCAACGCCCTCATAGAAGCAATTCCTTATGATGAACTGAGAAAAGATTTCAGCATTCAGGCGGAAACCCTTGTGAATCCATTGCCAGGCTATCCAAAGGTTACAGGCATCGGAGACTGGGATCCTGTAGATGCAAAAGAAATGATGAAGACTGCAAGAAAAAGATATGGAATCGGAGAAGACGAAAAGCTTCAAATCGTATTTGCAGTCATCACTGGTGACGAGCACTTGAAAAAATGGGGAGAACTTCTGAAAAAAGCTTGGGAACCACTGGGCGTTGAACTTACGATGCAGAACACAACCGTTGAACGCTACAACATCTCAATTCCGCAGTGGAATGCAGATATTTTCTATTATTCATGGATCGGAGATTTTGCAGACCCTCTTGCTTTCCTAGAATTATTCCGCGGACATTCATCCCTCAACTATTCAAAATGGAAGAACGATGAATACGACAATCTTCTTCTTGAATCCTCAAGAATGGACAGCATAGAGGAACAGTACAGGCTCATGTCAAAAGCAGAACAGATCCTTATCGATGACGGTATGCTCATTCCTGTGTCGCATCCTGTAAGCGCACATCTCATAGATTTGGAGACGATAGGAGGATGGAAGGCAAACGTCCTGGACATCCATCCGCTCAAGTACCTCTATATCAAGGAACCTCCAAAGAAAAAGATTCCAAACCTAGTTGATTACAGCCTTTAAATCGACAGCGATAAAACCAGCTCTACCAGTCTTAAAGAAGGAACTTTCTTCCCAGGCAACGTAGAGCGTATTTCCAGAAACTGCCTCTTCTCCATAAGTAAATCCAGAAGGCAGCAGAGGCAACCTGAAGGCACAGCATACCTTGTCTTCACAAAGTCTTTTTACATAGGTTGTTCCATCAGAGAACACCGCAACACTGTAACCGCTGTCTGGAGAAACTCCTCCATGGGCATTGAGCATAAAAGCAGTTGCTCCCATCTGACAATAGCTTATAGGTGATGTACCTGAAAAATCACGCCATGAAACATAGAAAGCATATTCATCAGGAATAGACGACAGCAGCTTCTTAAGCTCATCTGGTGCAGCATCAAGCAGCTTAGGCATATTCTTTTTCTTGTAGTCATCTTCAGAGATTGAATTAAAAAGGAAGGTCTCCTGCCCCATAGCTGGATTCAAATCAGCAAGGGCAACAAGAGGCTGCCAGTCAAAGAAAGAAAATTCCACACCAGCGCCTGACATCTTTTTTGATGCACAGGCCCATGTATTTCCGTTCCAGAAAAATCCTGAGATCTGATCTTCATCACCCAGCTTTAAATTGCCATATGAAACCAAAGGATAAAAAACCTTCGATGACGGATTGAATTCAACCAGAAAAGGTCTCGACTGATGCAAAGAGCTGCGGGCATCAAGATTCTCATTGAAAAAAGTACTTCTAAATAGATAGAATACAGGCATTCCTCCAGAAAAGACCATTGAATCCACAGTATCGTTCATAAAGATTGAATCATCCCTATAGAAATCAATCCTGTCATTTGCAAATGCAAGAAGACCTCTTTTGTTTACAAGCGCATAGGCATCATAAGGTCCTTTGGGTCCACCATCTTTGGAAGGAATGACACTACCTGCGCTGGAAATTCTTACTGATTCAGTCCAAGGTCTTTCCACAACAGCCTTTGCATTCTGCGGCAAGTCTATTTTTTCAAAACCAGTTTCATTGAAGGCATACCAGGTATGGCTTTTTACAGTTTCAAATTCACCAAAATGGCTGGAATTGATTTCCCTGTTTTTAGCACATGACCCAAACAAAATAGTAAAAGCGGCAGAAACAAGCAGTATCTTTTTCATTCTTCTATTGTATCGGTTTCATCTTGATTTTTCTATCTTCAGGTCACTTTTTCTAAAGGTACCTTTCGCTATCTTTCGCATCACGGATTCTTTGTTGACCTTCCATATATTCTCTCCAAGTACCTCGCAATCCTCCTCAAAGCGTTTCCAGTTGAAGGTTGAAAGGCAATACATTTTTTCCTCCTCAGAATTCACAGAAGAAAGGATAAGTGAATAAAGTACCTGTGCTGGGAAAACATGGAATTCAGACAGTTCAGAATCAAAAGGATATATGGCTCCAAATTCCACACTGGAAATTTCAGAACGGACAATTACAGCAGTAGGTTCATTCTTTACGACGCTTAAGACAAAATCGTTTCCGTTGAAAACAAAAGGTTCACAGCAGGAAGAAAAAACCTTCCATGAAGAAGATTCAGGCAGAGTAAACCGGATATCCTCGTGTACTGAAAAACGGCTGCAGGAAAACAGCATGGAACACAGACCAAACAAAAAAAATCGGCGGCAACATAACAGGCATCTCATACCTATTATATAACCGCCGAAATAACAAAAAGCGTCTGTTTCAGGAAAACTATTTGAGAATCTTTACATCGTAATGTGTATAAGGGATCTCGATACCCTGTTCACGGCATGTATTGACTATGGCTGTGTACATCTGGTTCTTTGCAGAAATAAGGTCGCTGCTGTTGAACCAGACAGCAATTTTGATTGTGATTGCATCACCGAATCCGTCAAAGTAGGCGCAAGGAGCTGGATCCTGAAGAACACAAGAACACTTTCCTGGAATTGACTGTGCAACTTCAAGAGCTTTTTCCATATTCGAATCATAGCTTACTGGCATTTCAAATACGAAACGACGGATATCGTAGTGGTTAAAATTTACAAGGTTACTGTTGATTACGGAACTGTTTGGAATACGAACCATCTGGTTGTCCAAAGTATGAACTCTAACGCTCAAAAGACCAACGCTGTCTACAGTACCAAATACATCACCTACCTGAATGAAGTCACCAACCTTCATTGCCTTTTCGCTAAGGACAAAAACACCACTGATAAGGTTGCTTACACTAGTCTGTGCAGCAAAACCAAGTGCAAGACCAGCTACTCCTGCTGCTCCCCAGATTGCCTTAAGGTTAATGCCGAAAAGACTCAAAATGTACATAACGATGATTACATAGAAAATGTAACTTACAAATTTATTGATAAGCATGTATGTATGCTTTTCAACACGTGGAGCAGCCTGCTTCTTGATAATGTGCTTAATGATTCTGTAAATAATATAGAACACAAGCACAGAAATAAAAGCAACAACAACCTTCATAAGGTTGCCCCAGGTAAGATATGCCATCAACTCATCAAGATGAAGCATAGTCTTTGTCTGAGCAGCAACTTCAGTTACTGATTCAACAACTTTTTCTTCAACACCATCCATAATAAAAACCTCCGAATTATGGTAATTAATTTATTTTTACTTTTTCAATTCAATAATGAAATCCAGGATGCGGACCGCAACTTCATCCTTTGAAAGAACTGGCAGCTCCACCTCCTTATCCTTGGTGATCATCGTGATCACGTTGGTGTCGACATTAAAACCAGCCCCCTCAGTCTTAAGGTTGTTGGCACATATCATGTCAATGTTTTTCTTTGCAAGTTTCGCACGGCTGTTCTCAAGCATATTCTGAGTTTCCATTGAAAATCCACAGAGTATCTGTCCAGGCTTTCTGTTCTTTCCGAGCCACGCAAGTATGTCATCGGTACGCTCAAGCTCAATGGAAAGTTCACCATCATGCTTCTTTACCTTTTCATCGCTGACATTTTTAGGTCTATAATCTGCAACGGCTGCAGCCTTTATGATCATGTCGGCTTCTGCAAAGTTTTCCTTCACCGCCTCAAACATCTGTGCTGCTGACTTCACGTTTACAAGTTCAACCCCAACAGGTGCTGCAATATTGACAGGACCAGACACAAGAGTGACCTTGGCTCCACGGCGCATGGCAATTCTTGCAATTGAATATCCCATCTTTCCACTTGAATGGTTTGTGATGAATCGGACAGGATCCATTGCCTCCATCGTCGGACCAGCAGTCACAAGGATTTTTTTTCCATCAAGGTCTTTTTCAAACTGAATTTTATTGAGGATACATTCAAAAAGATGTTCAGGCTCTGGCATCTTTCCTTTCCCTGTATCACCACAGGCAAGATATCCTGATGTAGGCTCTATTATTTCATATCCATAGTGACGGCATTTTTCAAGATTATCCTGAGTAACTGGGTTTTCATACATGGCCGTATTCATGGCTGGAGAAATCATCTTTGGGCATCTTGCGGCAAGGAAGGTGGTCGTAAGCATGTCGTCAGCAAGACCATTTGCAACCTTGGCAATGACATTTGCTGTAGCAGGAGCAATGACAAAAAGATCTGCTTTCTGAGCGATGGAAACATGGGTCGCCTTGAATTCGAAATCACGGTCAAAGGTATCCACTAGGCACTTGTTTCCCGTAAGAGTTTCAAACGCAATTGGATTTATTATGTTGGTCGCATTTTTTGTCATGAGCACATGCACCTCTGCCCCGCTCTTAACAAGCATACTGACAAGGGAGGCTGATTTATATGCGGCAATACTTCCACTCACACCAACAAGGACGGTTTTATTTTTCAACACTTTCTTTTTTTCCTTTTTCAAGCAGTGCATGATATTCTGCATCTGCATCAATATTTACATCTGGATTCCTAGAATCCTTGAAATTCCTGTACTTAAGCGGAGTCATGTTCTTATAGCGGTGAAATATTTTTATGAAATAGCTAAAGTCATTGAATCCACATTTCAGCGCAATATCCTGAAGCTTATCATCAGTTTCCCGTATCATAGCACAAGATCTGTTTATCCTGAACCAGTTGAGGTATTCCACGGGAGCACGGTTTGTCATTTCCTTGAAAACACGGCAAAAATATTTAGGACTGAATCCAGCGGCTTCTGCCAGATCCTCAAGGGTAATGTTGTTCATATAGTTCTTCTTGATATGCTCAAAAACAAGTTCAAGCTTCTCGTTTCTGACCCTTGCTTTTGCAGGAAGAACCTTTCTTTCTGAATACAGCCTGTACTTCTTTATGAGTCCAAAAAGCAAGATGAGATAGCCAGTTGAGATCGCCTCCCACCCATCCTTCTGATCACGGATAGTCTCAAAAAAGGAATCCGCAATCCTGGAAATTTCCTTATGTTCATTTAATCTATAGACACTTTCAATGCATATGGTTCCATTCACAACTTCTGAAACAAAAGAATCCGAGCTGAACCCATGAAGACGCATAAGCTCAATATCAAAGACCGCAGATTCATATTTTCCAACACCCTTGTCTGGAGCATCACCATGGACGACCTTACCTGCAACTATGCAAAGGTCCCCCTCCTCAAGAAGTTCCTCATGATCATTGATAAAAATCCTATAGCTTCCAGCGACCACATGAATCATCTCAAATTCCATATGCCAGTGAAGCCAAAGGTCATAAAAGGGATTTGCTGTATTGCAGTAATTGTACTGAAGAGGAAACAGAACGGTTCCCCTCTGCTGAGACTCTTTGACAGGTGTTTTCTGTTTTTTAGTTTCAGATACTTTTGTCATATTTTACGGCTCCGATATAGAAATAATTATAACTTCACAATGAAAAAAATTCAATTTTTGACAGACAGGCGGTTTGCAAAATTCTGACATGCACTCTATACTGAATATATGTTCTATATCATCGGTGCGTTGGCACTCATACTAATAATCTGGTTACTTAACTTCTATATAAATAAACAGGCATATAAAGAAGAAAACGAACGAAAAAAGCTCCAGCAGAAAAGAAATGAGGCTGCAAAAAAAGGACTTCTTGTATCCTGTCCTCTATGCAACACTATGCTTCTTCCAGGAGAGGATCTTGTGAGCCGTGTCTACCGTCCAATGAATGTTCCAGACCAGTTATGCACCATCAACGGATGCCCCCACTGCTACCCTTCTCCAGAGCCAGGCTTAAAAAGAATATGTCCCGTCTGTCATAAAACCGTTCCATTGAAGAACGGCCATCTAGTAGCCCGCCTCTTCAACAAAAACGACGGTAAGAAACACGTAATCGTAACAGGATGCACAGAATGTTCTAAGGGTGCTAAGTAAAAACCGTCGAGTTTTCGCCAGAAAACTTGAGAGGAAACGCCTGTTTCCTCCATGCACAGAATGTTCTAAGGGGGTTAAATAAGCGATTTATGCCCTTTCTGAAGAAAAAAAACTCAAAAATCTTTAAAAATTCCTGCTTTTTTTGCTAAAGTTAATTTTTCAATCTCCGAAAATCAATATATAGGGTGGTAGACCCAAAGTAGGGGAAGCAGATTTCACGATTTGCTTGCAACTATAGTACCTTGATCATAGGAGATAAATTATGGTTATCAATCACAACATGAGTGCAATGTTTGCACAGCGTTCAGAAGGAATCACTGAACTCAACAACCAGAAGAACATGGAAAAGCTCTCTTCTGGTATGAAGATCAACCGTGCTGGTGACGACGCTTCAGGACTCGCAGTTTCTGAAAAGATGCGTTCACAGATCCGCGGATTGAATCAGGCTTCTACAAATGCAAAGAATGGTATTTCTTTCATTCAGACAACAGAAGGTTACCTCCAGGAAACAACAGACATCGTACAGCGCATCCGTGAACTCGCAGTACAGTCTTCAAACGGAATCTACTCAGACGAAGACCGCATGCAGATCCAGGTTGAAGTTTCTTCCCTCATCGCAGAAGTTGACCGCATCGCATCTTGCGCACAGTTCAACGGTATGAACATGCTCACAGGTCGCTTTGCTCGCCCAACAGGTGAAAACAACGTTACAGCTTCTATGTGGCTCCACATTGGTGCTAACATGGACCAGAGAACACAGGTATTCATTGGAACAATGTCTGCTTCAGCTCTCGGACTCCGCAACGTTGGTACAGAAGAAATCATGACTCTCGAGTCTCCAGATGAAGCTAACCGCGCAATCGGAACTCTTGATGAAGCTCTCAAGAAGATCAACAAGCAGCGTGCTGACCTCGGTGCATACCAGAACCGTCTCGAAAAGACAGTTGTAGGACTTGATGTTGGTGCAGAAAACCTCCAGGCTTCTGAATCACGCATCCGTGATACAGACATGGCTAAGGAAATGGTTGACTTCACAAAGGACCAGGTTCTTACACAGGCTGGAACAGCTATGCTCGCTCAGGCAAACCAGTCTTCACAGAACGTTCTCTCACTCCTCCAGTAGGTTTGACAAGGCGGAGATTCGTCTCCGTCTCTTGAACGAATTTAAAAATAGAAAAGCTGCCGTTATATGGCAGCTTTTTTTGTTTTAAATTCAATGTGTTTTTTACTCTGCTTTCTGTTTCCTGTATTGATGTGGAGAAATACCGTTCATTTTCTTGAAAGCACGGATGAAGTTTTCGCATTCATTGTAGCCGCACTGCTGTGAAATGTCCTGTATGGTAAGATCAGTTGTATTAAGCAACCTGAGAGCTTTTTCATTTACAAAGAAATGAATGTCCGATTGAGGAGTTACGCCAAAAGTCTTTTTATAGAGAACTGAAAAATGAGATCTAGTAAGGAAGAAATGATCTGCCATCAAATCCACAGTCCATTTCTCTGGACTTTCTGACACTTCCTTTCTTAGCTGAGTCAATCTATATCTAGTCTCGCTTTCTCTTTTAGTCTTTGTGGTCGGATAAAGCCTATTGACCTGAAGGTTGGACATGACCTTGCAAAGACGGTCCAAAAGCTCATGATCATGGTTTTCCCAACGTTCCGTAAGGAAATATGTAATATCCATCATCTCACGCCTGATGATCTCGGCATCGGTTACATAAAACACTTCGTTGAAAGGAATCTGGAAATCATTGAAGAATGACATGTCTTCAGGAAGAAACCTGATATAGTCATTTTCAAATTCGTTGTTCTTGCTCCAATAGATCTGAGGAGTTCCTGGTCTATAGAGAATACATGCATTTGCCTGGGTTTCAATCTGGTTGCCGTCCAAAGTAATAACCATTGGATTATAGAAATGAAGAAGGACACATTCCTTAGTTCCATCCACGAACTTTATCTTAAAAGAGGATTCTTCTATTTTTTTGTAAAACGCACCGGCAAAGTGTATTTTCATATCTTTTTATTATAAATCCTAACTTATTAAATTGCAAAACTGGGAATTAAAAAATGGCTGTCCTACAAAGCTTTAGGACAGCCGAAGTTTTGTATCAGCTCAATGATTTTGTCATTGTTTCAGATTATTTAGAATTCTTTCTTGAAAGAACAATACTCTGAATAAGGAGGAAAAGACAAATCATGAAGGCTACAGTAATGTTTGTCCACCATGCGTCATCAAGACCAAGGGAAGAAACGATGTTCTTGATTGTTGCAAGGGAAAGGACACCAAAGAATGTACCTGCAATGTTTCCTACACCACCAGTAAGCATGGTTCCACCGATGATGGAAGATGCAATGGCGTTCATTTCATAACCACTGGCATGGCTTGGAGATGCCGAACCAACATGCATGAAGTAAACGAAACCACCGATCGCTGCAAGAATCGAACAGATGAAGTGTGCAAGGAATTTTGTCATAGGCACGTTGATACCGAGCATGTTTGCACTCTGCTGATTTCCACCAACTGCGTAGAAGTTGCGTCCAAGCTTTGTCCATCTGAGGACAAGGAAAAGAACTACGACTACAAGAATGGCAACAAGTACGCCAGGTTCAACATAGGCAGGAATGTATTTTCCAACCTTGTTTACAGATCCCATGCCAGGAACATAGATTCTAGTTTCAATAAGCTTTACGAATCCTTCGTGCTCAACATTGAACTGTGTAGCATTTACGATAGTTGTCATACCCTTTGCAAAGAACATTCCTGCAAGCGATACGATGAAAGGCTGGATATCAAGGAAAGCAACAAGGAATCCCTGAACAAGACCAAAACCAACGCCAATCATCAAAGCGTACATGATTGCCCCGCCGATAGATCCACCTTTCATATCAAGGTGAACAGCACAGCACATGCAGACAAGGGCTGTAACCGTACCAACAGAGATATCGATTCCGCCTGTAATCATGACAAGACTTAAGGCACATGAAAGAACAATAAGCGATGCATTTTCATTCAACAGGTTGAAGAAAGTCTGTGGCTTTTTGAAACCTGATCCAAGAAACACGACTGCAAGAAGATACATTGCAACGAAAACTGCAACCGTAATCACCAGAAGAAGGTTTGTATCTGAAAGGGGTCTCTTTTTTGCAAGGACTGTTTCATTCTGATTCTTTTTGTTAAGAAAATTCATTTAGTTGCCTCCCTTCACTACCGTTGGTTTTCTTGCACCAGACAACTGCTTAGCAAGTCGAGACATCTTCTCGCGGAATACAGGTGCACTGATTACAACGAGGATGATAACTACAACAGCCTTGTATGCAGGAAGCGCAGTCGATGCAACATTGAACTTGAACAGTGTTGTCGTAAGGAACTGAATTACGTATGCACCAAGAATTGAAGCCCACATGTTGAACTTACCGCCGCTAAGTGCGTTTCCACCAAGTGCTACTGCCAGAATGGCATCCATTTCAATATCCTTTGCAATAACTGAATAGTTGATTGAAGAGATACGGCATACCTTGATGAAACCTGCAACTGCTACACAAAGTCCCATAATCACATAAGTGATGAACTTGATGAACTGTGGATCAAGACCGTTGAGTCTTGAAGAATTGCTGTTGATACCTACTGCCTGTGTATAGAGTCCAAGGTTGGTGAACTTGAGGACCACCATGGTTATTATTATACACAAGATTGCAATGAACACTGGAGTTGGAACCGCAATACCTGGAATGAAGTTTCCGAAATATCCAAATGTTGGATCTACAACAATCGGAAGAGCATTGTCATTGATCCACGCAGCGATTGAACGGCCTGCTGTAAAGAGAATCAATGTCGCAACCATAGGCTGAATCTTGAAGTAAGAAACCAGCATACCGTTGAATCCACCGAATGCCATGCTTACGATACAGCCAACAAGGAATGCCACAAAAATTGGAGCCTGAAGTTCCTCTGGACGAGCTTCCGTTCCGCAGAGAACACGAAGAATCACAGATCCTGCAATGGCGATTCCAGCACCTACGGAAATATCCTGTCCACCTGAAGCAGCGGTTACCAAGGTCATACCGATGGCAAGAATTGCAAGCTCAGATGCGTTGTCAAGGATAGTGATGAGATAACCTGAAAGAACAGGGAATCCTTCGCTATTCTGTCCAAGAGTAATCTTGAAGAATGTTGGATCTGCAACAAGATTGAATACAACAAGAATCAACAGTGCAGCAACTGGAATGAAAATCTGCTTTTTAACAAGACCAAGAAGGAGGTCTGGCAATTTTTTAGAAGACATTATTTTTCTCCTCCCGCAATAGTTTCCATAATTTTTGTCTGGTTCAAGTCATTTCCTGAAAGCTCACCTACCTGCTTAAGGTCGCGCATGACTACAAGGCGTGAACATGTACGAAGCATTTCGTCGATTTCTGATGAAATGAACGTAACGCTCTTGCCTTCCTTTGCAAGCTTAAGGACAAGCTCCTGGATTTCTGTCTTTGTACCGATATCGATACCGCGAGTAGGCTCATCAAGGATGAGGTACTGTGGATTTGAAAGCAAGGCACGGGCAAGAAGAACCTTCTGCTGGTTGCCACCTGACAGAGACTTGATTGGAGTTTCTGCGGAAGCTGTCTTGATTTCAAGAAGCTTGATATATTCGTCTGCGAACTTTTCCTGTTCTGCACGGCTGAAAGGCTTGAAGAATCCCTTCATTACCTGAAGCGCAAGAATAAGATTTTCGCGGACTGAAAGGTCACCGATGATACCGTCACGCTTTCTGTCTTCAGGAAGATAACTGATTCCATTCTTCATGGCATGGATTGGCTTTGTGATGCTTACATCCTTTCCATTTACTTTCACCTTTCCACCGAGTACTTTATCAGCACCGAATACAGCGCGGACACTTTCACTTCTTCCTGAACCAAGAAGACCTGTAAATCCGTTTACTTCTCCCTTGTGAATCTTGAAGTCGAATGGCTTTACACCACCTGTACTTGAAAGTCCTTCAGCTTCATATACAACATCATCCGAAGAGAATGTCGGAGTCTCACTTGACTTTGAAGACTGATCAAGATTTTCAATTGATTTTCCAAGCATCTTTGAAACAAGTTCAAGGCGAGGAAGATCACGGATTTCATATTCACCAACAAGCTGACCGTCACGAAGAACAGTGATTCTGTCACAGATTTCATAAACCTGTTCAAGGAAGTGAGTAACGAAGATGATGCCTACACCCTTTGCACGAAGATCACGCATAAGGCGGAACAGCTTCTGAACTTCCTGATCGTCAAGAGATGAAGTTGGTTCGTCAAGAATGAGGATCTTGCAGTCCATATCAACGGCACGGGCAATGGCAACCATCTGCTGAACTGCAATGGAACAGCTTGAAAGCTGCTGTTCTGCTTCACAAGGAATATCGAGTTCCTTGAGGATTTTTGCGGCACCTTCATTCATCTTCTTCCAGCTTGTGAAAGGTCCCTTTGTTCTTCCTATATACATGTTCTCCGCAACAGTAAGGTTATTGCAGAGGGTAATTTCCTGGTAAACTGTAGAGATACCCGCATTCTGGGCATCCTGTGGGGAGCGAATGTTTACAGCTCCGATTCCTTTAACAAATACCTGGCCTTCATCTTTCTGATAAACACCAGTCAGAACCTTGATCAAAGTTGATTTTCCGGCTCCGTTTTCTCCCATAAGAGCGTGAATTTCACCTTCACGCAAAGTAAAATCAATATTCTGCAATGCATATACACCTGGGAATCTCTTGTGTATTCCACGCATTTCAAGAACTGATTTATCCTGCATGGTCGTCCTCCAAAAAAAAACACGAGGTTCGGATTTTTAGACAATCCGCCCCTCGTGTCCAAGGTATTGGATTCTCCAACAATTTTATAGTTATTATTTATCGAAGAATCCAGTCATAATCTAGATTAGATACCGTACTTTGCAACATCAGCCTTTGTGATTGTTGCTGCATCAAATCCCTTTTCTACCATTATAACTGTCTTCTGCTTTGCACCATTCTTGATGATGTCGTTGATGTATGAAGCCTGGAATGGGTTGCACTGACCATCATAGTTCCATCTCTTTGCAAGGAGTTCTTCAAGAGCCCACTTGTTGCAGTCGAATCCCATGATGATTACATCTTTTCCAACACCGTGAGAGATACCAGCCTTATCAAGAGCAGCAGCTGCACCCTTAGCCATATCGTCGTTTTCAGCGTAGATTACGTTGAACTTCTTTCCTGAGTCGATTACAGACTGAACGATCTGCTGTGCGTTTTCTGCGTTGCATTCAGCTGTGTGCTGAGCAACGATGTTCCAGTTTGCTTCTGGCTTTGCCTTTGCATCAAGAGCACCTGAGCGTCCGATCTGAGCAGCTGAACCCATAACACCCTGGATGTGGATTACATTGTATTCCTTAAGGTTCTGTGAAGCGAGCCAATCTACTGCTGTCTTTCCTTCCTGAGCCATGTCAGAAACGATTGATGCTTCATAAAGGCTTGAATCTGCATCGATTGTGCGGTCAAAAAGGATAACCTTAACACCTGCGTCCTTTGCATCCTTGAGAACTGATGTCCAACCAGATGTACCAGCAGCAGAGATGAGGAGGTAGTCTACTTCATCCTGTACCATCTTGCGAGCTGCAGCGATCTGTTCGTCGTTCTTAAGGCTGTAGAAGAATGTTGGCTTGTAGCCGTTCTTCTTTGTGAATGTGTTCTTCATGTCGTTAACGTTAGCTGTACGATAACCTGATTCGTTAGGGTCATTGTTGATGATACCAACCTTGATCAACTTTGCAGCAAATGTTGGAAGAACTGCCATAGCCATTGCAGCAGCAAACACTAAAATCTTTTTCATAGTTACACCTCTAAAAAAAGTTTGAATTAAGGATGTCCTCTACATCCCTTGTGATTATGATTATCAACTGAAAATTTGCAGAAAGGAATAGTTTTTTTGTTCCCGATTTTCAAGTTTTCCTATCATTATGTTCGAATTTTCATATTTAGTGATAGTTTTTGACCATTTGCAGGAAAATTCAGCACTTGTTTTTTTTACAATGTCGGTTAGTATGATTTGCAGAGGTAAATATGACAAAAGAAGCAGTTGCTAAAGAAATTGAAAATGGTCAGGCTGCCCTTGGAATCGAATTCGGTTCTACACGCATAAAGGCAGTTCTTATAGATTCAGAAAAAAATCCCGTTGCAGGCGGCGGTTTTACTTGGGAAAATTCCCTTGCTGACGGAATATGGACCTACAGCCTTGAAGAAGTCCACAACGGAATCGTAACCGCTTATGCAGAATTGAAGAAAGACGTCCAGGAAAAATACGGCGTAAAGCTTACAAAACTCAAGGCACTCGGAATCAGCGCCATGATGCACGGCTATCTTGCCTTTGACAAGGACAACAATCTTCTTGTTTCATACAGAACATGGAGAAATACAATTACAGGGCAGGCTTCAAAAGAGCTTACGGAACTTTTCAACTATCCATGTCCTGAACGCTGGAGCATTTCCCACTACTATCAGGCAATTCTTAAAAAGGAACCCCACATTCCACAGGTAGACTTCTTTACTACCCTTGCAGGTTATGCCCACTTCATGCTTACAGGCAAAAAGGTTCTTGGCGTAGGCGATGCAAGCGGGATGTTCCCTATTGACGCAAATACAGGTGACTACGACAAGTCAATGGTTGCAAAGTTTGATGAAATCGCAGCTTCAAAGGGAGCATCAAAAAAGCTTCTTGACCTCCTTCCAAAGGCAATTCCAGCAGGAGCAGATGCTGGTACACTTACAAAAGAAGGTGCAAAATGGCTTGATCCAACAGGAGAACTTTCAGACGGAATTCTCTGCGCACCACCGGAAGGAGATGCAGGAACAGGAATGGTTGCAACAAATGCCGTTGCTCCACGCACGGGAAACATTTCTGCAGGAACCTCCGTATTTGCAATGGTAGTCCTTGAAAAGGCACTTTCAAAGGCTTACCCTGGAGTAATCGACATCGTTACAACTCCAGACGGAAAACCGACAGCAATGGTTCACGTAAACACATGTACTGCTGAATTCAACAAATGGGTTGGAATAATCGGAGAAGCAGCAAAGCTTCTTGGCGCAGACTTTGATACGGGCAAACTTTACGACACCATTCTTGGAAGCGCAAAGGACGGAGACAAGGACTGCGGCGGAGTTTATACAATCAACTACATCTCAGGTGAAGGCGTCACAGACTTTAGCGAAGGCCGTCCGATGGTTGTACGCTCACAGGATGCAAAATTCAATCTTGCAAATTTCATGAGAAGCCAGTTCTATTCAGCAGTTGGAACATTGCGTCTTGGAATGGATGTTCTTTTCAACGAGAACGTAAAGATCGATTCCATGACAGGACACGGCGGATACTTCAAGACAGAAGGCGTTGGTCTTGAAACAATGGCAGCCGCAATGCATACACCTATCAGTGCAATGGCAACAGCAGGTGAAGGCGGTCCATGGGGAATGGCCCTTCTTGCAGCATATGCCGCAGATACAAAAGGAAAGAACCTTGGTGACTGGCTTGAAAGCGAAGTGTTTGCAAGCGCACAGAAAAAGACAGTAGCCCCTGCAGCCGATGATGTTGCAGGATTTGACAAGTGGCTCGAAGGATACAAACAGTCTCTTGCCGCAGAACGCACAGCTGTTGAAAATCTTAAATAGTTTTATATAAATGCTTCCGTCGGGAACCGGGCCAAGCCTGCTAGGGTGCTCCCTTTCCACCTAAAAAGCTGAGGGTTTCACCCTCAGAATTGGATTGGGTCGCAAATCGCAGTTTGGCACGAACCCCTACTCCGCATTTATATAACTAATTAAAACATCACCTCCTCGTTCAGAGGATAGGAGAAAAACAATATGGGAAAATACACAGAATTACAGAGAGAAGCATACGAAGCAAACATGGAAATTCCGGCACAGCATCTTGCCCTTTACACATGGGGAAATGTAAGTGCCTTTGACAAGGATGCAGGAGTATTTGCAATCAAGCCTTCGGGAGTTCCGTATCCTGAACTTACAGCAGACAGCATGGTGATTGTTGACCTGGACGGAAATGTTGTTGAAGGAAAACTTAGGCCATCAAGCGACACTCCAACCCACGCAGTCCTCTACAAGGAATTCGCAGTGGCAGACGAAGCAAAAATCGGCGGAATCATCCACACCCACTCAACATATGCCGTAAGCTGGGCACAGGCAGTAAAGGCAGTTCCACTGTTTGGAACGACTCATGCAGACCACATTCAAACGGCAGTTCCATGTACACCATATTTGAGCCGCGAAGCAGTTCAGAACGACTATGAAAAGGAAACGGGAAACCTTATCGTAAGCCATTTCCGCTCTCTCAAGCTTAATCCAGATGAGGTAAACATGGTTTTGGTTGGAGGACACGGGCCATTCGCATGGGGAGCAACAGCAGCAAAATCGGTATACAACGCAGCTGTTCTTGAAGAAGTAAGCCACATGGCAATGAACACACTCCAGATCAACTCATCACAACAGACATTGCCTGACTACATCATCGAAAAGCACTACATGAGAAAGCACGGTCCAAATGCGTATTATGGACAGAAGTAAGAAATCTTCAAAGTAAAATCATAACCACCCCTCAAAGGGGTGGTTTGCACTGTGGCTATAAGCCAAGTGTCTCAAACATGCGTCTCAAGGCGCTTGCTTTCACTAACGTTCAAGCCTACCGTAGTTTGACACCCGCAGGGGCATGAAGCCCCGT